>CAYSSA010000110.1:2873-3568 GCA_964433485.1 uncultured Tepidisphaeraceae bacterium | reverse complement strand
GTAAGTCCGACATCGCCGATGGTCAGCGCCGCGATCAGTCTGGAGAGCGGTTGGCTCTTGCTCTTCTCTATGCCGTCGAGCAGGGCGTCGATCTTCTTCCTGGCAACGCGCTTGAGCGTCTCCAGTTCCTTCATCCTGTCCTTGAGCCGGTAAATGTCGGCGACAGAGGACAACAGTCCGGCCTGCACGAGTTGCTCGGCCCAGCCTTCGCCAAGGCTCGTAATGTTCATCATCGTTCGTGATGCGAAATGGCGGACTTGCTGGATGAGTTTGTCCTGGCATGCCGGGTTCGGGCAGGACATTTCAACCATGCTGTCGATCGGCTCGACCGGACCGCCGCAGCCATCCTTTCCGGTGCATGTGGCCGGGAGGTTCCGGCTTTGCCGGCGCACCAGGTACAGTTTGCATTCGGGAGTCACACATCGGAAGCCGGCCATGCCTGGATCGAGGGGCTCGGTCTTCAAGGGCGTCTTGCACGATGGGCAGTGCGAAGGAATCGGGACGCGCTGCCGCGCTGTAACGCCGACGATCTGGGGAATTATCTCGCCTTTCTTCTCGACGATGACTGTGTCTCCCAGGTGCAGATCCAGTCGCGCGATCTGGTCCCGGTTGTGCAGGCTGGCGTGTGTGACGATCGTGCCGTCCAGCAGAATTGGCTCCAGCACCGCGACCGGCGTGAGAGTCCCGGTCTTGCC
>CAYSSA010000110.1:0-2863 GCA_964433485.1 uncultured Tepidisphaeraceae bacterium | reverse complement strand
TACACTCTTTCCGACCTGCCACTCCACGCGGCGGAGGATGGTTCGGGCTTGTTTCGGGGGATACTTGAATGCCTTCACCCACCGGGGCGACTTGGCCGTTTCGCCCAGGATATCCCGCTGCCGGAGCGAGTCCACCTTGATTACCATGCCGTCGGTGTGATAGTCCAGCGTGCCGCGGAGCGCATCGAATGCCCGGATGAACACCAGGGCTTCCTCGATATTGTCGGTGTGTTTGACGTGTTCATTGGTTGGCACCCACCAGCGTTCAAGCTGCCGCAGCCATTCCGCGTAGGAATCAATGTCCTGCTTCGGCCCGCGGATTTCCCCGAGACCGTGCGCGACGAATTCCAGCCGTCGCGCGGCCACCACCTTGGGATCGAGGTTCTTGAGCGTGCCGGCCGTTGCGTTGCGGGGGTTCATGAAAGGCTTGGCGCCCTTCTCCTTCGCGAGTTCCTCGTTGATCTGCTCAAACTGCCGATTGGACAGGTAAATCTCGCCGCGGATTTCCAGCACATCGGGATATCCTGTATCCGCCAGACGCAGTGGTATGGACTGAATGACGCGGGCGTTGGCGGTGATGTCATCTCCCTCGCGGCCATCGCCCCGCGTGGCGGCGAGGACGAGCGTGCCGGATTCATATCGAAGCGATACGGCAACGCCATCCACCTTCGGTTCCAGAACATAGGAAACAGGCTCCGCACCAAGTTCCCCGCGGATGGATCGGTCAAAGTCGCGCAGCTCCTCCGGCTCGGTGACGTTGTCGATGGACATCATCGGGATGGCATGTCTGACCGTGCGGAATTCCTTGAGCGGTTCGCCCCCGACGCGCTGCGAAGGCGAATCCGCCGTCTTGTATTCCGGATGGGCCTGTTCCAGCGCGATCAGTTCCCGCATCAGCAGGTCATAGTCGTGGTCGGATATCTCGGGCCGGGCATCGACATAGTAGAGTCGGTTGTGCCGGTTGATCGCTTCGCGAAGTTCGTTGATGCGTTGTTCGACGGAGGACATACGGTGATTCTAAATGGAAGGGAAAGGACATCAAAGGGCGGGCGAACGAATGGCCGAAGATCGGGCTGCAGTGCCGGGGTCAGCGTAAGTCGACCGAGTATGCCGTTGGGGATGGTCTGTGCTTCATATGACCAGGGTGTCTTCGACATCATTGAATTTCCAGTCGGGCCTTGAGGATGATCCCGGAGAGAGCCAGTCTTCTTGCTTGTGGGCTGTTCCGGAGGATGTGTACCGCGCCGGAAGCAATCCAATGAAAGGTACGCGGCATTCGCCGGAGGGCCGCAGCACCTGGCTTGGCCAGCCATTGATCCAGCCAGCCCTTCTTGGCGAGCACGACTGCAACCTCCGACGTCTCGGCAGGGTGGACCTCCACCCAGACGACGCGATCCACGGCTTGCGCTTGGTAACCGATAGCGTAGTCCCATCGTCGATCGTTCGGGTAGGTTGCACCAAGCCAAGTATCAAGATTGATGCTGCCAGTCACCAGTCGCGCATCGCGCGCTGAGATGCGACTGGCATCGCGCCGCCGTATTGCCCGAAGCCCTTGTCGGAACGCGCCTGCCAACTCTGGGCACAAGGCGACAGCCTTCTTGAAATCCATTACTTGCCCCCAGCGCTAAAGGCCTCGGCGACAACCTGTGACACTCTACCCGAGAATTCCGTTAAGCCACCCCAGCCCGATTGCCCCGCATCCGCCGATCCGGGATCAAGCTCGGTAATGTCCTCGGCGTGTTTCGATTCGGCATCAAAGTAATAAACGCGCATTGCCTTCTTCACCACCTGCTCGGCCAACCTTGTCATCTGCTGCGACTCTTTGGCGTTGAAAATCCGTAGAACGGTGTTAGGGTCCGCTCGCTTCTTGGCTATGGTTCGCAAGGCCCAAACCACGTCCAATACGTGTGGCGAATGAGTCGAAAGGCACACCTTGTATCCACGCGTCAGCAGCTCAAGCACCAGGAGCATGACCACCGCGATGGCTCGCGGGTGGAGGCCCATCTCCAATTCTTCGATCACCACCCATTCCACCGCGGCGCGTCGGGACGTTGCCGCGCCCGGCAACAGCCAAAATAAACCGGTCAACAAGGGCACAAACTCCCGTTGCCCAGCGGACCATACCATGGCGGGTAAATCTGTCGGGGTGGCCTTGCCGCCGACAGATCGCTCGTTGAGCACAAGGCGCTTCTGGGGCAGTCGGTCATCGACTTTGAGCCTGAAGCCTCGGAAGACGCTCCGGTCCAGAAGATCACGGATCTCGGTCTTGAAGCGTCTTGAGGCCGGAAACAACTCTCCGGCCCCGGAGAACTCCTGGTCCATCAGTTGACGGAGGCGTTCGCTGAATTCGCGCACAGTGAACGGGTCACCCGGACGGTAATCAGTAAATGGCCGTGGCCAGCCATCACGGAGCGTCAGTACCCTCTGTGCGGGGATGAAGAAGAGCGACTCATCCTTTAGCTTCTTTTGCCTGCTGATCATTTCTTTGAGATGAACGGGCTCTCCGTCCAATTCGAGCTTGCTGGCATTGGGTTGCCATAGTGAGGACATCCCTTCGCCGAAGTATATCTCGAAGAACTTGGTGATGTCCTTCGACCACTGCAATCCGTATCGTTTGAGTTCGCTGGTTACCTGCCCGGTATCCAGCAGCAGCTTGAGAAACTGCAGTGCGATGCTCTTCCCCGTCGCCTGTGGCCCAACAAACACGGTCAGATCGGCAAAGTCGATTTCCGCCAACTTGATTGGGCCGACACTCTCAATCCGAAGCCTTGTCATGCCGAGCGATTCTACCGCTGGATTTCGCTCCTGTCTGCATGCGGCGGCACCAGAGGAGCCGCTTGCGCTGTTGATCCTTTCCCGGCAA
>CAYSSA010000109.1:12233-15934 GCA_964433485.1 uncultured Tepidisphaeraceae bacterium | reverse complement strand
CCGCTTCTGCGGCATCATGGAGGAACTGGTGGTGTACTTGTCGGCGATTTTCAGAAACGAAAATTCGGTGGTCGAATAGATGATCCACTGCTCGGCCCAGCGGGAGAGGTGCTGGGAGATCATGGCGCAGGCGTACAGCAAGTCACACGCATGGTCGCGCGTCGCGGTGTGCTCTATGCTCGACGTTGGACTTTGGCCACGCTCCATCAACGGAGGATCAAATGTCGCCAAAACGAAGGAACTCTCCAATGGGTTGATCGGCAGACTTGAACCGGCGATCGCACCACTTCCAAGCGGCATGAAGAGCGCAGAATCGCTTTGTAGAAGACCTAATCGCAAATCATCCCCATCGAAGAACGTCGCCCACGCCAACGCCTCGGCAGCAGCGGAAATGGGCTGGGCTCTCTGCAGGTGCGTGAAGCTAGGCATTACTATCGCATGCGATCTTTCTGCGAGTCCAACAAAAGATTGTTGCAGGTCTCGAATTCTTGCTTGCAAGGCTCTACAGGCCTCGGTGATCCACAGTTTCAAATCCAACGCCACCTGATCATTCCTGCTCCTCCCCGTATGCAGTCTCCGCCCCGGTTCGCCGATGCGCTTGATGAGCGCATCCTCGACGACCATGTGAATGTCCTCCAGCGACTCATCAAACACGAAATTCCCGGCCTCGATGTCCTGCTCGATCGAATTGAGCCCCCCGATGATCGCATCGCGGTCGGCCTCGGTGATCAGCCCCACCTTGGCCAGCATGGTCGCATGGGCGATGGATCCGGCGATGTCGTGCTTGTAGAGCCGCCGGTCGTAGCTGATGGACTCGACGAACGACTGGGCCAGCTTGTCGGTCGCCTCGGAGATGCGGGCCTGCCATGATTTTTCGGTTGCCATGGGGGACGATTGTAGAGTGGGCATGGCATGCCATCCAGCACCACGGGACACATGGTCAGGCATTCGGCGGCTTCTGTCCGGTATCCCATTTCGTAGAGACAAATCCTCGTCGCTGCTCTTGCCAACGTTTGCTCCCACTCATAGACTTCGGCACTAACTCGGCTCCGGTCAGCAAACCATGCTTCAGCCTTGCGTTGACACTCCTATGCCGTTGGCCGCCGGGGTTTTTCACCCCTTGGCGATCTTGGTGCTTTGTGTCGTCGCGGCCATCGCGACCGTGCTGGTGCTGCCATCGCGACGCGAGCAATCGTTCCGCAAGATCGGCGGTGTCATTCTCCTGGCCGGGTTCCTGATTTTCGCGGCCACGCTCATTCGCCAAGCCGCCCGACAGGGCATGGCGGATGTCTATTTCTGGCTGTTTTCGGCGGTGGCGATCGTTGCGGCCATGCGAGTCGCCACGCATTCCAAACCGGTTTATTCAGCGCTCTATTTTGTGTTGACCGTCGTCGCCTCGGCCGGGTTGTTTGTCCTGCTCTGGGCTGAGTTTATGGCAATTGCCCTGGTCATCATCTATGCCGGGGCGATCCTGGTGACCTATGTGTTTGTCATCATGCTGGCCAGCCCCCCGGCGGTGCCCGGAGATGCCGGTCCGGAATACGATGAGATCAGCCGTGAACCTGTAGTGGCCTCGGCGATTGGGTTTGTGCTGCTTGCCGTGCTCTTGTTCCTGATCTTCGACAAAGCCGGGCAAGTGAATGTGCCGGTGGTGAGCACTCCCAACCGCGGAATCAGCGTGCGCGACTTCGGCCAGTATCTTTTCAGCGAGCAGATGCTCGCGTTGGAGTTGGCCGGCGTCATCTTGGCAATGGGCATGGTTGGCGCGATCCTGATCGCGCGGCGACAGGTCGGCGATGAAGCTGAATCCAAGACGTATCAGGTCGCCGATGCCTTGCCGGATGTTCAGGACAACCCTCACACGATCCCAATTTATGGAACCAGAAACCCACAGGCCAAGTCCTACCCGGAGCGTTAGTCCATGCCAGAACTGATGTTACAGAAATATCTGGCGGTTGGCGCCATCCTGTTTGTGATCGGCCTGATTGGCTTTGTCGCACGACGGAATCTGATCATCATGTTCCTGTGTACGGAGTTGATGTTTCAAGGTGTCGCACTGAACTTCATTGCTTTTGGACGGCATTGGATGGGCGATGCCTTTTTCCATGGCCAGGCTTTTGTGGTATTCATCCTCGTGATCGCCGCAGCCGAGGCTTCGTTGGCACTAGGTCTGGTGGTGTTGTTATACCGAAAGCGCAATACGTTGGATGCGGATGCGTGGAGTGAACTAAGAGGTTAGTCGGTAGTCGGTAGTCGGTAGTCGGTAGTGGATAGTCGGTAGTGAGGAAGGTGGAATCGGGATGCCATCGAGGAGCTATCGGGATTTGATTGCGTGGCCGAAGGCTGTGGATTTGGCGATGCTGGTGTACGAGTTGACTCGTGGTTTTCCAAAAGAGGAGCTATATGGTTTAACGTCGCAGATGAGACGGGCGGCTGTGTCAGTCGCATCGAATCTTGCCGAAGGGCAGGGGCGAGCGGCCAAAGCGGACTTTCTTCGATTCCTGAACATCGCGATGGGGTCTGTTCAAGAACTGGAAACGCAGTTTGAAATTGCCAGCCGCTTCGGCTATGTCCATGGAGACAAGTGCCGGGAGTTCTCCGAACACTCGTCGGAAGTGGCCCGGTTGGTTCGAGGATTGCAGAAGTCGCTTGCATAGGAGGCCGTCTTACTACCGACTATCGACTACCCACTATCAACTACCGACTATGCACTGGATCATCGAACATTCTTACCTCATTCCTCTGCTGCCGCTGCTGGGGGCGATGGCGGCCGGGTTCTTGGGCGCAAAGTGGCTCAAGGGACAATCGCATTGGCCCATCTGGCTGACGGTGGGAGCCAGCGCGGTTATGAGCATTGTTCTGTTGGCAGGGATGATCCATCGGCTGCATGGTGCCGAGGGCCTGACTCCGGCCGGTGCGACGTATCCCTATGTCAAATTGAGCAAGGTCCATGAGTTGACGCAGGATTTGCCAACGCACACGGCCGAGATTCGCAAGGAGGACAGTCCCTGGCGACTGGCCGCCAGCCTGGATTGGTACACATGGGTTTCGGCGGGTAACTTCAAGGCGACCTACGGCTATTTCTTTGACTCGCTGACCGTCACCATGCTCTGTGTCGTCTGCGGGATTGGCTTCCTGATCACGGTCTTTGCGGCCGGTTATATGAAAGGCGACAGCGGCTACTTCCGCTTTTTCGCGTATCTCGGTTTGTTTATCTTCGCCATGACGAACCTGGTCATGGGCAACAATTTCATCATGCTCTACCTGGGCTGGGAGGGCGTGGGCCTCTGTTCTTACCTTCTGATTGGCCACTACTACGACAAACCGTCGGCCCGCGAGGCGGCGAAGAAGGCGTTTCTGGTCAACCGCATCGGCGATTTCGGATTCGGCCTGGGGATCATGCTGATCTACGTGGTCTTCGGAACTGTTTCGTATTTCGGCAGTGGAGACGGCTCGCTCATCCAGGTGACCGATGCCGCATTCATTCAGACTTTGCCGGCATGGAAGCAGGCGGCCATCTCCTGGATCCCGTTCTGCCTGATGTTGGGAGCGTTCGGCAAGAGCGCGCAGTTCCCGTTGTATGTCTGGTTGCCCGACGCCATGGAAGGTCCGACGCCCGTTTCAGCGCTGATCCACGCGGCGACGATGGTGACGGCCGGTGTTTACATGATCGCCCGCTGCAGCGCGTTTTTCGCGTACAA
>CAYSSA010000109.1:8707-12204 GCA_964433485.1 uncultured Tepidisphaeraceae bacterium | reverse complement strand
CGCTGTGGGCGGTGGCGATTGTCGGGGCGTTCACAGCACTGCTGTCGGCCACGATCGCGCTGCGGCAGTTCGACCTGAAGAAGGTATTTGCTTACTCGACCGTGTCGCAGCTTGGTTTCATGTTCGTGGCGGTCGGGGTGCTGGCGCCGGTGGCCGGGATTTTTCACCTGGTGACGCACGCTTTCTTCAAAGCTCTGCTGTTCCTGAGTTCCGGGGTCGTGATGCACGCGATGATGGGGCACCTGGACATGCGGAAGATGTCAGGGCTCAAGAGCCTGCTGCCAAAAACCAACATCCTGATTCTCATCGGATGCCTGGCTCTGGCGGGCGTGCCGCCCTTCGCAGGTTTCTTCTCCAAGGATGAGATACTCATCGCCGCATGGGATCGCAACAAGTTCCTCGGCCTGGTGATGATGCTGGTGGCGTTGCTGACGGCTTACTACACGTTCCGGCTGTACTTCCGCGTGTTCATGGGACCGGAAGCAGCGCCCGCCGAACCGGCCGAAGGGCACGCGCACGACGACCACGGACAAGATGCCCATTCTCACGCTGACCATACCGCCAAGCACACGCACCACAACCACGAGCCATGGCTGATGATTGCGCCGCTCGTGCTGCTGGCAATCGGGGCGATCGCGTCCGGCGGTCTGCTGGCCTACAAACACAACCTCGGGCACTTCCTGGGCACAAGCCCGTCGTTCACGGCGGGTTTCCTGGTTGCCGAGGGGCATGTGCGTGACGGCACGGACACCGCGTTGTTCGATCCGGCCATGTGGGGCAAGACGGTGGACCACGGCCCCGAAGCCGAAGGGGCATCGCATGTCTCGATCATGGCGGTCAGCATCCTGATCGCCTTCCTCGGCATTCTGTTGGCCTACGCGAATCACCTGCAGAATCGCGCCAGGGGCGAGGCGCTGGCCAACCGGTATCCAGTGATCCGGATCCTGCTCGAGGGCAAGTATTTTGTGGACGAGATTTACCAGGGCGCCGTGATCGAGCCCTTGCGTTCGCTCGGCCGGATGCTGTTCTGGCTTGACCGCTGGCTGGTGGACGGGCTGGTCAATGTTCTCGGTTTCGTTCCCCAATTGAGCGGTTTCGCCCTGAAACTGACGACCCAGCGCGGACGGTTGCAGGGATACGCCCTGTTGATGCTTGCCGGCGTGGCGGCGATTCTGCTGTTGATCTTCATTTAGGCGACCGAGCAATCTATGGAATATCTGATCCCCGTCATCCTTGCCCTGCCGGTACTTGGCGCGTTGCTGTGCGCCTTTGCCCCGGACGGCAAAGTGGCCAGGGGAATTGCGCTGGCGGCCAGCCTGGCCTGCCTTGCCGCCACGGTACCGCTGGTGTGGACGTTCCAGTGGAACAATCCGGCGATGCAATTCACGCTGGACATCGGCGGCATTCCCCTGATCGGCTTCAACCTGGCGATGGGAATTGACTCGGTGGCCCTCTGGCTTCTGGTGCTGACTGTGTTCCTGCAGCCGCTGGCCATCTGGGCCAGCTTTCAGAGCATTCAGGACCGTCCCAGGCAATATTACGCCTGGATGCTGCTGCTGCTGACGGCGATGGCCGGGGTGTTCGTGTCGCGGGATGCGCTGGTGTTCTATGTGTTTTTCGAACTGACCCTGGTGCCGATGTTCTTCATCATCGGCATCTGGGGCGGCCCGCAGCGCCGCTACGCGGCCATCAAGTTTTTCCTGTTCACCTTCGCCGGGGGTGTCTTCACACTGGCGGCGCTGCTTTATCTGGGTCTCAAGGCCCACAGTTTTGAGATCGCCACCATGACCGAGTACGCGGTCAGCAGGCTGAGCGACGTCGAGCGAATGTGGGTGACACTGGGTTTGCTGGCGGGTTTCGCCGTGAAAGTGCCGTTGTTTCCGGTTCACACCTGGCTGCCGCTGGCGCATACCGAAGCACCGACGGCCGGCTCGGTCATCCTGGCCGGCGTGCTGCTGAAACTCGGCGCCTACGGCATCCTGCGTCTGGTCTTGCCAATCGGCTTCGCCACGTCCGCGGTACTGGTGCATGTGGTCGGCACGCTCTGTGTCATGGCGATCATCTATGGAGCGCTGGTGGCGTGGGTACAGCAGGACATCAAGAAGCTGGTGGCCTATTCGTCCGTCTCACACATGGGCTTCTGCGTGCTGGGGCTGGCGGCCATGAATTTCGAGGGCGTCTGCGGCGCCGTGCTCTACATGATCAACCACGGCCTTTCGACCGGAGCGATGTTCCTGGTGATCGGCATGATCTACGATCGCTACCACACTCGGGACATCAACGAGCTTTCCGGGCTGGCCAGGAAGATGCCCAAGCTGGCGTTTTTCTTCATCCTGTTTGTGCTCAGTTCGATCGCCCTGCCGGGACTGAACGGTTTCGCGTCTGAGTTCCTGACGATCCTGGGCGCATTCCGCTCGCCGGGGTTGGGAATCGTATACGGCTCGCTGGCGGCTCTGGGCATCATCCTGGGCGCGGTCTATATGCTTCATCTGGCCGCCAGAGTGATCTGGGGTCCGCTGAAAACGCCCGGCGATCCTAACAACCATGACCACGCCGACGACAAGTCCGAGCATGGCGGCGACGAATTGCCGAGAGATCTCAGCGCCCGCGAAATGGGTATCCTCGTGCCGCTGGCGCTGGCGGTCGTCGTCATCGGCATCATTCCGGGCAAGCTGATGGATACGTTCTATCACCCGGTCAGCCAGCTGCTGGTGAACAAGGACTCCGCCGCCAATCCGTACGCGTCGGCCGTGAAGCAGCCAAAGTTGATCGGGCAACCGTCATCGGTCCTCGGCTCGGCAACTGCCACTTCCGACTTCATACCGGCCCACGAGCGTTGATAACCAACTATCGACTATCTCCCATCAAACATGCCCGACACCCTTCTGACCATCCTCCCCGAAATCGTCCTGACCGCCGTCGCGCTGGCGCTTTTCCTGCTCGGCTGCTCGAAGCGGCCGCAGCTCCGGCGCTTGTGCGGCGTGTTGGCGATCGGCTCGATGCTGGCGATGTTCCTTTACCAGCTCGGTCGTGAGACCGCGACAAGGGGCAGCCTTTCGCAGGCGGTGTGGGTGGATGAATTCGGACACTACCTTCGCCTGCTGGCTCTGTTGCTGGGCCCGCTGCTGGCATTGCTCAGCTTCCCGACCAATGCCCAAGCCAACGGCAATTCGGCCCTGGAGCTTGGCAACGACACCGGCGAGTACTTCGGGATGATGACCTTGTCCGTGGCCGGGCTGCTGCTGCTGTGTGCGGCGAATGATCTGATCCTGCTGTTCCTGGCGCTGGAACTGGTGTCGATTCCGACCTATGTGATGGTGTCGATGTCCCGAAGAACATCCCTGGCTCAGGAAGCGGGCCTGAAGTACTTTTTCCTGGGCGCACTCTCGGCCGCCCTGATGCTGTTCGGCTTTTCATACCTGTTCGGCGCCACGGGGCAGATCAACCTCACTTCCATCGGCGCGACGCTCCGGAGCGCTGCGCTGACGCACGGGGCT
>CAYSSA010000109.1:3418-8591 GCA_964433485.1 uncultured Tepidisphaeraceae bacterium | reverse complement strand
CGGCGTTTCTGGCGTTCGTGCCCAAGGCCGCCGGAGTCGTCGCCGTCGTCA
Organism: uncultured Tepidisphaeraceae bacterium; assembly: GCA_964433485.1. Lineage (GTDB taxonomy): Bacteria > Planctomycetota > Phycisphaerae > Tepidisphaerales > Tepidisphaeraceae > JANYKD01. The sequence continues at coordinate 8,540 of CAYSSA010000109.1, read as the reverse complement.
AAATTCTCCATGCAGTGGGCGGCGGCAACTACGAACTTCCCCGCAATCTGCTGACGATGCTCTGGGTGATCGCGGCCATCACGATGTCGGTGGGCAACCTGCTGGGTCTGCTGCAAACCAGCGTCAAGCGAACCCTCGCTTACTCTTCCGTGGCGCACTCCGGTTACATGCTGGTCGGGCTGGTGTCACTGGCCGGCGCCAACCCCCGCAGCAGCGCCCTTTCCGGCGTGATCTTCTACCTCACCGCCTACGGTCTGATGAACGTCGGGGCGTTCGGCGTGTTGATGCTGCTGCCCTCGCGGCAGGGCCGGGGATCCGCCGAAACCTTCGATGATCTTGCCGGCCAGGGCCGCGCCAACGTGCCGCTGGGCCTGGCGATGGCCGTGTCGTGCTTTTCGCTGATCGGCCTGCCGTTGACGATCGGCTTCTTCGGCAAACTCCTGCTGATTCGCCCGGCGCTCGATGCGGGCAATCTCTGGCTGGTGATCATTCTGGTGGCCAATGCCGCGGTATCGGCGGGCTACTACCTTAAGATCGTCGGAGCCATGTTCCTGCGCCCCTTGCCCGCCGTGCCGCCCCAGCCGCTTCCGCGCCAGTGGCCCATCCTCACCGCCGTGGCATTGTCGATTGCCGCCACGCTGCTGCTCGGCAGCATTCCCTCCGCGGCCAAGTGGCTGAGCGAATACACCGAAACGGCAGCGCTGATCAAGGAACCGTGATCGCGGTTCCCCCCCCCCCGCCGGCCGGAACAGTCCATTTACATCCCCGCATGGCCTCGGGAAATGTTTGAAATCGCACGTGCGGACGTGGTATCATCATTCCATTGAGGACGCCTTATGAAATCAGTCCCGGTCATTACCGGAATTGCCCTGGTTCTTGTCCTGGCATGGTGGTCGGAGGCAAAAGAAGAAAGCGAAAAGATCGAGTCTCTTATTTCGCATGTCGAGTCATTGAAGGATGCGAAGTTTGTCCGCAACGGCGCCGCACACGACGCCTCGACGGCTGGCCAGTTGATGCGCTACCGCTGGAACAAGAACAAAGGCGACATCAAGACCGCGAAGGACTTCATTCGCATCTGTGCCACGGCCTCGACAACCACTGGACAGGCGTATCTGATCCGCTTCAGGGACGGCAAGGAGGTCAAGAGCGGCGAGTATCTGCTGGAGCAATTGGAGCGGATTGAGAAACCTTAGCCACGAGGCGCTTCCGACTCACTCGGCTGGTCGCCCTGTCCGCCATCAGCTTCGCGTCAGTTTGTATCCATATCCACGAACGGTATGAATGCAGTGGCGGCCGAGTTTCCTGCGAATCGAGACCAGATGCACATCAATCACGCGGGCGTGCGCCGGACTGGATGCGTCCAGAGCCGCCAGCATAAGTTCCTCTCGCGTAACCAGGTATCCCCCTCGCTCAATGAGGTGGCGAACGATGCGGAACTCGGAGGCCGTAAGCTCGATCAACTTGCGACGGCAACGGAACTCGTGGCGATCGAGATCGATCGTGAACGGGCCGTGTCTCAGGACAGTCCCGGGGGCCTGTGCGGTGTCCGGTCCGTCCGGTCCCCGCATCGCGAGCATGGCGGGTCTGGCGCTCATGCGGTCTCTCCGCCGGTGGGTTTGTGGTCGGCATGGCTGTGCCGCACATCGTCGCCCTTGACGATGTAAATCACTTCCTCGCATATGTTCGTGGCCTGGTCGGCCATTCGCTCAAGCGAACGCCCGAGCAGCACCTGGGTAAGCGCGCCCGCGATATCGCGCGGGCCGGTAATGGCCTGGCGTACGATGTCGTCGCTGAGGATCTCCTTCATGATCTCGTCGTTGAGGGCATCGACGGCGTCATCGTGATTCATGGTGGCGCGGGCCAGCGCGGCATCCTTCTGGCTGAAGGCGCGGAGGGCTTCGCGCACCATCGTCTGTACGATCTGACCCATGCGGTGGAGTTTGGGGAGCACGGCCGCATCGGCGTGCCGTGCTGAAAAGTCCAGGTTGTGGCAGAGCCCCACCGCCTGATCGCCAATACGCTCCAGCGCCATGTTCACGCGCGAAACCGAGAGCAGAAAACGCAGGTCGCCGGCGACCGGCGTATAGACGGTCAGCAGGCGCACGGCCTCATGGTCGATGGCAAGCTGCATCTGATCCACCTGGTCTTCCACCGCCAGAACCTTCTGGTATACGGCGGGGAGATCCGTCATGGCCGAGATGGCCATGGCGACCATCGACTGGGCCAGTTCGCCCATCTCGACGACGCGGTTTCGCAGAGTTTCCAGTTCCTGTTCGAACTTCTTCATTCAACACCTCGTCAACCAGGGGCCGTGCTGCCGCACGGCCGGGGCCGCCTGTCATCCGTAGCGGCCTTCAATGTACATCTCCGTCTGCGGCTTGGACGGATTCAGGAACAGATCGACCGTCGGACCGTGTTCGATCAGTTCTCCCATGAGCATGAAAATGCACTCGTCGCTGGCCCGGCGGGCCTGGGCCATATTATGCGTCACAATCACGATGGTGTAGCGCTCCCGGAGAGTGCCGATCAATTCTTCAATGCGGGATGTGCCCTGTGCGTCCAATGCCGAACACGGTTCATCCATCAGGATCACCCTCGGCTTGAGCGGCAGCAGGCGGGCGATGCACAGCTTCTGCTGCTGTTCGAGGCTCAGGCGCGTGGCCCGTTGCCAAAGGTTGTCCTTCACGGTGTCCCAGAGATCGACCTCGCGCAAAGCGGACTCCACCAGTTCGGCGTTCTGACGCTTTGGGGTTCGCGTATGAATGCGCGTGCCGAAGAGCACGTTCTCGAACACCGAAATCGGCAGCGGGTTGGGCCGCTGGAAGACCATCCCCACGCTGCGTCGCAGCTCGCTCAGCGACACGTCGGCGTCGTAGATGTTCTTGGAGAGGATGGTGATCTCGCCGGTCGTGGTCACATTGCCATAGCGCTCGTTAATGCGGTTGAAGCATCGCAGCAAGGTGGTCTTGCCGCAGCCGGATGGACCGATGAGCGAGGTGACGATCCCCTGCCGGATGTTCACGTTGATGCCCTTGAGCGCCTGGAAGTTGCCGTACCAGAGATTCAGATCGCGCGTCTGGATGCTGAAGCGCGCGGGGGCCTGGGGCGGGGGTGTCTGGGCTTCGGTCTCCATCATCCAATGCTCCCGTTCACATAAGCCCGAGTCAGCTCGTGCTCGGGCTGCTCAAACATCTTCTCCGTCGGCCCGACCTCGATCAGCCGTGAATCATTCAGGAATGCCGTGATGTCGGCCAGCCGCTGCGCCTGCTGAAGCAGGTTGGTCACCAGGACGATGGTCATCTGGTTCTTCAGTTCCAGCAGCACATCCTCAATCTTCATCGTCGTCACAGGATCAATGGCAATCGAGAATTCGTCGAGACACAGGATGTCCGGACGGTGCGACAGAGCCCTCGCCAGCGTAAGCCGCTGCTGCTGTCCGCCCGAGAGTCTGGTTCCGAGCGAGGAAAGCCGGTCCTTCACCTCGTCCCAGAGAACCGCCTGCTTCAGGCATGTTTCGACCAGGGCATCCAGTTCGTGGCGGTCCCTCAATCCCGCCATTCGCGGGGCGTAGGCGACGTTGTCGTAGATGGTGAGCGGCAACCCGACCGGCAGCGGGAACACCATCCCGATTCGCCGCCGGAGCGTGCAGGGATTGCGGACGCTGGCCACCGGCTGCCCGTCAATGTGGACGTGGCCCGTGACTTTGGCTCCCGGAACAAGGTCGATGGTGCGGTTGATGCACTTGAGCAGCGTGGTCTTGCCGGAGTTGGCCGGGCCGATGATGCCGAATATGCGCTTTCGCGGCATCTGCAGCGACAGATTGCGAAGAGCGATCTTGTGCCCATACGCCGCGGTGAGGTTGTCGAAACTTACATGCACATTCACGGCCGCCTCACCACTTCTTCCGCGAACGAAGGTAAACCCGGAATACGATCGACAGGCTGTTGACCAGCAGCACCAGCCCGATCAGGACCACGGCGGTCCCGAACTGAAGCTCCTCCGACACGCCCTTGACCTGCGTTGACAGCGCGAACAGATGATAGGACAGCGCCATGAAGGGCTCGTTGAGCGAGTAGGGCAGATACGACGCAAACCCCGTGTCGGCCACCCGCACGTAGTAAACCGCGCCGGTGAACAGAATCGGCGCCGTCTCGCCGGCGGCCCGTGACACCTGCAGGATCACCCCCGTGAGAATGCCACTGATGGAGTTGGGCAGCACGATAGTGCGAATGGTCTGCCAGCGCGAAGCGCCAAGGTTCATACAGGCCATGCGGAACGACATTGGAACCGAGGCCAGCGCCTCGCGCGTGCTGGTGATGATGACCGGCAGTGTCATCACCGCCACAGTGCACGCCGCCGCCAGCAGCGACGGGTTCAGCCGCGCGAAATAGACGAACGCCCCCACTCCGAAAAGGCCGTGGACAATGCTGGGCACCCCGGCCAGGTTCACCACGGCCAGGTTGATGATGCGCGTCAGCCAGTTGTCGCGGGCGTACTCGTTCAGATAGACGCCGGCCAGTATGCCGATCGGCGCCGCGATCAGCAGCGACAGCAGCACCAGGCAGAATGTCCCAACCAGCGGCGCCCAAATGCCCCCGGCCGTCATGCGGTTCTGGGGGTTCATCGTCAACAGCGACAGCGACAAGGCCGGCCAGGCCTTGGCCAGCAGATAGCACAGCAGGAATATGACCGGGGCCACCAGCGACAGGGCCATGAGCATCAGCAGGTACTTCACGAAGGTCTCTCGCCGCCGGCGCGAGACTTCAATCGGCGTGGCCGTGAAGACCGGCCTGGACGCCGCGGTGTCGTCGTTCGCCGGACACAACCGAGCCTGAAGTTCCATGGGTGCCTCAGTCATTCTGCTGGCCCTTGATGCCCTTGACGATCAGGTCCGCCGTCAGATTCACCAGAAACGAGATCCCGAACAACACGATGCCGATGAGGAAAAGAACGCGATAATGCTGGTCGCCGCGCACGGCTTCGCCCAGTTCGGCGGCAATGGTCGCCGTGAGCGTACGCACCGGATCGAGCACGCTGTGCGGAATCTGCACCGCATGGCCCGTGGCCATCGGCACCGCCATCGTTTCGCCGATCGAACGCCCGACGCCCAGCAGCACCGCCG
>CAYSSA010000109.1:0-3408 GCA_964433485.1 uncultured Tepidisphaeraceae bacterium | reverse complement strand
AGCAACCCGTTGCGGGCGGCCGGAAACAGCACGCGATAGACGATCTCCCAGCGGTTGGCGCCCAACGCCAGCGCGGCCTCGCGAAATCCGTCGGGTACGGCCCGCAGGGCATCCTCGGACACCGACACGATGACCGGAACGCTCATCAGCGCCAGGATGATCCCGCCGTTGAGCACATTCACGCCCACCGGCGCGCCGGTCAGTCGGATAATGAGCGGATTCATGACCATGTAGCCGATGAACCCCCAGACCACCGAAGGAATGGCCGCCAGGAGTTCGATAATGATCTTGAGAGTCTCCTTCATCTTCGGTCCCGAGAACTCGGAGATGAACACGGCGGCCCCCAGTCCAAACGGCACCGCCAGCACCATCGCCAGCAGGGTCACGGATAGAGTCCCGGCCAACAGGGCCGTGATGCCGTACTGCTCGCGCACCTGGGAGGTTGGTCGCCAGTTGGGGCTGGTCACGAACTCACGGAAGTCAAGCCCGATCAATCCGGGAGCGGCTTCGATGCACACGAAAAGGAAGATGGCCAGCACGAACAGGATGGCGCTCCATCCGCAGGCGCGAATCGCGAATTCGATGACCGGCTCCGTCAGGCCAGCGGCGGCGCGCAGCAACTTCCCCAACGAGATTCCAACCTTGCTGCCTGGCGATTCGCCGACCATCAGTCCTCCTGAATTGTGCGGCAAGTGTGCCGACCCCGGTCGCCCGCAGAACACTACATAACCATACTCGCCCGGGAACCCTGCGACTGAAAACTACTTGCCCAGCGGAACAAAGCCCACCTCGCGGACGATCTTCTGGCCTTCGGTGGCACAGCACCAGTCGAGGAATTCCTTCACCGTGCCTTGCGGCTCGCCCATGGTGTAGACAAACAGCGGGCGGGAGATCGGGTAGGATCCGTCCCGGGCGGCTTCGGGGCTGGGCGCAACAGCCGGCTGCCCCTTCCTGGCCGACACCTTCAGCCACTTCACGCTGTCGGTCTTATAGCCCATGCCGCTGTAGCCGATGGCGCTGGGAGTTCTGGAAACCAGCGCCACAACGTCCTTCGAACCACTCTGGTCTATTGAGCCATTCTTGAAATCGCGGCTCTTGCCCAGGACATGCTCGCGAAAGTAGGCATAGGTCCCGGAGTTGTTCTGGCGGCTGACGCGCACGATCTCGTCGCCGCCGGGGTTGCTGACCCCAAGCTGCGACCATTTGGTTATCTTCCCGCCCTCGCCGAAAATCTCGGCAAGTTCCTCGACGGAGATGCTTTCCAACGGGTTGTTCTTGTGAACGTAGATCGCCAAAGCATCCGTGCCGACCAAGATTTCCTTCGGTTCCTTGCCGGCATTGTTGGCCTTGGCCTTAGCCAGTTCCTTTTCTTCCATCCTCCGGCTGGAATTGGCCATGTCCACCTTGCCCGCGATCAGGCTGTTGATTCCAACCCCGGAACCGCCGCCGGACACCTGAATATTGACTTCCGGCTTGATCTTGTGGTAGGTCTCGGCCCATGCCTGCGACAGGTTCACCATGGTGTCCGAACCATCTACGACAATCGAATTGCCCGACCCTGAAGCGCCGACAGGTTTCCGGTCGCATGCGCCGCTGTTCAGCAAGCCGAAAACCACTACGATAATGTATGCGATTCGCCACCTGTTCATGAGCATCTCCTGCGCGATTGCCGCTCCAGTGAAGCACTATGTATGAAGCCGAGGTTCATTGGACGCTAAGAATCTTCAAGAATTGAATTAGCATTAGATGATGGTATCATTAAGATCGGATTAACATTTCCTGTTTGCCGTGTGATCCCTGACATCTTCAAGCATGGGAATCTTGTTTGAGCAAGGAGATAAATGGTGTCGGCAGTTTCTCGGCGTCGGATGCTCCAGAACGCGGCGGTTGCGTTCTCAGTGCTCTCCACCTCTTCCGGCCGATCGGCCGCTCCCCGAGTGCTCGTCCGCCAGATTCGCGCCATTTCTCTCGAATCCGGCTATTACAACGGTTGGCCCACACTGGCCCGCTGCCGCAGCGGGCAGCTGCTGCTGGTCTATTCCGGTGGACGCGAGGCGCACGTCTGCCCTTTTGGCCGCGTGGAAATCATGACCTCCCAGGACTCCGGCGCGACATGGACGCATCCGCGAGTGTTGCTCGACAGCGCCATCGACGACCGCGATGCGGGAGTCATGGAAACCGCCAAAGGGACGATTCTGGTCACCACCTTCACGTCGCTGGCTTATCAGCCGATTCTCGAACGCGCCGAGAAGGACGGCAATTGGCCGGCTGACAGGCTGTCTCGCTGGCGAAGTCTGCACGCAAGGCTGACGGACGAACAGCGACAGGCGGACCTGGGCGAATGGATGTTGCGCTCTACGGATTCCGGCCTGACGTTTTCCGCGCGCTATGCCTGTCCCGTCAACAGCCCCCACGGGCCAATCCAGCTTGCTGATGGCCGGCTGCTCTACGCCGGCAAGGAACTCTGGCACGGAGAAAAACGCGTCGGAGTGTGTGAGTCTTCCGACGACGGACTGACCTGGAAATGGTTGGCCGCCATTCCCATGCCGCCCAGTACCACGAGCTTCATGCCGTTGAAACCAACGCCGGCAGACTCGTTATTCACATTCGAAATCACAACAAGGCCAACTCCGGAGAAACGCTGCAATGCGAATCGGCCGACGGGGGCAAGACCTGGACCGTTCCCCATGCCATCGGTGTCTGGGGACTGCCGTCGCACTTATTGCGACTGAAGGATGGCCGGCTGCTGATGACCTACGGCCATCGTCGCCCGCCATTTGGCAACCAAGCGCGAACCAGCAACGATCATGGTCGGACCTGGTCCGATCCGCTGACGATTTCCGAGGACGGCATCTCGGGCGATCTCGGATATCCGTCAACCGTCGAACTCGACTCCGGCGCGCTGCTGAGCGCGTGGTACGAGGTGACCAGGACCTCCCCACGCGCCATCCTTCGGCTGGCGGAATGGCAACTCGATGCTCAATAGTAGCCGGCGGCGATCGGCCGACCGGAACATGGGCTCTCCAATCTCGACCGAGATCTGAATGGCCTCACCATGAATGCGGAATCGAGTACCCCTGCTCAAGCAAACAACGGCTGCACGATCCACTTCATCAATAAATAGGCGATAGCGGCCATGAAGGCCGAGCAGGGAATCGTCAGGATCCACGCCATCACGATGCGCTGGCCCCATATCCAGCGGACGTAGCGCCAGCCGCGCGTGGTGCCAACACCCAGAATCGCGCCGGTGATGGCGTGCGTTGTGGAGATCGGCACGCCGCGAATCTTGGTGAAACCGAAAATCGCGATGGCGGCGGCCGTTTCCGCGCAGAAGCCGCCCACGGGCTGCAGCTTGGTGATGTTGTTGCCCATGGTCTTGACGATGCGCCAGCCGCCGAACATGGTGCC
>CAYSSA010000108.1:15895-16169 GCA_964433485.1 uncultured Tepidisphaeraceae bacterium | reverse complement strand
CAATCGTTTGCCCTTAATCTGGCCGTGCTCAAGAGCCTGGCCCGCGCCGAATACTCGCCCAGAGTGATCGGCCACTACGCCCTGGCCAGCGAACACTACTGCCATTTCACCTCCCCCATCCGCCGCTATGCGGACTTGACGATCCATCGGCTGCTGGACGCCTACTTCGAGGCCCAGACCAACGCCCACACCCAACGCCACAAGCTCGAACTGGAATGGGCTCTGGGCGAAGATGAGTTGACGACCATCGGCCGGCACATCAGTTTCACCGAAC
>CAYSSA010000108.1:9625-15870 GCA_964433485.1 uncultured Tepidisphaeraceae bacterium | reverse complement strand
TGCGCCAGGTCAAGGTGCTGACACTGCTGCAAAGCCACGTGGGCGAGGAGTTCAGCGGCGTCATCACCGGTATCGCCGGCTTCGGTCTATTCGTGCAGATCACCGAATACCTTATCGACGGCCTGGTGCGCTACGAAGACCTGCTCGATGACTGGTGGGATGTTGACGAGCGCGCCGGCCAGGTCCGCGGCCAGCGAACCGGCCAGCGCCTTGGCATCGGCGACGTGGTCAAAGCCGTGATCGTCAAGGTGGATGTCGCCCGTCGCGAACTCGATCTCGCCATCACCAATTTCGACCGCAAGACCTCGACGAAGCCGGCCAAGCACGCCAGAAAAGAACGCTCTCCGATGCGCAAAGGCAATAAACGACGATGGCGGTAAGGCCGCGCCAATCAATGACACGCTCGGTTGAGGATTCGCGACTGCCTCTCGCGGTACTCAGGCAGCGGGCGCCGCTTTGGTGAACGTCATTGCGGGCCCAACGGCTTTGCCTCGCCGGGTTTCAGGATCAACTCCGTCATCTTTTCGCCAACCTTCACGGTGCATGCCGTGCCGCTGATGCTGCGGACGGTCGCCGCCGTCAATTTGCCGTCTTTCCACGCCAGGTCCACCTCGAAGCCGCCGCGGGTGCGCAGACCGCTGGCCGAGCCCGCCGGCCATGCGCTCGGCAACGCCGGCAGCAGGTGGATGACATGCCGCCCGCTCTCGTCCCGAATATGGCTCTGCACCAGCATCTCCGCGATACCCGCGGTGGCGCCGAAGTTGCCGTCAATCTGGAACGGCGGATGCGCGTCAAACAGATTTGGATATAGTCCACCCTTGCCCCGGCCTACCGGGTCCAGCAGGTTCTTCAGGATCACATAAGCATGATCGCCGTCCAGAAAACGGGCCCAGAGGTTCACTTTCCAGCCCATCGACCAGCCGGTGGCCGCATCACCGCGGAAAATCAACGACTGTCTCGCGGCCTTGAACATCTTCTCGTCCTTCCAGGTGATGTCATCGCCGGGATAGACGCCCCACAAATGAGACACATGCCGGTGCTGGTTCTTCGGGTCATCTTTGTCCTCGAGCCACTCCTGCAACTGCCCGTGTTTGCCAACCTGGTTCGGGGCAATGCGAGCGCGCATTTCCGCGAGTTTCCCGGCCAGATCCTTGTCGGTCTCCAGTATCCTCGACGCTTCAATCACGGCCCCGAACAGCGAGCGGATGATCTGGTGGTCCATCGTCGGGCCCATGACCAGCCCCCCCTGCTCTGGCGAATTCGACGGACCGCTCACCAGCCATTTGGTCTTTGGATCTTCGACGAGATAGTCCACAAAGAACAACGCGGAGTTTTTCATGATGGGATATGCCCGCGCAAGAAACCCGCGATCCTGCGTGAAGAGATAGTGTTCCCACAGATGCGCGCTGAGCCACGCCCCGCCGGTAACCCAGATGCCGTGGTTGGACGCGTTGATCGGCGCGGTCCCGCGCCAGAGGTCGAAGTTGTGATGCAGAACCCAGCCGCGGGCGTTGTAGTGGGCCCTGGCCGTCTCGCGCCCGGACTGCATCAGTTCATCCATAGCGGCAAACAACGGCTGCGTACACTCGGACAGGTTCGTCGGCTCGGCCGGCCAGTAGTTCATCTGCGTGTTGATATTGCAGGTGTACTTGCTGTCCCACGGCGGATTGAGTTTGTCGTTCCATATTCCCTGGAGGTTGGCCGGCTGGCCTCCGGCGCGACTCGATCCAATCAGCAGATATCGCCCATATTGAAACACCAGCGCCGCCAGGGCCGCGTCGTTCCCGGTCTTGAACTCGCGCAGCCGCTGATCAGTCGGGCGCCCGGCCCCATCGGTTCGCCCAAGATCCAGATTCACCCGGCGAAACAGCGCCTGATGATCGGCCAGATGCGCCTTGCTGATCTGCTCCCATGACTTGGCCTGGGCATTCTTCAGCAACTCACTTGCGCGGGCGCCCGGATCGGCCGAAATGTCGCGGAACGTCTTGAAGTTGGTCGCCACGACAAGACGTATGGTCGCCACATTCGCCCCGGCGACACGCAGACCGGCGCCCTCGACAGAAATCCGGCCGCCGTCGAGTTCGACGGCCGCCCGCGATTCAAACGCAATGCCATCCGGCTCCACCAGCCCCCGCAGCGTGAGGGTCTCGCCCTCGGCTGTTACCTGCGCGCCCCTGTGCATGCCAGTCAGGCGCAGCAGGCAGTCGAGCTTTCCAGCCATTGCGGATGAGAGACGAATGACGATAGTTCGATCCGGAAACGATGCCAGTGCCTCGCGCTTGTACGCGACTCCGCCCGATGTGTATTCGGTCGTGACGATGCCAGTGTCCAGATCGAGCAGACGGCGATACCCGGTTGCCTCCGTATGGGCCGGGAAATCGACCCAAAGGTCTCCGCATGGCTGATACGCCTTCTGGCGCAACGGCACACTCATGAACTCCCTGCCGGCCAGATCCTCGGCGGCTTTCTGCCTTCCTTCCCACAGCAGTTTGCGGATTTCCGGCAGAAACGCGGCGGCTCCTTCGCGATGATAAGCGTGCGGTTTGCCGGTCCAGATGGTGTGCTCGTTGAATTGGATTCGCTCGGTTGGCACGCCGCCGAAAACCATGGCCCCCATGTGGCCGTTGCCAATCGGCAAGGCCTCTTCCCAAGCCCGCGCCGGCTGCCGATACCACAGCACATACCGCCCCTCGGGCGACACCGCCTCGCCGGAAAGCGTCGCCGACGGCGGCATTGCCTGATTCGGCTGAGCGGCGTGGACCGCGAGCGAGAGGAACGTGAGAAGGCCAACTCGCATCGACCATCGGAGACTTCGGATCATGGGGGGCTCCTGTGTTGTGAAGTGTACCATATACCGACCGTGAATCTCGCGGAACACCACCGGGCGGAGGGCCGTTGTTGCGCGGAAGTTTCTCGATCGGCCATGCAAAGTCGTTCGTGGGCCCGTGGCCCACTTGCATAACATGAAAGTGCTTCCGTCACAGCTAAATGTACATGCGTCATTTCGAGCGTAGCAAGAACTCCTTGCGTTGGCCCGCCATGTCCGCCTGACATTCAGAGCGGCCAGGCGAAGCATTTCCGCGTTCCACGGCGTGTGGCGCCCGCCAACGGCAACAAACGGGTCGACCCGACGCAGGCAATCAGCCCATCCGCGGAGCGCTGTATCAATCCTCAAGCTCCAGCTTCCTGACATAGACAAGCTGCTTCAGCGTCTGCCCGACATCGCCCTTCTGACGCTTGTTCAACACATAGGTCAGCGTCTGTCCCGAGCCTTCGGCGTAGATCGGCGACACAATGCCCCCGGTGATCTTCTGCCCATTGAGCAGTGTCACCTCATATTCCAACTCCCGGGCGGGATAGGTCTTGCCCGTGTACTCCTTCAGATCGCTCCCGCTGGCGATGAAATGCCACTCCTTCTCGTCACGCTCCCAAAGAATCTTCGCCTCGGCCGACTTGATCAGATCAAAGGGAATGTCCTTGTATTTCTGGTCCTTCTCGTCCCAGATTCGCACGGGCTTTTCTCGCGTGGTCGAAAGGCGCGCGGCAATTCGTTCGCCGCTGCTGAGAGTGATTGTGCCCTTGCGGGCTTCGGGATTGTCGGAAACCGCCACCCCGACCGGCCGGCTGGTAGGAATGGCCGGCTTGCTCGTCGCCATGGAAGGCCGCGCTTTGCCCAGAAGAAAGTCCACGTCGTCGTCGCCGGTCTTCCGATCGGCGGCCAGGAGAAACCCGATCGCGGCCGATACCATCACAATGACAGGCAGTTTCATGCTCGCCTCGCTTTCGGTTCAGCCGAAATGCTTGACCGCATTGCGGAACACCTGCAATCCCTGGCCTTCCGTCGGCAACGCCGCATTACGGGTCCACGCGGGATGCTGCGTCGGATCCACGTGCCGCTCAGGGTGTGGCATCAGCCCGAACACCAGCCCGGTCGCATCGCATATCCCCGCGATGTCATCCACGCTGCCGTTGGGATTGGCCGGCGCCACGCCTCGGGCCGGCGATCCGTCGGCGTTCACGTAAACCAAGGCCACCTGCCCGTTGTCCCAGAGGGCCTTCCGAATCGACTCATCTCGCGGGATGAACTTCCCTTCGCCGTGGGCAATGGGCAGTTCCAACCGATCGATGCCGCGAGTCCACACGCACTTGCTCGGCCGGGATGCCAGGTGCACCCAGCGATCGACAAACCGACCGCAATCATTGTGCGCCAACGTGGCGGTCTGGCCACTCTGCCCCGCCAGTCTGCCTGGCAGAAGGTCGGTCTTCACCAAGACCTGAAATCCGTTGCAGATGCCGATGATCGGCTTGCCCGCCGAAATGAACTCGGCAAACTCACTGGCCAGATGATGACGCACCTGGTTGGCCAGAATCCGACCGGCCGCGATGTCGTCGCCATAACTGAACCCTCCGGGAAAAGCCATGATCTGAAACTCGCGTATCAGCGTCGGCTTTTCCAGAATGCGATTCAGATGCACAAACTCGGTGTTCGCCCCAGCCAGCTCAAAGGCATGTGCGGTTTCGCGATCACAATTGACACCCGCGGTGCGAAGAATCAGCGTTCTCGGTTGCATGACGAATATGATAACGCAAGCTCCACTGTTGCCTACACCAATTGAATTTGCCCATTTATCCATGCCAACGGACTAGCTCACCTTGCATTGCCATGTCGGACCGCCCGCTCCGACAACACAGATAGGCCATTGTGTCCGATAACCAAGGTGTTCTGGCACCCAAACGACCATTTTCCCTCGATCTGACTGACAATTCGCGAATTATCGGACGAGGCTGGTGTTAAGATAGATAATTTGAACACAGTAAAAAATTTTCTCTATCTTCTAATTGTTCCACTTTAGTTTTCCGATTTCTTAAGTGTTACTGGCCGATGGTGCGTCATATCTGCGGATCGGTCAGGTGGTGGACCTAGGGCTCGTTTTGCTTCGTTACGGAGGCTCCATGCAGTATCCCGACGTCGGTTCGATGTGGCAGGAGTATGTCAATGGACGTTCAGAGAAACTCAGAAATCGGCTGATGGAGCATTACCTGCCGCTGGTCAAACGACTGGCCCAGCGGATTCACGCAAAGCTGCCGCGGGAAGTCGAGTTTGACGACCTCATGTCGGCCGGGACGTTTGGTCTGATGTATGCCATCGAAGCATTTGATCCGTCGCGGGCCGTGAAATTCGAAACCTATTGCGCCAGCCGCATCCGCGGAGCGATCCTGGACGAGTTGCGAAGCTGGGACTGGGTGCCGCGTCTGGCGCGCCTCCGTTCGCATAAACTCACCGAGGCCACCCGCGAACTGCAGCTGGAGCTTGGACGCGAGCCTTCGACGGAGGAGCTGGCGCACCGGCTCAAGGTGTCCGCCGGGGAACTTGAAAAGATCACGCGCGATGGCTGCGTCACGCGGATTCTGCCGTTGTCGCGCCCGCGTTCGTCGGCCGGCGACGACGACATCGACAGCGACATCCTGGAAGATCGTCGTGCCAGCGACCGGGCCCGCGGCATTGAGCGCGAGGATCTGCGCACTCTGATCACCAAGGGTCTGTCCCGCGCCGAGCAACTGATCATCGTCCTCTATTATTTCGAGCAGATGACCATGAAGGAAATCGGCTTGACGCTTGATCTGTCCGAATCTCGAGTCAGCCAGATGCACTCGGCCGTTCTCGCCCGGCTGCAGCAGCAACTCGGCGGTCGCCGCCGCGAGCTGATCGCCATGGCGGCCTGATCCGGGATATCGCCCAATCGCCCACAGGGTTTGACCTCGCGCTTTGCTTTTCCGCCGCGCGCACTTATCCTTGCCGCCATGCGGACGCAAACAATCTGCTTCCTTGCGATAGCGCTGGTTTTTTCGGCCTGCGGTTGCTCCTCCGGTCGGGGCGGCGAAGTCCGCCTCACTCGCACCGACGGCTCGCGGGCATTCTCCCAGAAATTCAATCACGCCTTCTTCTCCGCCAACGAGTCCGGGGACTTCGACATCGTGCTGGTCGACAACGCCTCGGCCTGGCAGTTCAAGAAATCGCCTCGCAAAGGCGCAATCCAGCCCCAGGAACTGACCCCCGTCCGCCAAGCGATGCGGATCAGTTCCAACTGGAAACAGCGTATCGGCACCAAACGCAGTCCCGCGTCCACCAACGCGTCGATCACCTGGTATGTCCTGGGCGAAAGCGGCGACTCGGACCTCATCGTCTACAAGGGCGTTGGAAATGTCATGATCTACGGCGACCCAACCGATGACCATTGTTCCGT
>CAYSSA010000108.1:9298-9587 GCA_964433485.1 uncultured Tepidisphaeraceae bacterium | reverse complement strand
CGAAATGCGCGATCCCATCGGCGCAGCCTCTATTCGCGGCGAATGCAGTGCCCGCAAGCGCGACAGCCAGGTCAAGGACATCCTCGGCGACATGCAGACCCGCCGGAAGATGATTGTCGATGGACACTGATTCGCTCTCGACCCCGATCATTCACCGCCGGACTTGGCCGGCGGCCTTCCCGGAACGGCCGGGAGCCGAATGACAAAAGTGGAGCCCTTGCCCACCTGCGTCTCGACGTCGATTTCTCCCCCGTGCTGTTTGACCAGGCTGTAGCTGATGGACAATCCA
>CAYSSA010000108.1:0-9288 GCA_964433485.1 uncultured Tepidisphaeraceae bacterium | reverse complement strand
CCTTCCCGACGGGTTTGGTCGTGAAGAACGGCTCAAACAGATGGCGACGGTGTTCCGGGGCGATGCCGTGGCCGTTGTCGGCGATTTCCAGCAACACTTTGCCTTCCAACGGGCGCGTGCGCAGCTCGATGCGGGGTTGGGCAACGCCCTCGACGGCGTCCAGGGCATTGATCACCAGATTGAGGACGACCTGCTGCATGGCCTCGGGCATGAGGCGCGTCCTCGGCAGGCTGCCGTGCAGATCCAGCCTCAGTTGAACCTTGTCGAATCGCGGATCAAACCGCACCAGCACCAGCGATTTGTCAACGATGGCGTTCAGGTCGCCCTCCTCCCAGTTGGCGCTGCCGGGGTGGGCAAAAGTGGTCATGTCCCGCACGATCCGGCTGATGCGCGTCACCTGTTCACGCAGGCTCCCAAGCGTCTCGGGGGTCAGCTTCTCCGGACGACGCTGCAGCAGTTGCAGCAAACCGTCCATACTCGCCAGCGGATTGGCGATCTCGTGGGCGACGCCGGCGGCCATCCGGCCAGCCGTCGCCATCTTCTCCTGGTGGATCATACCCGCCTGCTGCCGTCGCAACTGTCGCGACATGCGGCGTATGCGGCGGTTCTGGCGAACCAGACGCCGTCTCTGGCGGCGCAACCCGCCCACCAGGCGATTGGTCAGCCATACCGTCAGAAACAGCGAAAACCCCCATCCTGCAAACGACGCCCACTGCTGACGAGTCTGAGGCAAGAGACCCCCGCCCCAAAGGCACAACATCAGCATGACGACAGCCGCCGAAGCGCCCGCATAGGCCATGCGCCGCGGCAACAGCAGACTGGAAAAAACCATGTGCAGCGCATAGAACCCCAGCAGCGGCGTGCTCAGACCTCCGGTCGCGGCGGCCAGCAGACTGATGCTTGCCAGGTCCATCAGCAACTGCACCCACGCCAGAACGATCGGCGCTGCGCCCACCCGCGAGGCCTCCAATCGCTCGATCTGGCGCAGGAACAGCAGGATCAGAAGATTGTAACCGGCCACCGCCAGCCCCACCGCCAGCATGGCGCTGTCCAGGATGTACCAATGCAACCAGGCCCAGTCGACGGCGGCGGCGGCCAGCACCGCCGACGCCGCCAGCCAGCGCAACCGCACGAAGCGGCGCAGCTCGCGCATCAAAGGCGAGCGACTGCTAGATCCCGGTCGTGGTGGCGGGCTGTTCCGCGTCATTGGCGCGATCCTCTTGTCCAGCTTCCGCTGAGGAACGTTCGATATCCAGCATCTGCACACCCTTGGCGTATTCCGTCAGCACAATCCGCTTGAGGTGTTTGATGGCCTCCATTGTACGCGACATTCGCTCCAGACTCTCGTGAATCTGCCTCGTGTATTTCTCGACCGCCGGGTTTCCGCCGGACTGCCGTCCGATAAGCTGTGTCTGCAGCGAGATCATGTTGGCGACATTGTTCAGCTCGTGGTTGAGCGCGATGGCCAGTTGCCGCACCGACTCCAGTTTGTTGCGCTCGTTCTCCTCAAGCCTCTCGGCCAGGCTGTTGAAAGCCATGGCGAGCTCCCCGAACTCGTCCTTCTGCTTCAGTTCGACGCGATGATCGAAGCGTTCCCTGGCCAACTCGCGCGTAGCCTCCACGAGGCGGTCAACCGGCCCGAGAACCATCGACGCCATGCGCAGCAGCGTGAGGACGGCGAGGTTGATCAGCACGATGAACACGATGGCCAGAACCAGGATGGTCCGCCGGAAACTGCTGATCAGATCGTCCTGCTCGCGCGCGGCGTGTTCTCGAAGGTTGCGCCCCAGCGCCAGGGTGTTCACCCGCAGATCCATGATGTCGGCGAACGCCGCCTTGCGGTGCCTCGCCGTCCAGGAGGGATCCTGCGAAGTGGCGAACGCCGCCACATGGCGGCGGAACTCAAGCATTCTCCCCCGTATGCCGTCCAGCAACACCGCATTGGCCGCCTCGCCCGCCAGATAAAACCGCGACATGCGCTCGACCCGCTGCTCCATCGCCTCCAGGGCGTCAAGCACGGGATCGAGCCGCTCCTGCCGGCCGATCTCGAACGCAAACAACTGAATCTCCACATTGGAGATCGTCAGGGCCAGTGCGCCGGATTCTTCGGTCGCGGCCCACACATTCTCATCCATGTGGCGGAGGTCGCCCAGACGCTGCTGAAAGGCGCGCACTGCTCCGATCCCCATGATGACCAGGAGGATCACCAGCGAACCGAACAATACCAGGAGTTTGCGGCGCAACATGCTCAATTCCCCTTCCCGGCCGGACGCCTCGGCGGAGGACCGGCCACTCCAAGCAGTGCCCAGCCTTCGCCCACCGCATCGATCATGTCGTAAACCGCGGAAAACTCGTCCGCAGTCGTCGCGATGTAGCCCTCGATTCCCAGACCCGACAGCGTGGCTCTGGCTTGAGGATCGCCCGCCATCCCCAGCATCGCCACCCGCAGCGTCTCGACCAGGTCCGACGACACCGCCGGACTGACAAGGACAACGCCATTGGGCACATCGGGGCTCTTAGCCAGAATGCGCAGACGCGAATCCCCATGTCCCCTCAGGAACGCCTCGAGGCGGAGATTCTTGACCGCGCCGATGTCCGCGGCGCCGGTCATCACCGCCTCGATCACATCGTCATGGGTGCCGACCCACAACAACCGCGGGTCGTCCAGTTGCCGCGGCTGACACGATGCCCGGCGCATCTCAGCCAGCGGAAACAGCGCTGCGGCGTACGTGGTCTTCACCATCGCGATCCTTCCGCCGCCAAGCTGTTCCACCTGACGGATCGGAGAATCCTCCCGCGCGAAAAGCACCCCGTGATAGGTGCTCGCCCCACGCGACACGGGACGCACCAGCGGACGCGCGCCATTGCGATCCATGGCAATCGTCGCCACCAGCGACCCCAGCACCGCCGCGTCAATCCGCTTCTCGGCAAATTCACCCAGAACCGCCTCGTAGTGATTGAGCGTGGCAATCTCGATCTTCCGTCCTATGCGAGGAGACAGATATTCCGCCAGAGCCCGGTAGTTCCGCCGCAGGGCAAAGACATCATATTCCGGCACCAGCGCCAGCACGAAAGGAGCCGCGACCGGCTGGCTGGCGGGCCGGGTTGGCGGCGATGGCCGCCGCGAAGGCCGGCTGTAGTAGAGTACCGCCGCCAAAACGCCGAGCAGCGCCGCCGTGACCGCTATGATGACGCGTCGTGCCATCTCTTCTACCCCTGCCCTTCATCTTACCGACCGGCAAGCCGATCACAATCCGACCGACCAGCGGCCCAAACCCGCGGCAATGATTTTTGGGGAAATCGGCTTCCGGATTGTCCGCCGCGCAAAGGAATCCTATAAATTAGGATTGAATGTGTACGCTATCGGTCGCCCCGCCGGGGCGCAATCCGATGGTTTGGTGTTAGAATGCTCGCTCTGACCGGAGGTTCGACCATGGTGGCCCACGCGCCAACCGCTCAGGAAGATCGCAACGTCGCCGCTTGCAAGACACCGGCACTCAGGCTGTTGTTCTGGGAAAGCACGGTTGGTTGCAATCTCGAATGCAGCCATTGCCGGCGCCTGTCGGTGTCGCATGAACTGTCCAAACAGGACATGACCACCGCGCAAGCCAAAAGCTTCATCTCGACCCTTCCGGAAACAGGCCGACCGATCCTGGTATTTTCCGGCGGCGAACCCTTGATGCGCCCCGACCTGTTCGAGTTGGCCGAGCACGCGACCGGCGTGGGTCTGCCGATCGCTCTGGCCACCAACGGCACCATCATGAACGACGAGATTGCCGCGCGCATCAAGCAGGTGGGCGTGAAGCGAGTGTCCATCAGCTTCGATGGGCCGGATGCCCCCACCCACGACCAGTTTCGAGGCCCGGGCGCATTCGAGAAGTCGATCTACGGAGTCAAATGCCTGCGAAAAGTCGGTATGTCCGTGCAGATCAACACGACCGTCGCCCGGCACAACTACCGCAAGCTTAACGAGACTTATCAGTTGGCACTCGACCTTGGCGCCGATGCCCTGCACATCTTCATGCTCGTCCCCGTGGGATGCGGCATGGAACTCGACCAGTCGGTCATGCTCTCGGGGCAGGAATACGAGGATGCTCTGAACTGGATCTACGATCGTTCGCTCGAAGGGAAACTGCACCTGAAGGCCACCTGCGCCCCCCACTATTTCCGGGTCATGCGGCAACGGGCCAGGGAAGACGGCGTGCCCATGCCCGCGTTCGCCCATCCCCATAAGAGCATGGGCCACCCCGGCGGCCATCCGGGAGGCCACCCCGGCGGCGAACCCGGGGGCGATCAGCCCGATATGACCGCCATGACCAAGGGATGCCTCGCCGGACAGTCGGTCTGTTTTGTCTCCCACACGGGCGAAGTGTTCCCCTGCGGCTATCTGCCGGTAAGCTCCGGCAACGTCAAGACCACGCCCTTTCCGACGATCTGGCGCGAATCAAAGGTCTTCGCCGACATCCGTGATGACTCGAATCTCGAAGGCAAGTGCGGCCTGTGTGAATACAAGAAGGTCTGCATGGGATGCCGGGCCAGGGCCTTCGCCGAAAGCGGCAGCTACCTCGACGAAGAGCCCAATTGCAGCTATACGCCCATCCGCATGCGCGGACAGACCATCGGGTGAGACGCCGCCGATTCAGCCGCGGCGGGGAATCTCCACGATCACATGATTGTCCGCGCCGGGCAGCTCAACGCGATGGACCACCGCATCGCCGGCGCCAAAACGCGCCATCGCCTTCCGCGCCGCCGCAAGCTCCTCCATTGCCCTTCCGCCCTTCATGGCCAACAAACGACCGCCCGGCCTCAGCAACGGCAGGCACCATTGGATCAGTTCCTCGATTCCGGCCACCGCCCGCGCGGTCACGATGTCAAAACGGCCCCGGCCATCGGCGAGCTTCTCCGCGCGCTCCGCCCTCACCTGCACATTGCCAAGGCCCAGTTGGCGAGCCGTCCGGTCCAGGAACTCGGCCTTCTTCCGCGTCGATTCGATGAGCACGACCGCAACATCCGGCCGGGCGATGGCCAGGGGAATGCCCGGAACGCCGCCACCACTGCCGACATCGGCCAGCGCATGCGCTTGGCGCGGCAGCAGGTTGACCAGGGTGAGAGCGTCCGCAACGTGAAGTACCTCCGCTGACGCCCGGTCGGCGATACGAGTCAGGTTCATCGATTGGTTGGCCTGAAGAAGCAGATCGAGAAACAGATCGAGTAAGCGGCATTGCTCAGTCGAGAGTGTCGCGAGTTGTGACCACAGAGCGTGCATGCGCCCCCGAGTCTACACGGCGGTGGTCGGTTTATCGACCACGCCGATGGAGTAGCGCTACTCCCCTGGAATGTACGAGATGACCCCGTCAAACGGGCTCGACGCCGTCGCGTAGCGCTTCTTGGCAATTCGCCCCGACTGGAACGACAGCCGCCCCGCCTCCAGCGCGTGGCGCATGGCGTGGGCCATCTTCACGGGGTCTTTGGCATGAGCGATGCCGGTGTTGAGCAGCACCCCATCCGCGCCGAGTTCCATGGCGATCGCCACATCCGAGGCCGTGCCCACGCCGGCATCAACGATCACCGGAAACCCGGCGTCGCCTTCCTTGAGCAACTCCAGGCACAGCGATATGTTCAACGGATTGAGAACCCCCTGCCCTGAACCGATGGGCGAACCGGCCGGCATAACCGACGCCGCCCCCGCTTCCTTGATGCGGACCGCCGAGCGCGGATCATCGCTGGTGTAGGCCAGCACGGTGAAGCCTTCCTTCACCAGTTCACGCGTGGCCTCGATCGTGCCCACGGGATCGGGCAACAGCGTCTTCTTGTCGCCCAGCACCTCCAACTTCACCCAGTTGGCGCCGGGGTTCTTCTGCTTCTCCAGCAGATCGCGCCCCAGCAACGCCACACGGATGGCGTCTTCGGCGGTGAAACAGCCGGCCGTGTTGGGCAGGATGATGTACTTGCCCAGATCCAGAAAATCGAGCAGCGAGCGCCCTTCCTTGTCCACCAGCCGTTCGCGGCGCACGGCCACGGTGACCACCTGGCAGGCCGAGGCTTCAAGCGCCTTCCGCATGAGGTCGTAGCTGGCATACTTGCCCGTGCCGACAAACAGACGATTGCCGATCTCGAATTGTCCGATACGCAGGTTTTCCATGCACAAGAACCTAAAGGGGATTGGCTCGAAGGTAAAGAGCGAAACGGAATCACACCCGGTGCGTCCGGTATTCTTGACCACGTAGCTTCGCCACCAAATGCCGCGACGTGTGTATGAACAGTTGACTTGCCTGATCCCGGCCCTTCGGAGCAATGCATGGCGTCACACCTCAAGCGAGTTGCACGGCAGACTGTGGCCGCGTGGCTGCTGTTGACCGCAGTGTTTCCCTCGCCGAAAGGACTTGGCGAAGCTGCTTGCCTGCGCCAAACCGACGGATGGGGTCGTGACCGCCGCCTGCGATGTTCAGGAGGCCTGGTGAAAGAGGCGATCGTCAAAGATCCCGAAGCCGCCAAGCAGGCTGTACGGGCATATTGCTTGCCGTGGAAGTACCCAAGCGAACAACTGATCGTATGAGGCATACACATGGATACAAGGAGACGGTCATGAAGAAGCCGAATCGAGTTTCCCGTCGGCAGTTTGTGGCATCAACGACGGTGGCCGGAGTGATGGTCAGCGCTCCGGCTATTCTGCGCGGACAGAACCTGGGCAGTAAGCTCAACATCGCCATCGTCGCCTGCGGCGGCCGCGGCGGCGGCAACATGGGCAGCGTGGCCTCGGAAAACATCGTCGCCCTTTGCGATGTCAATGCCAAGGCACTCGATACCGCCGCCGCGAAGTATCCCAAGGCCAAGAAATACACCGACTTTCGCAAGCTCTTTGACGATGCCAGGGACTTCGACGCCGTCGTGGTCAGCACCTGCGAACACACGCATGCTTTCGCCACGATCCTGGCCCTGCGGGCCGGAAAACATGTCTATTGCGAGAAGCCGCTCACCCACAACATCTGGGAGGCCCGCCTCATCCGCGAGGCGGCCGCCAAAGCCAAAGTCGCCACGCAAATGGGAATCCAGATCCATGCCAACGACAACTACCGCCGCGTCGTCGAACTCGTGCAAAGCGGGGCTATCGGCGGGGTGAAGGAAGTCCACGTCTGGGTCGGCCGGGCCTGGGGTCTGCAAAGCCAGGAGGCCGCCAAGAAGCACGGCGACATCGTTTACGTCACCGAGCGCCCCAAGGAGGCCTCGCCGATACCCCCCGGTCTGGACTGGGACTTGTGGCTCGGCCCGGCGCCCGAACGTCCGTTCAACTCGGTTTACTTCCCCGGCCCCAAGTGGTATCGCTGGTGGGATTTCGGCAACGGCACCATGAGCGACCTCGGGAGTCACTGGAACGATCTGCCCTTCTGGGCGCTCAAGCTCCAGGTCCCACTGACCATCGAAGCCACCGGCGGCCCGGCGCACCCGGAAATTGCCCCGGCGTCCATGAGCGCAACCTATGAGTACGCCGCCCGCGGCGACATGCCGGCCGTCAAGCTGACCTGGCACCAGGGCGAAAACAAGCCCGAGATCTGGAAATCCGGCGAAATCCCCAAGTGGGACAGCGGCTGCCTGTTCATCGGCGACAAGGG
The DNA here is from genome assembly GCA_964433485.1 of uncultured Tepidisphaeraceae bacterium. Lineage (GTDB taxonomy): Bacteria > Planctomycetota > Phycisphaerae > Tepidisphaerales > Tepidisphaeraceae > JANYKD01. The sequence continues at coordinate 1,678 of CAYSSA010000108.1, read as the reverse complement.
CATGCTCCTTTCCGATTACGGCAAGCACGTCTTGCTGCCCGAAAAGAACTTCGCCGATTTCAAGCGTCCGCCGCAGACGATTGCCAAGTCCCTTGGCCAGCACGGTGAGTGGATCGATGCCTGCAAGACCGGCAAGCCCACCACCTGCAACTTCGAATACTCCGGTTGGCTCACCGAAGCCAACCACCTCGGCAACGTCGCCTTCCGCACCGGCAAGAAGCTGGAATGGGATCCCGTCGCGCTCAGGGCCAGGAACGCCCCCGAGGCCGATAAGTTCATCAAGCGCGAGTACCGCAAAGGCTGGGAAGGACTTCTCGGATAGGTGATTACAATGAAACACCACATCACGCTCGTACCTGTGCTTCTTGCCACCTGCTGTAGTCTCACATACGCCGCCGAAACGCCCAAGCGCCTGACGCGAGCCCAGAGCTTTCTCGGCATCCACTACGATTTCCACGCCGGCAAGGATTGCACCGAGATCGGCAGGAACACCACGCGGGCGATGATCGAGAACATCATCAACCAGGTGCATCCAGACTACATCCAGATCGACTGCAAGGGCCACCCCGGCCTGTCGAGCTATCCCACCAAGGTCGGCAACCAGGCCCCGGGCTTCGTCGGCGATCCGCTGCGCACCTGGCGACAGGTCACCGCTGAGCACGGCGTGGCGCTCTACATGCACTACTCCGGCGTATGGGATTCACAAGCCGTCAAACTCCACCCGGACTGGGCCGCCGTCGATGCCGCCGGAAAGCCCAGCGACAAGGCCACCTCCCTCTTCGGCCCCTACGCCGACCAACTGCTGATTCCGCAATTGCGCGAACTGGCCGGCGAGTACGGCGTGGACGGCGTCTGGGTCGACGGCGAATGCTGGGCGTCGGTGCCGGACTACGGGCAGGCGGCGCTTGATGCATTCCGCAAGGTTACTGGTTTCACAGACATTCCACGCAAGCGCCAGGATCCCCACTGGCAGGAGTTCCTCGATTTCAACCGCGAGCAGTTCCGGCGCTATCTGCGGCATTATGTTGCTGAAGTGAAAAGGACGCATCCGGATTTCCAGATCTGCAGCAACTGGGCATTCACCGACCACATGGCCGAGCCCGTCTCCGTGCCCATGGATTTTCTCTCCGGTGACTATTCGCCCGACACCAGCGTGAGCTCGGCTCGCCTCTCGGCGAGGTATCTGGCCGAGCAGGGCGTCAACTGGGATCTGATGGCCTGGAGCTTCTCCCGCAAGCCGGGTAAAGGCGCGGCCACGCAGAAAAGCGCGCCGCAACTGGCCCGCGAGGCCGCCGTGGTGCTGGCGGCCGGCGGCGGATTCCAAGCCTATTTCAAGCAGAAGCGCGACGGCTCGGTCTTTGACGAGCAGGTGCCGCTGATGGCTGACACCGCCAAATTCTGCCGTGCCCGCCAGGCCGTCTGCCACCACGCCAAAGCCGTGCCGCAGATCGCCTTGCTCCTGTCCACGGCCGGTCACTACCGCAAGGTCAACGGCCTGTTCCCTCGCGACCTCAACAATGTCCACGGCGTCTTGCAGGCGCTGCTGGAGAGCCAGCACTCCGTGCAGGTCGTCGGCGAACATCACCTGGCCGGCCGCATGGCCGATTTTCCGCTGATCATCGTGCCCGAATGGGCGTATCTGGCGCCCGAGTTCCGGACCCAACTGATCGGTTATGCC
>CAYSSA010000107.1:13801-16265 GCA_964433485.1 uncultured Tepidisphaeraceae bacterium | reverse complement strand
TCCATCGGCGCATTGGCATTGTCTGCTTCAGATTCACGTCCCCGGTGTATACCACCGCATTACCTCGCGGTTGAAGCCGCTGTGTCTGACTGCCCCAAGACGCCCCTGGACAACCGCCTGCTCGCGTCTGGCAAGGCAGCGAAAACCATCAACTCATGATATCAACATTCTCCTTGGTCTTGCCTATTAACAGCAGTGCAACAGGAAAGACATCTCACATGACAACATTCCAGTTCCTTCCGGCCGTCGTTCTTGCTCTCTTCACTGCCTGTGCGGCCGATCCAAACGCTGAGATTCTTGCCCGTTACGAAGCGCGCACCTACACGGATGCATCGGGAAAGAAGCTCCTCTATCGTTTGGCCAAGCCGCTGGACCTGGACAAGAGCAAGCCGTATCCGCTCATGCTGTTCCTGCATGGAGCCGGTGGTCGGGGCGACGACAACATCGGGCAGATTCGAGACGCGTCTCCCAACACGGCTGCCCGGTTCGCCCTGCCCCAGTACCAGGAAAAGTTCCCTTGCTTCATTGTTGCCCCGCAATGTCCGACCAATCGCAAGTGGGTGGATGTGGACTGGTCGGCCGCAAGTCATACGTTGCCGCCGAAACCCACCGACGAGTTACGCATGACTATCGAGGTGATCGAGCTGCTTCGAAAGGAGTTCCCGATTGATGCCCGGCGACTCTACGTCACGGGGTTGTCCATGGGAGGCTATGCCACCTGGGACCTGATTGCCCGTCACCCGGCGTACTTCGCTGCGGCCGCCCCGATTTGCGGTGGTGGTGACGAAGCGGTCGCTCCACGCATTGCCGCGGTTCCGCTCTGGTGCTTCCATGGCGGCAAGGACGGCGTGGTCAAGCCGGATCGGTCGCGCAACATGATTGACGCCCTCAAGAAGGCGGGTGGACAACCCAAATACACCGAGTATCCCAACGAAGGACACGCCTCATGGACACCGGCTTACAACGACGCCGAGTTCCTTCCCTGGTTGTTCGCCCAACGGCTGAAGCAGGAGCCCCGGTTGGGCGATGCGCCGGCCCCCATCGTTCTCTGGCCCGAGGGCGCACCGGGTGCCTTGGGCAAGGAAGACAAGGACATTCCCACACTCACTCCCTATCTGGCGCCGCAGGATAGCGCCACCGGCGCCGCCGTTGTTGTCTGTCCAGGCGGCGGCTACGGCGGACTTGCCGGCCACGAAGGCCATGACTACGCGCTATACCTCAATCAGCATGGGGTCCATGCGTTTGTGCTCAAGTACCGTTTGGGCAGCGCCGGATACCGTCATCCGAGCATGTTGCAGGATGCCGCGCGCGCCGTCCGCACCGTTCGAGCCAGAGCGACCGAATGGAAGATCGACCCCAAGCGAGTCGGTATCATGGGCTCCAGCGCCGGCGGGCATCTTGCAAGCACTCTTGTGACTCATTTTGATCTCGGCAAACCCGATGCCGACGATCCCATCGAGCGACAGTCCAGTCGTCCGGATGTTGGTATTCTCTGCTATGCCGTCATCAGCATGGAACCCCATCTCACCCATGGCGGAAGCCGCAACAATCTTCTTGGCCCCCAGCCGGAGGAAGGACTCGTCAAGTTGCTTTCAAATGAGCAGCAGGTGACGAAGGATACGCCGCCATGCTTCATCTGGCACACCTGGGAAGACAAGGCGGTTAAGGTGGAAAACGCGCTTCAATTTGCCGCCGCCCTTCAGAAGGCGGGCGTGCCATTTGATCTGCACATCTACCAGAAGGGCGGGCACGGAATTGGTCTGGGGGCCAGGTTTCCCTTTGCCAACCCGCATCCCTGGGCAAAAGACCTGGTGTTCTGGCTCAAAGCACAGCAATTCGTCAACAAATGAATTGTGCCCGCCGCTCGGGAATCGTGGCCTGATTCGGCGTGGCGCTATGCAAAAGCCTTTCGTTATGCGATATATTCTCTGTCGTCAGGCCCATACTTGGCGGTCTGGGTCGGTTGGTCGCCTAGCGGAACACTTGTGTGAGAGTAGACACCAGCAAATCCTGGCCGCGTCCCACGCCGGAGCAGGTGTGGAACGCCATTGGGGTTTACCTCGCGGCGGCGTATCCCCATGAACCGCCGTCGGCCATTCGCGCGCGCCTGGAGACCCTGCGTTCGATGCCGGTTGATGAGTTCTACGAGAGTCCGGTGTTTGAGAAAGATGCCGTACTCTATCCGCCGCGATATCGCCTTCGGCTTGGAAACGTGTACTACCCGCACATGAAAATGGTCATCGACCGGGCGCCAGATGGCAAAGGGCACCTGTTTCGTGCCGACACGCACGACGACCACTGCTGCCCCGAGCCGGGTTCGCGTGACTTTGCCGAACTTGTCGAACTGATGCAGAAGAATCGCCTGATCTCCCAGGCCATTGAACTCGCATGGGAAAAGAAAGGCATCCCCACCTTTCGCACCTACCTTCAGGCCGACCTCGCCCGTCGTACCAGCAGCACGCGG
>CAYSSA010000107.1:11053-13791 GCA_964433485.1 uncultured Tepidisphaeraceae bacterium | reverse complement strand
ACAGGGGCGCTTCGTCTGCGCAACCCCCGAAGCCGCTTCCTCCGCCAAAACGATAGTGACTGGCAGACCATCAAGTAATTCCTGTCCCACGCCGCGGTTGGCGTGCCGCTGGAAGAAGTCCCGCACATGTGCTTTGGCTGCGCTGGGGCCGCTGGCTTCGGCGCCGCGGCAGCCTCACTTCCCTTGCCTTTCGCCACGTTGTTGCATTCCACCATGACAGCGGTAGCGTTGTACAACCAGTTGTCTTCGATGGCGGATTGTCGCTGGACGGAGGGGCATCGTTTGCGTAGCGCACTGGTGGAAGCAACGGCTCAGAGGCACGATGCCGCGGCGGAGAGGCGACCGGTGCGGGGGATAGGGGCTGGATCGGGTTGGCGGAAGCCGCTGGCATTGGGGCGGGCTGCGCGCGAGAATACGCCGTCGCTGCCCCGCGCGAACGGCGCGGCTGGGGCGGCGCGGAGGCCCAGCGGTTGCGATGTTCAGATATGCCGGAAAGGTTGGGTATCGTGAACACATTATCCAAGACATTGAGTTGCGGCGGGTGTCCGCTCAGCCGTCGGCGATTTGTAGCGGGATGCGCGGCCTGTGCCGGAGTGGCAGGACTCGCGGCCGGTCCGAATATCGGCCGGGCGGCCGACGGTCCGGGCAAAGTCAGAATCCGCATCGTCTATTCCCTGCACGCGGCCAAGCAGCCGGGGCCGGACTGGCCGAACGTGGGCTTTGACTTCATCCCTGTGATGGAACGGATCAACGGCGAACTGGCAAAGCGTTGTCCGGGGTTCGAGTTTCTGTCGTCCATGGCCAGGGGTCCGGAGGATGCAAAGAAGATTCTGGCGGACGATGCCGCGGTCGGTATTGACGGCTACGTCGTCTACCAGATGAACTGCTGGAATCGGGTCGTACAGACCATCGCCACCTCCGGCAAGCCGGTGTTGTACGCTGATTTCCAGTTCGCCGGCAGCGGCGGCTTCCTGGTCTATACGGCGGCGTTTCTCCGAAGCAAGACTCCAAATGTGTCGTTTTTAGCATCCTCCAAGATCGAGGATCTGGCCGACGCCGTGAAATGCTTCGAGGCGGTCAGGAAGGGGGGCTCGATGGCCGATTTCCTGGCGACAACATCCAGACTGCGCATCGAACGCACGCCAAAGGCCGGCGATCTCACCTGTAAGACCGATGAACTCAAGACGATTTCGCCAACCGACTGCCTGAAGCAAATGAAGGCGTCGAAGATACTCGCTGTCCGCGACCAGAATGCCGGTCCGGCTCCCGACATTATGGGGATCCCCATGGAGAACGTCTCATTTGCCGAGGTCAACGAAGCATGGAAGGCTGCCGACAAAGACCAGGCCAACGCCATCGCCGACCGCTGGCAGAAAACCGCGGCCGCCGTGGTGGGCGTGTCTCGGCAGACGCTGGAAGCGTCCGCCGCCATGTACCTGGCGCAAAAGGCCGTTATGAAGAAACACGGCGCTAACGCCATTACCATCAACTGCCTCGGTGGGTTTTACGGGGGCCACATTCATGCGTATCCTTGCCTCGGTTTCCATGAATTGTGCAACGAGGGACTGGTGGGAGCTTGCGAGTGCGATGTCCGGTCCACCGCGACCATGGTTGCCTTTTCCGCGCTAAGCCAGGGCCGACCAGGCTATATCTCCGACCCGGTCATTGACACCGCCAAGCGGCAGATCATTTACGCCCATTGTGTCGCATCCAACCGCGTCTTCGGCCCGAACGGGCCGACCAATCCTTTTCAGATTCTCACGCATTCGGAGGATCGGCAGGGGGCTTCCGTCCGCTCGCTGCTGCCGGTGGGATATATGACCACCACGTTGGAGATCGCGGCCGACCGCAAGGAGATTCTCTTCCACCAGGCGAAGGCTGTGGCCAATGATTCCGATGACCGTGCCTGCCGGACCAAGATCTGCGGCGAACCCGTAGGCGACATCGAGAGATTGTTCACGATGTGGGACCAATGGGGCTGGCATCGGGTGACGTTCTATGGCGACATGAAGGAGGGCGTTTTCTCGCTGGCTGACGCGATGGGTTGGAAGGTTGTGACGGAGGCGTAGTCAACCCGCTGCCACGATCATGGTTTGCGGGCAGGGCCGTGTTTCGTTCGCCGGGTGTTTCCGGGAACCACCAGGGTTACGCTCGCATCGGAATATGGCCCGTCTCCAACCATGCCGGCCGGGAACATCAACGGCGAAGACGTGCCGGGTCAGATGTGCCGGTCTCTATTTTCCCGCCGGCGCGCCTGGACGGCTCTCCCTTGCGACGTTGATCTTGCGGATCGCCGCTGCGACGGTTTCGGCCAACGCATCCTGCTTCTCGGACAGTTCCGCGATTCGTTGGCGCAGCTTGACTGTCTCCTTGTCGCCTGGCTCAGTGTTTCGGGGGCGAAGGTCGCCGAATGCAGTCGTTGAGGAGTCCTGCTCGCGAGTCTTGCTCTGCTCCGCCAGATGCTGGTCGAACTCAGCCTGCAATCGTTGGGTTTGGCGGATCAGAGCGGCCAGTGGCTGCTTAAGTGTGTGGACCTTGCCCAGGGCCTCGCGCACGGAGGCTGGCAGTTCGGGGTTGCGCGACAGTTGCGAGACGGTTTCAACGTCGGCCGAGACAAGATCGAGGCCGTCGGATTCGATGATCTGTTCCTTGACGACGAGTCTGGATCGTGATGCGGCCGGGAGCGCTTTGCGGAATCGGTACAGCGTGTCGGTGACTTCGAGCACTTCAGCCGGGTC
>CAYSSA010000107.1:0-11012 GCA_964433485.1 uncultured Tepidisphaeraceae bacterium | reverse complement strand
GGGTGCGGTCCTTTTGGTCCTCGTTCTCCATCATGTAGATTCTGGAGTAGGTGTGCTGGCGGTCCAGCCGCAGGACGCCGGCGTCAATGGCGGCCGCCTCAATAGCCGTGGCGTGGGTCACCTCCGTGGAATCGACCAGGATCGGCAGGTCGATGCCCCAGGTAATCAGCCCAAAGCGACCGGGTGCGAGGTTGTCGAGGCTGGCATCTCCCGCATATTGCTGGTCGTCGATGACGGTGACGGCGCCCTGCAGCAGATAGTGTTTTGTGGTGTTCCGAATACGAGCGCCGGCGAGGGCGTTGCGTTTGAGGAGCGAATCGTTGTAGACGGAGACCGGTTCGACCGTGACAAGGTCGCTCAGAATGGGAACCACGGCGCTGCTCTGCCGCGGGACCGAGACCTCGGACACGGTATAGCGGAAGCCGTCGCGGGCGCTGATGACCGGTCCGTCGGGAAGGCGTTCGCCGTCGTCGGTCGCGCCGGGCGGAAAGAGGCGCCCCTCATCGAGGGCCTCCCGCGAGGGGATGGGCCGCGGGCGGCGGAACGACTCGCCGGAGGGGACTCCGGCGCCCTTGGCCGCCTTGGCGGCCGCCGATGAGTCGGACGCCGCATCCTGCGGCAGAAGGAACGGACGGCCGCCCATGAGGCTCAACTGCACGCCATTCCAGTCCAGGTCAGTGTCATTGGCGACGGTGGCCCATGCCTGCAAGGATGGCTTTTCGGTCAGAATCAGGCGATAGCTGATGCGCCAAGGTTGTGATTCGATGGTGTAGCCGATGCGGACGGGGCGCTCACCCTTGCCTCGCAGTCGAACGGCGATCGTCTTCTTGTCGCCGTCCTTCTGCCAGAGCGCGTCGACAGCGCGTTTCATGTCGTCTTGGGCCCGCGCATCGCTCAATTCAATCTTGCGGACATCCTCGAGCCGAATCGACTGCAGGGCGTTGCCGCTGAGGACGTTCAACTGCCTGCTCGGGGCTGGAGCGGCGGTCTTATCGGTGTTCTTGTCGGTCTTCTCGGGTCTTTCAGTCTTCTCGGCCTTGGCGATGGGTTCGACGGTCTCGATGCTGACGAGGGTGACCTCCCGCGATTCGTCTCCAACCTGTATTTTCAATCTTGCCCCGCGTAGCTGAGACATCAACTCGAATTTTGTCGGGTTCTCGGCCAGACTGATGCGGCGGGCGCTGCCGCCGGAGGGGTCGAGCGGTTGAATGCTGGTTGAGAGCGAGCCGCCGGAATCGTCCACCATCATGCTTCGCAGGGCGGCCGAAACCTGCGATGCCTTGACCGGCAGTTCGATGCTGGCTTCGCCGCTGACGGTTGCCTTATGTTCGATTCGGGCTGCGCCGCTGGCATACAGCGTCACGGAAGCGACGCTCAAGCGGGGCACGGGTTCAGCGGCCTTGGTTTGTTTGGGTTCACCGGCCGGAGCGGGCTGCGGCTGGGGTTGCGGCTGTGGCTTTGGCCGATCATCACAACCAGCAACCGCAGCCAGAGCCGAAAGGGCGAGTATCGCACAACAACGCATAGTGAATCTCCGGTTTTCTGAATCAGTCGTCCTTGAGCATCTCGTCCATGTTGTTGAGTTTGCTGGACTTGGACGAGTTTTCCGAACCGCGGCCGTTCTGCCAGCCGCGCGAGTATCCGCGATCAAAATGATCCGATGGCAATTGCGCACCCATGGCCGCTCTCATGACCTCGAACACCGAGGTGTTGTCAACATAGCGCCCGAAGACCGGGTCATAACCAAGAATCCTGCTTTCAAACAGGGAAGCTCCGGCGCCGCGGGCACGAAGCGGAACCAGGCTATTTGTGTGGTTGCCGGAGTTAAACTGCATCCCGGGTGTCTTCCAGGGTCCGCGGGATATGATCGGATCAAACGGCTCCCGGTCGGAGTTCAGTCCCCACAACATGCCGGTTTCATGGTCGGACGTCACAATCACGAGCGTTTCCCGCCAACTACTGTACTGGTTCACCCACTCCTCCACGGCTCTTACCGTCGCGTTGAAATCTACCATTTCCTCAATCGTTCGTCCGGTGTGATTGACGTGAGCGGACTTGTCGACTGCTCCGCCTTCGATCATCACGTAGAACCCTCTGGGATTTCGGCTCAACACATTGAGCGCGCCCACAGCCATGGTCTTCAGGCTGGGAACGGTGGGGATCATCGGATCCTTGATCCAGGTCGTCAACACGCCCGTCCTTGTTCCAGTCGCGCGTCTGTCTTTGCGATTGCAGCGAACTGGCGACGCGTGGCACACCCAGAATCCGGCCACCGACCGGTCCGCTGGTCAATGCCTCGAACTCCGCCTTGGACTGCACCAGACGCCAACCCAACGCGTGCCGTCCCGAAACCAGAAGATTCCATGTGAAGGAGCCTCCGACCGCGTCGTAGTCGCTCTCTTTTCTGGGTTCTCGGGGTGCGCCGTTGGAGTCGTATTCCGGATGGCCAGTGCCCATGATCAGGTCCAGCGTTCCGCTCGTGAACATCTCGTTGGAAATCTCCCGCCAACTGCTTCGGCCATAAGCGTGGGCGCCGCCGAATGCCGCAGGGGTGGCGTCGCAGAGCGGCACACTGGTCACGACGCCGGTCGATTTGCCCATCGCCTTGGCCAACTCCGCGATCGTTCGTCCTTTGGCCGGCGAAAGAGTGCGATCCATGTCTTCGGCCACATAATTGACAGCTCCGTTCGTTGTTTTCATGCCGCTGGCCATGGCGGTTCCCGCGGCGGCGGAGTCCGTCGGAGATTGCTTCAGCAGGGTATACGACTTCAGCGGCACTCCACCCGCCAGGGCCAGAGCATAGGCTGAGTCCATTGCCCACACCGTGGCGGGATCGAACCCATTGGTCTTCCGGTCGGAATCGAAGGACCCCGATCCGGGAGAACTGAGCGACGTCGTCAGCATGGCGTACTTGCTCCATGCTTTCTGGTCATAAGGCTGGGCGCCCAGCCGACCGTGTTCGTAGTAGCTGGCTGCGTTGTAGATGCCAAATCCGCCGCCGTCGCTGATAAGGATAATGACGTTCTTCGCCTCACCCGCGATCGACGACAGAGTGGAACACAGCCCCAGCACGAGCAAGGACAAAATCGCGACAAACCTTACGCAGAGCATAAACACATCCGATCAGGAGCATGAATCTCACGAATCAGCACACACCGCATCGAGCATTATAGTATGTCGGCGGGATAGCGTTGGACGATTGCGGCAGATTCTTGACTCGCAAACCTGGCTCCAAACAAGCCTTAACATTTCTTATCGGCCGACTGAACCGGCAGGAATAGAGTCGCTGCAATATCCATGGCCAGAGAATGGAAGTCTGACTGTGCAGGATCAGTCTGTCCAATAAACAGATCGCTTGTGAGGGTGGCTGGAGCCGGTCTGGTTGGAGTTGTGGCGGACATGAACCGGCGTTACAACAGAACCATGAACACTCGAATATTCGTGCTGTTGGCGCTGCTGGTGTTGGTGGGTCTCGCATGCGACAAGGTGGTGAGGGAGGCTCGAGTGCCCGCGGCAACCGGTGATTCTCAGGCCGCCTTAGTCGAGGCGACTCGCAAGTGACCGCTAAAGCCTTTCGCGGAACGGCTCGCTCTGATATCTTCCGAGTTCGATGAACAACAAGGATGGGATAAAGCGGCAATTGTCGCTGGTGGACTCCACGGCCATTATTGTTGGCATCATTATCGGCGCCGGTTTCTATGGGATGTCGCCGGACATCGCCAGCCTGGCCGGCGGACCCGGATGGACGCTTCTGGCGTGGTTTGTTGGTGGGCTGATGGCGCTGGTGGGATCGTTGTGCTATGCCGAGTTGGCGACGGCGTTCCCGCGGCAGGGGGGTGAATATGTCTATCTTTCACAGGCTTGGGGCCGATTTGTGGGATTCCAATACGCGTGGGCGGGATTCTGGATCATCCGCCCGGCAAGTGTGGGGGCTATGGCAATGGTCTTCGGTCGCTATACACAGGAGCTTTGGCCGCTCGAGCGATACGGCTCGGTAACGTATGCCCTGGGTCTGACGGTTTTGCTGACGTCGCTGAATGTCGTGGGCGTGAGGACGGGCGCCTGGACACAGAATCTCCTGACACTGGTGAAGGTGGTTTCGCTGCTGGCGGTCTTTGCAGTGGGTTTTACCAAGCTGGGAAAGGGGAGCCCAGTCGCGCCGAGCACCGAGCCTGGGTTTCAGAGCTTGTCCGTCGCGCTCATTTTGGTGATGTGGACCTATGGCGGATGGAATGAGATGCCCTCCGTGGCAGCGGAGGTGCGCAATCCGGAGAAGAACCTTCTGCGCACACTGGTCCTTGGGACATCCGCGACAATGCTCATCTATATCCTGGGCACGCTGGCTTTCTTCGCGGCGCTGGGGTATCAGGGAACGGCGAACTCCAAGGCGGTCGCGGCCGATGTGCTGAGACTCGTGGCGGGTGATGGCGGTCAGCGGATGATTAGCGCCCTGGTGGCGGTTTCCTGCGCCGGCGCGGTGAATGGGATGATTTTCACCGGAGCGCGGGTGTACTATGCGCTGGGTACGGAACATCGTGTGTATCGCTGGCTTGGGCAATGGAACCCCGTGACTCAGACACCAGTGCGGGCGCTGGTGGCGCAGGCAATGGTCAGCTTGGCGGTAATCGCTCTGGTAGGGCGGTCCAGTGGCGGATTCGACCGCCTGGCGAATTTCACCGGACCGCTCTTCTGGTTGTTCTTGCTTCTGACGGGACTGGCGTTGTTTCGGCTTCGATCCAGGGTGGCGGGCCGCGAACCGGGATACCGCGTACCGCTTTATCCGTTGTTGCCGGCGGTCTTCTGTGCCTCCTGCGCCTGGATGTTTTACTCCAGTGTTGACTACGCCGCTCGCCACTACGCGGTTGATGCCTGGATTGCGGTGGGGGTGACAGTGGCCGGAATCGCCGCCGCGATGATTGGAATCTTGGCCGAACCTGCCAAGCCAGCCGCTGAATAGACTGCGTTAAGTCCACCGGGATTGCACATGATCATCATCGACTTGATCTACAATCTGGCCCTCCTGGCCGCATTGAGCGTGGTATCGGGCTTTGTGAGCCGTCGTTGGCCGAAAGGGCATCTCGGCGCTGTTTTGCAGGGCTTGGTATTTGGGGTATCGGCGGTGATCGGGATGCTGCGTCCTCTGGTGCTCGGGCCGGGGTTGTTCTTCGACGGGCGTTCCGTGATGATCAGCCTTTGCGCATTGTTTTTTGGCCCATGGGCGGCGGCGGTGGCGGGTGGAATGGCGATCATATGCCGCGTTGTGCAGGGTGGCGTGGGCGCGCCTATGGGCGTTTCAGTGATCCTGACGTCTCTCCTGCTCGGGCTGGTCTACCATTTCAGGCAGCGGCGACGGGGCGGAGACTGGACGTCGCTGATGTTGTTCAGTCTAGGGTTGCTGGTGCATATTGTGATGCTGTCGCTCACGGCGATGTTGCCGGCCGATAAGGCCCTGGATACGCTCAAGAAAATCGCGTTTCCGGTCATGCTGACCTATCCGCTGGCGACGGTGCTGATCGGCCGGATTTTGTGCGATCATCGGGACCGTGGCCGTTTCGTGGAAGCGCTGCGCGAGAGCGAGGAGCGTTTGCGTTTGGCGATGACGGCGGCGGAACAGGGGTTTTTTGATTTGAACGTGCGGACAGGTGAAGCGGTGGTGAGTCCGGAGTACGCCCGGATGCTGGGATATGATCCGGACGGATTCGTCGAGACCAACGAGAAGTGGCGGGAGCGGTTGCATCCGGACGATCGTGAATCCGTCTATCGGGCTTATGCCGAATACGTTGCGGGGCAGCGGAGCGAGTATCGTGTCGAGTTCAGGCAGAGAACCAGGGATGGCGACTGGAAATGGATCATGTCGCTTGGCAAGGTCGTGGAGCGTGACGCCGAGGGTCGCCCGCTTCGAATGCTTGGCACGCATACCGACATCACCGACCGCAAGAAGGCGGAGGAATCGTTGCAGCGAGAGGAATTGTTTGCAAAAGCGTTCCTGGAAAGCCTGCCGGGGATATTTTATGTATACAGCCATCCTGAACTGAAGCTGGTGCGGTGGAACCGTAACCATGCGCGGTTGCTGGGATACGATGCCGGCGAGATGAATGGCCGCAGCATCATGTCCTGGCATCCGCCGGAAGCCATGGAAGCGGTTCGACAGGCCGTGCCGGTCGTCATGGAAAAAGGGGAAAACATGATGGAATCGCCGCTGCTTACAAAAGATGGACGGGCGATTCCCTTTCTGTTGACCGGAGTCAGATGCGAGGTGCTTGGGCAGATGTTCCTCGTGGGCGTCGGCATCGACATCTCGGAAAGAAAGAGAGTGGAGTCTGAGCACGAGAAACTACAGGCCCAGTATCTTCAGGCGCAGAAGATGGAAGCCGTTGGGCGTCTGGCCGGCGGAGTGGCGCACGATCTGAACAACATGCTATCGCCGATCCTGGGCTACTCGGAGATGCTGCTGGAGACGATTCGGGATGAGAAGGACCGCCGTGAGGCATTGGAACAGATTGTCCGCGCGGGAGAGCGGGCCCGCGATTTGGTGCGCCAACTTCTGGCGTTCAGCCGCAAGCAGGTGATGGAGTTCAAGGACATAGACCTGAACAAGGCGGTCGGCGCGTTCGAGAAACTGCTGCGAAGGACCATTCGCGAGGACATCGCCATCGACATCATCGTGGACCCCTCTGTTCCTCCGGTACGTGGTGACATCGGACAGATTGAGCAGGTGATCATGAATCTGGCCGTGAATGCCCAGGATGCGATGCCTCGGGGTGGACGGCTGACCATTGAAACCGGGCTTGCGGATTTGGACGGACACTATGTCGCGACACATCCGGCGGTGGCCACGGGACGTTATGTGGTCTTGAGCATCAGCGACACCGGCCACGGGATGGATTCGGCGACACGGGCCCGGCTGTTTGAGCCGTTCTTCACAACCAAGCCGGTGGGTGAGGGTACCGGTCTCGGACTTGCCACCAGTTATGGCATTGTGAAACAACATGGAGGCAGCATCGGTGTCTACAGTGAGCCTGGTAGGGGGACGACGTTCAAGGTCTACCTTCCGGCCCCGGCGCGGCAAGAGATCGAGCAAGAGGTCCGTGCGGTGGATCAATCCATCGACCCGAGTGGTGGCGAGACGCTCCTGTTGGTCGAAGACGATGCGATGGTTCGCGATGTGGCGAGGGCGATGCTGGAGCACAGCGGCTACAAGGTGCTGCTGGCACGCAACGGAACCGAGGCGCTGTCACTGCTGGACAAGGAGGAGATCGCGGTGCATCTGCTGTTGACCGATGTGGTGATGCCCGAGATGAACGGGCGGGAACTCTATGCGCTGGCCCGCGAGCGGCGCCCGGAACTCAGGGTGCTGTTCATGTCGGGATATACCGCCAACGTGATCGCCCACGATGGAATTCTGGACGAGGGCCTGCGGTTCATCCATAAGCCGTTTTCGCCGGGTGCCCTGGCCGCCAAGGTGCGGGAGGCGCTCGACGCGAGATTGTAAGGCCGGCAATGTCTCGGACGTTATGACATTTTTCGTGGGTACCCTGGCATAAGCCCGGCGCAGGCCATCGACATCGCCCTGGGGAAGGTCAAATTCATGGCGGACTCCGTCGGGTGCGGTCCTCGGATCACGTTGTGGGAGATTCCTGCGTATCGAGCCGATCACCGGTTCGCATGATCTCACGCATGAGCACGGTGGCAAACGAGCCGGCCGGAAGCGAGAAGGCGACCGCGATATAGGGGCCGAACTCGTCGACTCCGCCTGCCAGTTCCAAGCCCTCCGGCCGCACGCGCAGGGCCCTTCGTGTGCCCTTGACGCGCACACGACCCTCCACACGAAACGCCTCGGGAGCGAGCCCGGCGTTTGCGAGTACTTGGCGCTCGATTTCGCCCGGCCGGTCCTGGCACATGCTCATGCGATAGCCCACAATCGGCCCGGTGGCACTGATTTCCCATGCCGTCGCGCGAGGCTGTTCCTTCTCGCCATCCTCGACCAGAAAACAAGCACCGTTCTCATGTTTCATGGCCCAGTCGCCCGTCTGGACCCGATCAATTTCGCCGATGCGATCGGCCAGAACCTGATTGAAGACTTCCGACTGGAGCGCGGACACCCACAGTCGGCGCACTCGCTCGTCCACGCATTTTGCCGCCACGGCCGGCTTGCCGGTCTTGATCAGGCGGTGCAGGACTCGGCGTTCGGCGCCGCATCGCCTTGGCCAGAGGTGCATTGCTCGTTCCAGGTCGCCATGAGCATAGGCCTTGCGGGCGCCCATGGATTGTGCGTCATCAACCGATGGATCCGGGGTTCCCAGCAGGAGGTCCATGAGACGCTGATCATCTCCGGCCACCAGCGCCGCGCCCAGAAGGTGGTTGTTGCGGCGGATTCCAAACCGCTGCTGGCCGAAGTAATTCGGCAGGCCGCGTCGCTCCAGTTCATCCAAGACGGGCTTTACTCTGACGACGTGTTCGGCCTGTACTTGTCGCAACTTGATGCTGAAGCGGTTGCCTTTGAGATGGCCCAGTCGCAGCTTATTGCCGTGGCGCCTTGCCCAGTGTACCTGGATTCCGGGAGTGTTCACTGCCAGTACCTGGTCTTCCGTTACTCCCGGTATGGACAGCACTTGCCGGGTGACTGCCTGGGCGTCTTTCATGCCGGCAAATCCGATGTCCCGTCCGGAGACCCCTAATGCCCTGGCAAGACGGTCCACGGCATCGAACGTGGTCATCCCCCGCTTCTGGATTTCACAGTAGACATGCTCACCTTGTCCGGAGGGCTCGTACAAGGGTAGTTCCTGTACGCAGAAATCCTCGGGCCGTTCCTTGATCGTGCCGCCAATGCCCTCAAAGTCCGTTAAATAGGGAAGCTCCATAGGTTGGAGAGTGTACCACGGATCAAGGTGGTTTGGTTGAGCTCATCGATGGCAATACAACCGGCCGCGGCGATCGACCTGGTCAATGTCAAACCTGATCGAGAGGACGAAGCATCGGACGATTACGGGCTGGTTGCGCCCTCATCGCTTCTTCATTGTCACGCTGATTCCGGAACTTCCCAGGTTGAGGAATGCCGTTTCAAGTTCCGGGTTGCTGGTGATGGCCTTGATATACCTTGGGTCGGCCTGTTGCTTGTTGATATTGTGGGCGACGATGATCCCGCCAGGCCGTACCAGCGGCAGCAGCTTCTGGAGGTAGTCGACATAGCCCTCTTTGTCGGCATCGAGAAAGACCATGTCGATCGGTTCCTTCAAGTCCTTCACCCGCTCGTGGGCATCGCCCTCGACAAGCGTGACAATCGAAGCGACACCCGCGCGTTTGAAGTTCTCGCGTGCCTGGCGCGCCCGATCGGGATCGATCTCGAACGTGGTCAGTCTGCCGCCCGTCTGCGTAAGCCCCAGGCAAAGCCAGATGGTTGAATACCCGACGGAGGTGCCCACCTCGACGACGTGTTTGGCGCCAAGAGACTCGGCCAGCAGACGCAGAAATCGCCCATCTGTCTCGGGGACGATCAGGTTGCCGCGGCGCTGGTTTGCGCCCACCTCCGCCAGCACGGCGAGAATCTTCTTCTCGGCGTCGGATTTCGCCTGCGAAGGGCCGGAGAACTGCAACGCGCCCTCGCGATCCTGCGCCATTGACGGCAGGACAAAGAAACCGGCCAGGAACAACGCAAACAGGAAACACCCGCGGCTTGTCATCATAAGAACCTCCGTAAGCCTTGCATGCACAAGGAAACCACGCGAATCTCTGACACCGCATCATACAATCTTCCGCGTGCTGAATGGAGTGGCCGGCGCGGAAATGGGGGCCGCCGAGACGCGTGCCATGGCGCTGGCTCGCGGCAAGGGGAGCTTCTTGAGATAGTTGCGTTGGAAGAAGGCGTAATCAAGCGGATTAACGCGGTTGTCGCCGGTGTAGTCGAAAATGCTGTTGAACGCGGGATCGGGACTGGACTTGGGATAGCTTCTGCGGAAGCGAAGCATGTCCAGCGCATCAACGTCGCGGTCGCCGTCGCTGTCTCCAAAGAACCGGTGGAACGACGCGACATGGTTGTCGCCGCCAAAGCCGTCTCGATTGCCGTCAAGTGGATTGCCGACTGCGTCGCCGATGCCCGTCGCCAGCAGCGTGGCGGTGTAGTATCCGTCCGCGAGAGACTTGCCAAGCAGCAGGGGGAAGGTGAACGTGGCCGTGAGCGTGGCCGGATCCCATGCCAAGGCCATCGCGCTGGTGGGGACCGACTGCCCGGTGTTAAGATTGACGAGTGGAAGGTCGGCTGGGGTCAGGGTGGCTGAGACATCGGCACTGAAGGTGTAACTGAGCGAGCGAATCATGGATCGCTGGATGGTTCCGTTGTCGATCTTCATGCCCGTGACGTTTGGTGGAGGCACGACGGTGACATGAAATACCGCAGTTCCGGAATCGCCGTCGTCATCGGTGACGGTAATAGCGACAGTATAGACGCCGGGATCGTTGTAGACATGGTTGAGCGCGAAGGTCTTGTCGGCGTTGAGTGTCAGCGGCTGAGGACCAAAACCATAGTCTACGGTGGCGGACCAGGTGTCCGCCCCGGGGTCTGAGAAGCTGGACGTCAGGAACAGTGTCCCCGCTCGCGGCAACCAGGCATCGCCAATGAATGCAATGCTTGGAGGTAGGTTGGCAACCATCGTTGGTATCTGCTGAATGATGCTGTCGCCGGTGAGCGGATCGGACATGCTCATTGAAAGAATGAAGTCGCCGTTGTCGGCATAGGTATGGCTGATGGGCGATCCAGTGGCAACGGACGGTCCGTCGCCAAAAATCCAGTTGTACTCGATGCCCGCGCCGGCCGGCGTCGCGGAAAGCGTCGCAGGGGTGCCTTCGTATAGGGTGCCGTTCCAGCGAGGATCGACGATGGTGAACCCGGAAAGGTTCGCTGCGGGTGGAACGGACCCACTGAAGAGGCGTACCTTGCCGTCGGCCGAGCCGAGAAGAATGTCCGGTTGGCCGTCGTCATTGTAGTCGGCGATATATGGGCGCGAGCGGGCATCGCC
>CAYSSA010000106.1:12884-16269 GCA_964433485.1 uncultured Tepidisphaeraceae bacterium | reverse complement strand
GAACTTCGTCATGCTGGGCCACATTTTCTGCAGGATGCGGGTGTCGCCGTATACTTTCCATATGGTCCACGGACAGATGATGCCGGCATCCGTCCAAGCTGTGCCGAAGGTCTTGTGAGGCACGCCGTGGCTCATCGGATATGGGCAGTAGTCAGGATAGGCTCCGAAACTGCGCTGGGCTTCGACGACATCGCACATCCACTTCGTGAAAAACGCGGCCACGTCCGCGTTGAAGGTGGCCGTTCGCGCGTATATCTGGGCATCGCCCATCCAGCCGAAACGTTCATCGCGTTGCGGGCAGTCGGTGGGAATTTCGATGAAGTTGGCCCGCTGGGTGCGAACGACATTGCGATAAAACTGGTTCATCACGTCATCGGAGCATTCGAAGGCGCCGACCATCGGCGTGTCGTTCTGCAATACCAGCCCCGTCACAGCTTCGAGATCAGGACGCTCGGCCAGGCCGATCAGTTCGACGTACTGGAAGCCGTGGTATGTGAACCGCGGCGACCACACCTCGCCGGCCGGATCTCCTCGCATGATGTAGGTGTCCGTCACTCGGGCCTTGCGCAGATTCTCGGTCATCAGCCGACCATCGGGATGCAGCATCTCACCGTAGCGGATGGTGATCTGTTTCCCGGCCGGCCCGCGCAGCTTGAGCCGAATGATGCCGGCGAAGTTTTCGCCAAGGTCAAAGATGTACGCGCCCGGGCGGGGCTCCGTGATCCGTCTGGCCTTCAGCTCCTGTGTGATGCGGATGGGCTGGGCACAGTAGGCCTGCAATCGCGGTGGGGCCACGAAGCCAAGCTCGACCTCGCGGTCGCCGGTGGTGTCCGAGAACATGGCTTTGGTGCTGCCATTGTCAGCGGCAAGGATAGCGGCGTCCCAACCGCGTGGTCGGAAAGTCGGTCGGCACCAATCGGGTTGTTCGAGGCGGGCGTCGTAGGTCTCGCCCATGAGGAAATCGGCCTCGCGGATTGGCCCGGCGTCGCTGGTTTGCCATGTGGCATCGGTCACGACAAACTGGCGCGTGCCATCGGCGTATTCAATCTCGAGTTGCGCCATCAGGGCTGGAGTCTTGCCGTAGATATTGCGTCCGGCGCGATTCGGCCCGTAGCCGACCAGAAGGGCATAGCCGAGGTAGCCCGCGTACCATCCATCGGCCACGGTGGCGCCAATGCAGTTGTCTCCCTGCTGTATGAGCCGGGTGACATCATACGTGTTATAATAACTGCGTTTGTGATAGTCGGCCCAGCCGGGCGTGAAGAACGCATCGCCGACACGTTGGCCGTTGATCTGCATTTCATAAATGCCCAGGGCCGTGGCGTACAACATGGCGCGGGCAATCTGCCGACCGGCCGGGAATTCCTTGCGATACTGGCGCGCCGGCGGCAGATGCAGCCTCGCACGGTCGGCATGCAGCGGCGATTTGTCGCGGAAGCTGATCCACTGGGCCTTCCAGTCGCCCGGCCGAAGCAGCCCCATCGACCAGACGGCCGGTTCGCTCCACACCGACGGCCGACCGTCCTTGTCCCAGATTGCCACTCGCCAGTAACAGCGCTGTCCCGAGGCCAGCGGCTTTCCGGCATAGGCGATGTGCGCGGTCTGATCCGAATTCACTTTCCCTGTGTCCCAAAGATCCGCCTGACCCGGCCGCAGGCGATCGGGAGACGAGGCGACAAGAACCTGATAAGCCGTTTGCTTCTGCTCACGATTGCGCGAGACCATCTCCCAACTCAGCCGCGGCTGCGGCTCGTCGACGCCCAGCGGGTGCACGAGGTATTCGCAGCGCAAATTGACGGCAGCGGCCGGCGGTTCTCCAGGACCGGAGCGCTCGGCCGCGGATGTTGCATGACCTGTGGCGAGTAAGACAAGTGCAATGAGGAGATGCTTGGCGAGTGTCATGATGCGATCCCGTGTAAAGGACGGATGATTTGTAAGCGCAGAGCGGAGGAATCGCAAATCAGCCTTGAGTTCCCGGTGCAGGGAGACGCGCCGCGTGAAATCAATCATACCGCGTTCGCATCCACCTTCCACTTGGGACACTGTGCAAAAAACCGAAACGGATTGTCGAAGAATACCTTGTCGATGTCGGCGCGGGCATGGCCGCGACGGGTGTATTCGAGACAGGTGTCCATGAGGTAGTGCGGACCGGATTCGCCCCAGTCGCTGGCGCTGTTGACCATGATCTTGTCGGTGCCATACATCTCCAGCAGGTCGGCGCCGCGCTGGGGCGTGACTTTGCTCACCGGATAGATCGTCAACCCGCACCAGAAGCCGGCATCTTTGGCCAGACGGATCGTCTGTTCCTCGCAGTGATCGATCAGCACGCGCTCGGGGTCGATGCGTTTGTCGTTCTTGAGGATCGAGGTGATGATGGAGGTGCCCTTGTGCTTGTCTTCCAGGTGCGGGGTGTGGATGAGGATAAGCTGGTTGGTGCGCGCGGCCAGATCGACCTGTTCCTCGAAGATGGTGATCTCGTTGCGGGTGTTCTTGTTCAGGCCGATTTCGCCGATGCCCAGCACCGTGGGACGGTCGAGAAACTCCGGGATGATTTTGATGACCTCTCGCGACAGCGAAACGTTCTCGGCCTCCTTGGCATTGATGCAAAGCCAGGAATAGTGCTGAATCCCATACTTCGCGGCCCGGAGGGGCTCGTAATCGGTCAGGTGCCGAAAGTAGTCGTAGAAGCTCTGCGCGCTGGAACGGTCGAACCCGGCCCAGAAAGCCGGCTCGCTGACGGCGACCACGCCCGCCCGGGCCATGAAGATGTAGTCGTCGGTGGTCCGTGAAACGCAATGGATGTGTGGGTCGATGTAGCGCATGGGGTGGTGGGTGGTCGACAGGCGGACGTTTACAGTCATCCATACCGGCCGCTTCAGCGGACGCGGTTGGCTCAGGGCTCAGCACTTACTTCGGCGGCGGAGTCGTATCGCTGAAGACCATCAGCACGCGCTCAGCCCTGCCGGCGCCGGGCTCGAGCAACACCTTGACCGCCTCGCGCAACTTCTGCAATCGCGAGTCGGCCATGACGGAATCCGAGCCCTGCCCGCGCTGCACGCGGTCCAGGTCCGCGGCCAGACTCAGGCATCGCCAGCGCATTTCCAGAAAATACCGGTCGAGGATCTGTTTGGCGTCGAGCATTGACATGCCTTACGAATCAAAAAGCCAATATCCAACAAGATGCGGCGCCTGCCAACCCTACTCCTTCTCCACCTCCACGTGTCCGGTGACGACGCGGTGCAGCGTCTTTCCACGGCGCACAAGCAGGCGCCCGGTGTCGTCCAGACCCTCGCATACGCCCTTGATCGGCGGCTCGTTCTCGCTGCTGATGGTCAGCCGATGTCCGTGCAGGGAGTGCTCTCGCGTGTAGTCGGCCAGTATGGCC
>CAYSSA010000106.1:4171-12874 GCA_964433485.1 uncultured Tepidisphaeraceae bacterium | reverse complement strand
AGTCTGCTCCGTGCGGCGGGCCAGCGTCTGCAGGATATGTCGGCAAATTAGAATCAGCGCCTCGGTGGGATCGTGTAGCTGTCCGCAGATCTTGCTGATCGAGGCAATCATGGGCCGCAGCGCAACCGGCGCATCCATCGGGTTGAGGTTGAGGTTGAGCCCAACGCCGATAAGGTCGATATTCTCGACGCGTTCACACAGCAACCCTCCGAGCTTGCGGCCCTGGAAAACGATGTCGTTGGGCCATTTGAGCTGGATATCCTGCGTGGAAGCCAACTCCGCGGCGGCGTTGCGAATGGCCAGCCCGGCAACTAGAGGCAGGTGATGTGGCGGCGAGGTCGGCTCCACCGCCACGGCGAAGGTCGCGGTGATGCACCCGGTGTTGGAGAACCAGGTGTTGCCGCCCCGACCACGACCCGCCGTCTGGTGGCCGGTGACAACAATCGTCGGCGCAAAAATCTGGTTGCGCTTGCGCAGCGTGATGGCGCGGTCGTTGGTCGATCGCATCCGCGGCGACCAGATCAGCCGAAACGGTCGCACGCCTTCCCGAAGTGTTGCCAGATCGTAGGATGGATAGTCAGCCATAACGACAAAGCATACCGCAATCGCCGCGGAAAATGAAAGAAGAACAGCGTTATCCCTGGAGCGCGGCGACCCTCCCTTGCTTCCGCGCCCGGCCGGGATCATATTAACGGAATGCTGACATCCGCGGACATCCGCGAGAAGGCCACGCTGCTTGGATTCGACCTTGCAGGCATCGCCCCGGTTGGACCATCCAGCCATGCGAACTACTTTCGGCAATGGCTCGCCGGTGGACATCACGGCGACATGCATTGGCTGAAGAATCGTATTCAGGAACGAATCAACCCGGCCGTCTATCTGCCCGGGGCACAATCCGTGATCTGCGTGGCGGTGAATTACTACTTCCCTGCGCCGAGTTCAACCTTCGAGGCTTCGTGTTCAGAGGGCTGCCCGAAGACGGAGCGCCGAACAGGCCGAATCGCCCGCTACGCCCTCGGCGACGATTACCACGAGTGGTTCAAGCCTCGCCTTCACGCGCTGGCCGACTGGCTGCGCGAGCGTGCGCCGGACGCTGAGACGCGATGCGCCGTTGACACGGCCCCGGTCATGGAGAAGGAGCTGGCCGCCCGCGCCGGCGTGGGCTGGATGGGGAAGAACACCTGTGTCATCAACTCGAAAATCGGCTCGTGGCTGCTGCTGGGCGAAGTCCTGACCACACTGGAGTTGGCTCCCGACATCCCGGCCACGGACCGTTGCGGCACCTGCACACGCTGCATCGAGGCCTGCCCCACACGCGCACTCGAACCCTACCGTATGGACGCCCGGCGTTGTATTTCCTATCTGAACATTGAACTCCGCGGTGAAACCCCGGCCGAGTATCGCCCAGCCATGGGCAACTGGCTCTTCGGCTGCGATATATGCCAGGAAGTCTGCCCTTGGAATCGTCAGGCCCTACCCGCAACGGCCGAGGCGTTTCGCCCGCGCTGGCCATCGGGAGGCCTTGACCCGGCCGCCGTCTTGCAATGGACGCCCCAAGACTATCGCCGTGAACTCAGAGGCTCGGCCATGAAGCGGGTGAAGTTGCATGTGCTCCAACGAAACGCGGGAATCGTGGCGGCAAACAGAACGATCGATGATCACTGATCACCGATCACCGCTTTCCCGCACCTTCCCCGTGGCAGCCCACTCCGTTCCACGCACGAGCAGCGACTGGAACCCCGCATTCTTCATCGCCGCGCCATCATGCCCCAGCACCAGATGGAAACACCGCCCCCTGCCAAACTCGCGCCAGTGCGCCACCGGCTCCGCCTCGCCCGAGCCACCCTTGGCCTTGTCCGACATCGCCGAGCAGAGCACGTTCAGCTTTCCGGCCGTTCCCACCTGATGCCACAATTCATCCTTGATCGCAAACTCCGCCAACCCTCGGGTGATCGGATGATTCGTATCCGTCATCGTCACCTTGAACTCATGGATCGGTCCGTGACCAGTCTGACCGAGCTTCCACCACGACCCCACAAGTTCCTGAAACTCCGGCCAGTTGTAAAACGCCGAGCCGGCCGCATGGACCGTCACATATCCCTTGCCCCCGCGCACAAAATCCAGAACCGCCTTCTCCGCCTTCTCTCCCCAGACTCGCTTTTCCACGTCCGGCCAGTTGGTCCAGTTGCTGACAATCACATCGTATTTCGCCAGCATTGCCTCATCACACTCTTCCGGCTTCTCCGTCACATCCACCACAAACCACCCGCTGTCGGCCAGTGCCTGTTTCAGCACGGGGGTTGTCTCCTTCCAGTTGTGATTGTTCTTGCCGCTGAAAATCAAGACCCGTGACTGGGGCGATGACTCGGCCGCCCCGGCAAATAGCGGGATAACCACCATTAACGACAAGACCAAACCAACCATCCGCATAAACGCTCCGATCTGTCGGTCCTCACTCCTGCGATCGCTGATACCGGTAACTGCGTGACGCGATGCTGAGTCGAACGACTTCAGGCCTGATTCCTGACGGAGTCAAATCCATCGGCGCGCCCTACGAGAGAGAGGCTTCTCACCGCCGCCGGGTGGCCGGCGCGGTGGCAGGCCCGGACCCGCCGGCCATCGGCGGCGTCTCGAAGAACTTGCCATTGTCAATCACCCGCGGATCGCCGGTGCGATGCAATTCGGCCATCAAACGCCGATCCATATCAGCTCGTACCTGGCTGAACTCCTGCTCGTTGGCCAGATTGCGCGTCTGGTCAGGGTCGTTCTTCAAGTCGTAGAGTTCAGCGGCCGGTCGCTTGGCAAAAGCGTAGTCATAATGCCATTTCCATTGGGACACGTTGCGTTGCCCAAACAACCACGCCTTGGTCGGGCTTGCATCCATGTCGGCAAACGTCGCATAGGTACTCTTTTCGACTGCCTCAACCGACGGCGCGTCCGCGTCGGTCGTGAACTTCGGATCACCCATCGGCCAGCGGTCCGGCGCAAAATTGCGGATGTAAAGAAATTCCTTTGTTCGCAGGGCCCGATGCGGATAGGGCAGATTGCCTTCGCGCGCAGCGCCCACATGCCGTTCGCGTCCAGTGACGACCCAGGTGCGGGCAGGATCGACCTGTCCGGATTTCGCCGAACGCAGAATGCCCAGAATACTCCGGCCCGTCATGACTTCCGGAGGGCTTAGGCCCCCCACCTCCAGAAAAGTCGGCGCAAGGTCCATCAGATTGACGAAATCTTCCACGACCCGTGGACCAGCCGCCGCCCCGCTCGCGCCGCCCGGCATTCGCACGATCAGCGCTACTGCCGTTCCAAAATCGTAAAGATTGCATTTGCCCCCCGGCATTCCCGGCATGCCGTGATCTCCGCTGATCACCACCATCGTGTTGCCGGCTTCTCCGATCGCGTCGAGCCTGGCCAGCAACACACCCACCCCGGCATCCCATGCCTGAATCTCGCCCAGATAGTCCGTAAAGTCCTCCCGAACCTCGGGAACATCCGGCAGGAACTTCGGCAGCTTGCCCTTGAGCGAATCCGGATCAATGCCCCATAGCGCCTTGCCAGAGCCCTTTTCGTAGGTGCGATGTGTCAGCGTCGGACCGAACCAATAGCACCATGGCTGTCCGGGTTTTCTGTCGGAAAGAAAGGCGTCGAAGTTGCCCCCGACCTCGGCCAGCAATTTCGCCTTGGCCGCCTCGAAAGCCATTCCATCCCTGACCATCCTGGTCG
This sequence comes from uncultured Tepidisphaeraceae bacterium, assembly GCA_964433485.1. Classification (GTDB taxonomy): domain Bacteria; phylum Planctomycetota; class Phycisphaerae; order Tepidisphaerales; family Tepidisphaeraceae; genus JANYKD01. The sequence goes on along the minus strand of CAYSSA010000106.1, from coordinate 9,151 downwards.
CATTCTCGGAGAAGTTGTTGAATGCCCGGCCCGATTTCTCGTACGCGTACTTCTGGCCGCCGTACGGCGCATCGGCCGGTGTGCCGGGACTCCAGACCTTGTGGCTCTTGCCAATATGGCGTCACGCAGCAGCAACGGATAGCTTGGAATCTTCTCATCCCACACCGCTCCGTTGAGTATCGCCCCTCGCCCGGTGCGCCAGAAATACTGGCCCGACAGGAGCGAACTTCGGCAAGGCGTGCATGACGGAGCGGTGACAAACGCATTGGTGAACATCGCCCCCTGCCGCGCCACGCGGTCAATATTCGGTGTCTTCACAACCAGATTCACCGATGGCCGGCTCTCAGCGGCAGCGTACACGCTGGCGTATCGACCCCAGTCATCAGCAAAGCAGAACAGGATGTTCGGCCGTCCGCCCGGCGCATCAGCCGCTTGTGACGGTCCAGACAGCGCCATCAGCAGACCGGCAAGAACGACAACAAACCGAAGCAAAGACGTGGTTGGCATGAACTACAGGGTAACTCCTTGGAGTCGTTGTATCCACAGGTATTTCCTTCAACCTCATCGCGCGGTAGAAGCAGCGGCCATGCGAATCCTCGCCATCGACATCGGATCCTCGGCGATCAAAGCGGCCATTATCCTCAACAACCGGTTTTCCGGTCCAATCATTCGCTCGCCGTTTCCCACGTCCTTCGTCGAATCCCTTGCGCAAGTGGACGCCCGTCATATTCCCCGGTCACGCGGCCGCGCGTTGCGCGATATGGGCAATGTCGTCCGCCATGTTGACTGCATCGGCCTGTCGGTGATGTCGCCGGCTTGGGTCGCTATGGATCGCCGCGGCAACCCTCTTACACCGCTCGTCACCCACCAGGATCGCCGTTCCGTGACGGTCGCGATGAACCTCGAAACGCGCATCGGCAAGGCCCGGCACATCCGACTGGCCGGCAACAGACCATTTCCTGGCGGCATCTCCTCGACAACCTATGCCTGGTTCAACCACAACGCCGCATCGCTCATGAAAAAGGCCGATCTGGTCGGCCACCTCAATACCTTCCTGCATCGGCAACTGACGCACAGCCGAGTCATCGACCCATCCAACGCCTGCTTCATGGGGCTTCACAACTGGCGAACGCTCGACACCTGGAACGACGAACTCATCGAGGCCGTCGGCGCCAGCCAGCACTGCCTGCCCCAGATCGTGTCAGCGGACGCCATCGCCGGCATGATCACCCACCAGGCCGCGTCTAAGTTCGGTCTGATTCACGGCACGCCAATGGTCACCGGATGTATGGACGCCTCCTCTGCCATGCTCGCCACCGGCGCAGGAGTCGGCCAGGTGCTTCATGTGAGCGGGTCAACCGACGCCCTCCTGATTTGCACCGACAAGCCAAGGACCCACGAAAGGCTGATTACCTGCCCGGTCGGCGTGGGCAATCGCTGGATGAGCATCTCCACCATCGCCGCCGCGGGCTCGGCCCTGACCTGGGCGCATCGAACGCTTTATGCCGATCTATCCGTCAGCGCCTTCCACAAACTCGTTGGCCGGCTTTCTCGCCAGGCAACGCCGTCGTCGGTCCGGTTCGATCCATATCTGGCCGGCGACCGCATGACGATCGAGCAGCGTCATGCGGCTTTTCATGGTCTGACTCTCGGAACCTCCCGCGATGCGATGCTCTACGCGATCATTCAATCACTGCTTGCGGCCTCATCGGATCGGATTCAACTCATGAAGTCACATGTCTCCGTGCCTATGCTGCCGACGGTCATCACCACCGGCGGTGTACTGGGCGGTTTGGACAAGGCGTTCCACGGCGACTGGCCACGCGGGTGGAGATACCGAAACGTGAATGAGGCGACACTGCTGGGACTGGCAAAGCTGGTGTTGTAGACACGCATGGAACTGCCGTTCTGATTGCATGCGCCCCCACCCGGCCCGCCGTTCCGATTGACCCTGGGGGCCGTTCCGCCAACCACCCATGATGGCTGGCAGACATTGTGAATGCGTCGGATCAGCGGGTACGTCGGCGCCGTGACAACAGGAGGACAACGGCAGCCCCGACGCACAACCCGACCGGTTCGGGCACAACCGCGGCCACCGGCTGGTTTGTCGCGCCGGACGTTGCACCATAGGCGCCGGCAAGCGATGGCGGAAGAGGAATCGCAGGACCGGCCGCCGCGGTTGCCGGGTTGATGGGGAAGCTGACCCGCTCGGTGTTCGACACCCCGTAAAGCGTCCCATCGACCATGGCCAAACCGTAGACGTTGTTGTGGCCGAGGCCGCCAATGAGGCTATGGCCGGCGTTATTGGGGTCAAGTCGAAGCAGTTTGTTGTCGGTCGTCGAGAGAAGCAGGCGGCCATCGGAATCGAACACGAGATCGCCGGCGGATGCGAAAGGCGTCAGGTTGCCGATGAGAGTCGCCGCAGCGGTGCTGATATCGAGGGATACAAGGCAGGCGCCGGCCGCGTAGAGGCTGCCGTCGGGGGCGAATGTGAGGGCATTCAGGGTGTAACCGGTGTCGCCAATTCGCGTGGCCTTGGCGGTTTCCGGGTCGATTTGCCAGAGACTTGTGAAGTCGATGCCATACAGTTCGCCCCCGGGGGACAAAGCGATGTCGGTCATGACCGAGGGCAGAATGCCGACGACTTGAGACTGGCCACTGGCCAAATCGAGCATAGCGAGGGTTGCGCGGGCATCGTGAACGTAGATAATGGGAGCGGCCGTCGCGGACATGGACAGGGCGCCGAGTGATGCGACCAGAGCGATGAGCGTGGAACGACTGCGCATGGTGCCTCCTGATGACGGAAACGGACGAATCGGTGCAACGACAGAAGGTGTACGCGAGCTAGGCCGCATGCCTCCTGCTCAGATGCTCATCGGATGGATGTGGGGGGCTGTTGAGCACCGGGGCCAATGCGGCGTTCACCGACCGCGTTGAACAAGGCTTACGCCGCCTGGTTTGGACCCGGTCGCCCATGGCGAGCAGAGGCGCGCGGGACAGGCGTGGCGAGAGAGTGCTTCCGCAGCAGGACACCTGCGGGGCAAGAGTGTTGGGGTCGGATACGCCAAACCGCGTATCGGGAAATGGGATGCACGGACGGTGACTTCGCCCTATGCTGCGGGACGCGGATCGAATTCGACCGCCACTCGATATCCTACGGCGCTGGGCTCGCAACGGACGACGTGGCCGTAGGCCGACCAGTTGGGTAGCCCGGCTCGCGGATCGAATTGCACGGCGATCTGCTCACCCTCGGCCACCGGCTGGTCGGTAAGGGCGCAAAGACCGCCGACAGAAACATCCTTGACATGGAGCTGCAGGCGAGGTTGACGCCGGGCAGGAATGGTGTGATCCAGGCGTTTGGCTTCGGCCTTTGTGTGGGCGCGCGCCCGACCGAAGATTCGCCGCTCCGTGCCTTCCAGATTGTCGCATTCCTCGTGGGATTCTACTAGAGCCAACATGGTCCCAGTCTCCTATCCAGTATCCGCCACGCACCCCATACCCATCGCGTTGACGGAACAACCTTGTAAACTATATCGGCTGGAGAATGGCGGAATCTTTACCCATTTTGACACAAGGCCGACATTCAATGGAAACTGATGTGCATAGACTTTGGCCGAAATGTACGGTCCGATGGGCGTGGGAGCCGCCTGGAATGGCAAGTATTTCATAATATTTAGTCCGATTGGTTCCTGGGCTGAAGTGGTGAGCTGTGGCCGAGTTCACTATTATGGATGACACAAACAATCTGCGAGGTCATATTGAATCACACAGCAAAGGGAGTGGTCTATCTGGTTGGCGCGGGTCCGGGGGATCCGGGACTCATTACCGTGCGTGGGCTGGAATTGCTCAAACGGGCGGAGGTGGTGGTTTATGATTATCTGGCCAATCCCCAGCTCTTACAGCATTGTCCGCAGGCGGAGCAGATTTACGTCGGGAAAATGGCCTCGCGGCACCAGATGACGCAGGAACAGATTAACGCGTTGCTGGTGGAGAAGGGGTTGGCGGGGAAGCGTGTGGTGAGACTCAAGGGAGGCGATCCATTTGTGTTCGGGCGGGGCGGCGAGGAGGCCGAGGCGCTGGTTGCCGCAGGCGTTCGGTGGGAGGTTGTGCCGGGGATCACATCGGCGATCGGGGCTTCTGCGTACGCGGGGATTCCCATCACGCACCGAGACACCAACTCGTCGCTGACGCTGATTACCGGGCACGAAAAGGAGAACGAATACAAGGATGCCGAGGCGCAGCAGCGAACGAGCGGCGCGGCATCGGATGTGGACTGGGACTCCCTGGCCAAGCTGCCGTGCGTGGCGTTCTATATGGGCGTCAAGGGGCTGCCGAACATCTGTCGCAAGCTCATGGAACATGGGATGGACCCGAACATGCCCGCGGCGGCCATTCAATGGGGCACCACATCGCGCCAATGGACCCTCGTGGGAACAATATCGGACCTGCCGGGAAAGGTGGCGGCGGCCGGAATGACCCCGCCCGCGATTACCGTTGTGGGTCGGATGGTGGAATTGCGGGCCAGACTCAACTGGTTTGAGGCCCGCCCGCTGTTCGGGCAGACGGTGGTGGTCACGCGGACGCGCCAACAGGCAAGCGACCTGTCGATGAGGCTGGAGGAAATGGGCGCCCGGGTGATCGAAGCGCCGACCATCGAACTGGCGCCGCCGGCCGACCAGTCGGCCGTCGACAGCGCGCTGCGCGGCATGGGCGGCTATGACTGGATCGTTTTCACCAGCGCCAACGGCGTCGTGCATTCGCGGCGGCGGATCAATGCGCTGGGGATGGATGTGCGGGCATTTGGCAAGGCCAGGGTGGCCGTGATCGGCGAGGCGACGGCCGAAGCGGTTCGGAGAGAGTTCTCGCTGGAGCCGGATCTGATGCCGGGGTCATTTGTGGCCGAGGCGCTGGCGGACGAGTTTGAGGCTCGCGGTCAGGCAGCGGGTAAGCGGTTTCTGCTGCTTCGGGCGGACATCTCGC
>CAYSSA010000106.1:0-4144 GCA_964433485.1 uncultured Tepidisphaeraceae bacterium | reverse complement strand
TGGCGGCGGAAGTGAAGGACGTGGCGGTGTACGAGAGCCGTTGCGCCGACAGCCTGCCTCCGCATCTGATTGACGCAATTGACTCGCGGCAGGTGCATTGGGCGACCTTCACCAGCAGCAGCACGGCGACAAACTTCGCGAAGTTGCTGGGCGGGGACTATCGGAGCAGGCTGGCCGGGGTGAAGATCGCCAGCATCGGTCCGATTACATCGAAGACCCTGCGGGAGTTGGATCTGCCCCCGACGGTGGAGGCAAGCGAGTCGAACATTGCCGGTCTGGCGGAAGCGATGGCGGGCAAATGAAGCCGCGCGCCCCATGCCGCCGGGAGGCTATTTCGCGGGCCGAAGTTTGCAGGCAATGTCCCCCGAAAAGGCCGGTACGGACAGGCCGCATTTGCCGTCGTGCGCATTGACCGCATCGGTTCGCACCGGCTTGCCTTCGCGTGTGTCCCACCATTCGACGCGATAGTCGCCGGCGGGAAGGCCGTCGAGCGTCAGCGTCGCGCCCGCGATTTGCCGCGGCGAGAGATTTTCCATGACGATGTTCCACCAGGTCGCCTTCTCGTCCTGAAGCCAGAGGTATGCCTGGCGCTCGCCCGAGAGGCCGATGATGCGCACGCCCTTGTCGCACGATGCGGCGGCGGTCTTGAGCCGGGCAGTCGTCCAGGGGATGTCGGCGACGAATCTTGAGATGGGCCGGTAGAGGCCGTAGAGGTCGCGCTGGTGGATGTCATCCCAGTACCAGTGGCAGACGGTGCTGGCGTAGCCGGACATGGCCGAGGCCCAGAGCGCGTTGTGCAGGTGGACATATTTTGTGTCCTTGTTGAGCTCGGGGGCGTGCTGCCAGTTGTTGTCGGTGATGCCAAACTCGCTGAAGATCAGAGGCCGGTTGGCGAGCTGCGGGGAGATCGCCTTCCATCTGGCAAGCACCGACGCGGCCTCGTCTTTCCAGGTTTCGCCATTGGCGGGGCGCAGGTAGAAGTGCATGTCGGCGGTGCTGAGTCCCGGATGGCGGTGGTCTTTTGCAGGCACCGACCATGTGCTGTTGGCGAGCATGTGGCGGTTGGCGTCGAATTGCCCGACGGCGGCGGCCAGGTGTGCGTAGAAGGCGTCCGTTGGTTTGCCGGGGTCCATCTCGTTGAAGACTTCCCAAGCAGCGACATGGGTGGAGTATCCCCAGCGGGCAATGGCGTAGCGGAACAGCTTGCGGGCCGCCGTTGTTGCCCGCTGGTACTCGGGGGAGCCGTCGCGGTCCAGCAACCGCATGTAGTGATCTCGCGTCAACAGGACCATCTGCAGATAAACATTGTGTCGCTCGGCGGCCTCCACCACCTGGTCGAGCATGAAGCAGTCGGGCTGATTGTATACGCCGACGGCGGGGCGGTTGGGGTCGGCCTCCCAGAGAAGTTCCGGCCCGCCGCCGGCCTCGGTGAGTGACAGTTCGGCAAGCCAGGCCGCGCCCCTGGCGCTGATCGAGAAGCGAAGATCGCCCAGCCACTGCTGGTTGGGCGAGGTGGTGAACTCCTCGCGGAATTTGGTCCATCCCGGTTTGCCCGTCAGCGTCCGCTTGCCGGCCAGATCGACGGCCACATCGACGCCGCGTTCGGTGCGGAACAGGCCCGACAGCGCGTAGCGTGTCGCTGGTTTGACGGCCACGGGATGCGACGGCTGGGCGGTGATCGACGCTCCGGCCTCGCCGCTGATGCGCAGGCACAGGCGACCGGAGTGGTAGCCCTCGCGGTCGGGCATGAGCACTATCGGCGGCCGCCAATCCCAGGATCGGCCCCAGGCGCTTCTGCGGGCCTCGATGGACAAGGCCCAGTCTTCGGCGCAAGCCCAGACTCGCGCAAAGTTCGCGCCGTTATCCCCGAGCTTTCGCAGCTTCTCCGCCGTCGCATATGAATCGTAAACAAAGGCCACATTCTGCCCGACGGCGAAGAACGGAGATCCGTCGTCCATTTCCAGGTATCTCGGATCTTTTTTCGACACGCGCACACATCCCCTGGATGTTGAGGGGGTGCAGTCGAACCTTACGGCGTCCGAGCGCCCGGCGCCCAAGCGGTCTTTGGCCACGGCAACGGCTGAATAGGTTCCGGTTTCGGTCGGCGCGAATCTTGCCATCCAGATTCCTTTTCCGACCGGGTACAGCCACTCGTTGTTGTTTCCGCCGCGGCTTAGCGGCTTTCGTTCAAAGGGCTGGAAGTAGAACGCCGGCTGCGAGAACTTCGCGCCCGAGGGCGATGTGAGTTCGACCACGACATCCACCTCGTCAGGATCATATGGGTTGTCGTGCCTGCCCTCGATGCCAATGGTGAACTCCACTTTCGCCAGTCGCGGCGCCAGCTTCGCTCCCACCGATACCTCAACCCGCGGCTGCGCGACCGTCGCCAACGCAATGGACACCATGACGATCAGTTCAAACCATGTTCGCATTGTGGCTCTCCCGGACAGAATTGCCTGGCACAGTCCACCGTCGCAGGCCGTCCCGTCCCGTTGCCGGAGTGAAACTTTGTCGACGGGCACCCATGACCATCGGGCGAGGGCCAACGCTCTTCCGGTCTTCCGGACCGGCCATCTTCGGGGATGCCGCCGGACCCTGGTACGAAACTCAATGAGACCTGACTTCAGCGAGCCCAAACGGCGGCCGCGGTCACACAAGTCAGGTATACGCCGTAGCAGGCCAGAAGGACGACACCTTCTTTTCGCGATACTCTCCTATCTGTTCGCAGAAATACGGCCAGGACGAACGTCATGACGATCATGGCCGGAAGATTGAGCATTCGGGTTGCGCGATCCACATGAACGGTCTGCAGGACGGCCGCCGCGCCGGCAATGAACGACAGATTGGCGATGTTGGCGCCCAGGACATTGCCGATGGAGAGGTCGGAGACGTTCTTCCTGGCCGAGGTCACCGCGGTGACGAGTTCGGGAAGCGACGTGCCCAGGGCGACCACGGTCAGGCCGACGATGATCGGAGGGATCCCCAGCCTTGCGGCGAAGTCAACCGCGCCATCCACAAGAAGGCGGCTTCCCAGGACGACCACGATCGCGCCGACGAAGAACTGAACGGCCGCCCCGGTTCTCGTTTCGAGGAATCGCGTCGTCGCGAGGATTTCCTTTTCGATTTCCGCGGCCTCGCTGGTGTCGGCCGGTTGCCGGTCGCGGTAGTGTTTCCAGAAATCGAACACGAAATATGCGAATCCGAACACCAGCAGCAACACGCCCTGTTCGCGGGAAAGCCTCATGTCCATGGTCATCAGGAACAGGAGTATGGCCAGGCCGACCATGATGAACAGTGGCACGCGCAGCGATTTCCAGTGAACATCGACCTGCTTGAGTGCCGCCGTCGCGCCCAGGACCAGACCGATGTTGCACAGCACCGAGCCCACGGCGTTGCCCACGGCGAGTCCAGCCTCGCCTTTGACGCCGGCCATGATGGACACGACCAGTTCAGGCGTGGTGGTCGCCAGACTGACTAGTGTGGAACCGACCACCACCCGAGGCATTCGAAGAAACTCGGCGATTCGCACGGCTGATGCGACAAACCAGTCTCCGCCTTTGATGATCAGAACGAGGCCGCCCAGCAGCATGACCAGATCCAGCGCCATGGAATCTCCTTTTTCGCGGCACGAACCAGTATGGCGGCTTGAGACAGCGGCATTACGGCCCGTCGACAGGTATTCTGTCGATGATGCGGTTGTGCATCAAGTGCGTCCGTGGATTCTATTCCGATTCCGGAATGGTCTGCTCGGCTTGGCCCGAGACGGGCGGCGGCAAGCCGATCATTCCAATGAAATCAAAGATTCTCCGTTCGTTGTCGGATCGGCTGTTGGCGGGTTTGTAAGCGGCAACACCGGCAATAGGACTCCTGGCGACCTCTGCGACGACAGAACGCAACTCGAGAATGTCGGCGCGCAGTGCTCCGATGTTCTTTGGACCGGATTATTCGATCAGCCACCCGCCGTAGAACAGCAGGGACTCGCGCGCCCCTCCCAGCACCGTCCCCTGATCCACGACCGTTGCTGCGCGAACGGTTGTCGATCGGTCATGCAGAGTCGCTCACGGGCCTGCGGCCCATCCACGTAGAATGAAAACGTTGCTGTCACCCCCACACGCGTCATTCCGAGCGCAGCGAGGAATCTCTG
>CAYSSA010000105.1:16193-16483 GCA_964433485.1 uncultured Tepidisphaeraceae bacterium | reverse complement strand
GGTCTGGATCATGCCGCTGCTGAATCCCGATGGTCGGACCTGGGTGGAGCAGGGCAAGAGCATCCACCGTAAGAACACCCAGTATTACGCGGGCCAGGTCAGGGGCAACTACACGCAGGGGGTGGATTTGAACCGGAATTTTCCCCATCGCTGGTCGGAAGCTTCGGCGGTGGTCAGTTCCGAGACCTATCGAGGACCGTCGGTGCTGTCGGCTCCCGAGGCATCGTCTCTCTGGAGCCTTCTGTCGGATGGGGCGAGGTTCAGCGGGCTGCTGGCGGCGATCGACTTCC
>CAYSSA010000105.1:12696-16177 GCA_964433485.1 uncultured Tepidisphaeraceae bacterium | reverse complement strand
GGAGACCATTCTCCGGCCGTGGACCTCGCCGAGCGAGGCGGCCGCCCGTCCGCTGCCGGCGGGCGATGAGGCGGTGTTTGCCCATCTTGCCGCCGCGATGGGCTCGATAAGCGGTCTGGCAACCGAGCGGCTGAGCTATGACAACTACGGAACCATGGTGGACAGCCTGTACGAGGCTTTTGGAACGTACTCTTTCACTGCGGAAGTCTACAGCGGCGGCACATTCACGGGCGACTACTTCGCGTACTTCAATCCGCTCACTTCCGCCGGAATGGCCGGGGTTGTGGACAGAAGCGTCGGCGCGGCCATGTACCTGCTCAGCGATGCGGCGTTTGTGGTACCGGAGCCGGGGGCGATGGTTGTCTGCCTACTGCTGGCCTTGGCCACTGTCCGACATCGGGGTCGCAGTCGTCCAGTACGCCCGTGTCCGTGGGCAGCGGAAGCGTGCCGGAATTGAATTCGACTCCGGGCGCGGCGCCCTGGGCTGTCGGTTCATCGCGTTGCTTGCGCGCGGCGGAAGTCACTCCAGTTTCGGGCCTTCGATGCGCTGGCCACGGCGCTGGCGCATCTGATCAGCCGGGTCGAAGGTGCCGTAGAACAGGGCGTTGGTGTCCATCCAGGTTGCCAACCGCTCGATCTCGGACGCCGACAGGGACACTTTGTAGTGACCGGTCTTGAGCAGCAGCGACATGACGCTGCTGCCACGGGCGCCGTAGCGGCCGGGAATGCTGGTGGCGTCATTGTTGGTGTCGCTGGACCAGGGCACTCGGGCGGCCATGGCGTTGTAGGAAAACGTGTAGTGGCCTTCCGGCTCGCCGGTGAGATTCACATTGCCGCCGGCGTCCCCGGCGTTGTGGCAGGAGATACAGTGTTTGTCGAAAATTCCCTGCACGAGGAGGGGATAGCTGAAGGGTTTTGAACCGTCGGGTCCGGGGGTGATGATCGAGGGCGGTCGCGACAGGGCCTTGAGCATCATCTTGCCGGGCGGCGTGGTCGTTCGCGATTCGTGGCAGCCGATGCAGGCGACGGTTTCGCCAGGCTGGAGATAGGTGGCGCTGCGCATGATCTGCACGGCCTGACCGGTCTCATCAAGCGCCTGAAAGAGCAGTGGGAGTCCGGCCGGCGCGGTGAAATGGGCCGAGCCGTCGGTTTCTACCGGCACGGTGCCCAGCACCTGTTTGCCGGGTGATCCGCCGGCCGCACCCACGGGCGGATTGTCGCGGCCTTGGGTGGTCTTGGGCAACACCTGGGTGATGCGCAACCGCTTCACCGACCCGCGAGGAATGGCGGGGCTGGAAGCATAGACGTCCTGCAACACGAAGGTCCCCTCGGGCCTGTCCGTTGGCTCGCAGAGCGTGGGAAGGACCGGGGGAACCGGCCGCGACCGCATTGGCATGGCCCACAGGCTGCTGATGGCGGGGTCGCGATGCAGCAGTTCCTTGTTGCCAAAACTATCAACGAGATAGAGCCCAAACATGTTCGGCGCATTGCCTTTTGGTTCGCCGACCAGAGCATCGAAGCTATAGGCCGCAATGAAATAATGTTCCGACAGCGGCCAGGGGCTGCGGTAACAGTGTCCCGGCCAGCGGAGGTTCTCCGGCGTGTCGGCCGGTTTGGCGTCGGGGGCCGGAAAGTACCATTGTTTGAGGACCGGAAACTCGCTTTCGGGGAATGGGGTCTGGGGCGTCAGACGCGTGAGTGGCGCCAGTCCGTCGGAACCCCTGGCGGGATCCACCAGCACGATGGAGCCGGCGGTCATGGCGTGATGGGCGGCCGCGGTCGCCATGACCAGGCGAGACCCCGGCACCGGCTGGGCTTCCCAGAGCCCTATGGGATTACGCGTGTAGTTGCCGTAGAATGCCGCGGGGGCAGTGCCGTCGGGGCGAGTGGTCCAGAGGTGCTCGCCGAATACAGCATGGCGGTCTACATAATCCCACCTTGTGTAGATAATGCGACCGTCGTGCAGGATGGCCGGATCCCATTCCTGTGTCTCGTGCGGGGACAATTGGCGTATGTTACCGCCGTCGGAGTCGCAGATGGTCAGCGTATAAACCGGACAACCCGGACTGCCGCAGCGGTGATAACCTCCCCGTCGTGTGGAAACAAACACGATCTTTCCATCAGGTATGAACCTCGGCGAGAAGTCGTCGTATGCTCCGTGAGTCAATTGCCGCAGGTCCGTTCCATCGGTTGCCATTGAAAACAGGTGGTAATGGCGGAAGTCCTTACGCTTTGGGTCTGTCGTGCAGTATGCAAAGAGCAGTCGCTTGCCGTCGCGGGACAATTCCGGCGTCTGATAGCTGCCCTGCGGGTCCGCCACAATCTCGCGGCATGCGAGCGACTTTCCCGGCGCTTCGAGAATGTAGATGCCCCCGCCCGGCCGGGCGTATTTGCCGTAAACCTGCGTCAGTTGGTGGCTGAAACTTCCTGGAATCTGCTTGATGAAGACGAGCGGTCCCGTATTGGCCAGAGGATTTCTGAAGGTGATCTCGCGTTTGAGCACATGGACGCTTCGCCAAAGCGAGGCCCACTGTTCCTCGTTTCCCGATATCGGGTTGAGGGACTCGTATTCCACATGGAGCGTTCTCCAGCGGTTTTGCAGGTCGGTCAGTTCCATGCCCGTTGATTGGAGGTCTCGCAGCAGTGCGTCGCCCCGTTCCAGCGAGATTCGGATGGCCTCGGAATAGGTAGAGGAGTAGCGCTCCGTGCCGATGCCGTCCTGTTTGCGCCAGTCCAGCTCAATGGCCTGTTGGTCGGTCAGTGACTCGGCCGCCACGGGCAGCACAAGCATCACAACGAGTATGCACAGGAAGCAGGCCATGCACCAACGCCAACCGGTTCGGTCGTACCGAGCAAGGAGGCGAGCTCGGTTCGGCGGCAGCGCCAACGAGACGAGGCCGAATGCGGAATAAGCTGAATTACCGATGCGCGGAGATGCAGAGAGGAACGGAACAGAGAATTGGCGCGGCGTGTGCATGCCTCCATGGCGAGAATGTCTCACGGACTGCGAAATACCCGAGGCGTTGTGGCGGGCACTGCTTCTCATGGCGTATCCGTTGCGAGGCTCTATTCCGCAATTGAAGTGACATGAACTACCTGGCGTACACTACAAGCCGCGCGTTCTTCGGCGCAAATGGATCAATGCGAACGGTGTTGGCTCCCGCTTTCAAATGCGTGGTGACGTCCAGCCGCAAGGGTTTGCCAATGAAACCACCGGCGTGGGCGCCGTTAACTGTGATTGTTGCGGCGGCCTCGGGGATGATTTCGTCAACTTCGAGATAGACGCGAGAGCTTGTGAGGTCGATTCCGGCGGGCAAATCGCAACGGCCCTCGAAGGGATCGGCCTTGACCGGGCTGAGCGTGACTTTCTTGCGGGCGTCGAGCCTGCCCCACGGGCCGCCGCCATACGCGGCGGCCACTCTGGCGGCCACCCAGGTGGAATCATCGAAGTCGGGCTTGGTCCAGTTGGGGCGTTCTTCCC
>CAYSSA010000105.1:11154-12669 GCA_964433485.1 uncultured Tepidisphaeraceae bacterium | reverse complement strand
CATGTGGCATCGATGGCGCCGGTTAGCGGTTCGCCCTGCTCGAATTCAACCGTGTAGCGGCCGATGAGGCCGGCGGGATTTTGCGCGAGGTCGGGTTTGTCAAGATTCGTCGCGGCAATGGCGATCTGGTTCTTGTCGGGAACCAGGTACTTGGCGATGTCCACGATTTCGGGTTTGCGCCAGGCTTCGCTGTCGCCGGTGCGGGCGGCGGCCTTCTGGCCATTGATGTTGAGCGTGAACTCATTGTCGGCCGAGATCACCATGCGGGCGGACTTGATCTTCCGGTCTTGTGGGATCGTCAACGCGCCGCGGAAATAGCGCGTGCCGGCCGGGGCGTTGGTGGCGCTTCCTTCGGGATACCACACCCAGGAACAGCCTTCGAGCGGGAAAGGCCCGGAGGGCACGGCGAGTTTCGGCTCGGGCTTTGGCGCGATGGGTTGGCGTTCGATGGCGATCGGATGGCCGATGGATTTGACGCTGGCGTCCAGCCGCATTGGCAGCGGCCGTTTGGCTCGCTGGAACACGAGCAGCACACTTTCGGACGGTTCGAGCGTGAGATCGACCTCGACGGTCTTCGCGTCGATTCGCTTGGTTGGCAGGGTCGTGATCTCATTTCGCATCGGATCCCAGCATTCCGGATCGCCCTCGGCTGTCAGGCGAAGCTTGAATGGGCGGGCCTCGCCCTGGTGGTTCTGGTTGCAAACGAAGAAGACGTCGCGGCCGGCTTTCTGGCGGTGGAGCACATGCAGCCAGTTGGCTGTGTCGCCCGCGACAACTTCCAGCGTCGGGTGAATGCCGGCATCGCCCGCGAGGACTTTCTGAATGTCCTGTGGCGTCGGTTTGGCCGGGAGGTAGTAGGACTTGCCGCCTGCGGGGCTGGCCTTGCAGCGGGCGAGGCCGGGTGCGGGCGTGCCCCAGATTGCCGAGGTAAGCTCGGCGATGTCCTTTGAATCGCGGCCGAGCGTGGCCGACTTGCTCGGCAACATGCCATAGGCGATGAGGGTGCCACCCTTGTCAAAGAACTCGCGGGCCTTGGCCAGCGTGGGATAGGGAAGCACCTCGGCCGCCGGCAACACCAGCACCTTGTAGTTTTCTTTGTGCAGATTGATTTCTTTGCCTTCGATCTTCGCATCGTCTTCCCAAGCGTCATACAGCAGCCAGTCGCAGTCGAATAACGCATCCTGCAAGGCGCTGGTCATCTCTTCCGGCCGGATCTTCTCGCCAACATGGTAGCTCTGACCCAGATGCAGGAACGCCACGGGAGCAATGTGTCGCCCGCCGGTGAGCATCAGGCTCAGCCGGTTGGTGTAGTCGGCCCAGACGCGATAGAGCGGCCATCGCGGCTCGAAGCCGCCGTTGTAGAAATAGGGCGGATAGTCGGTGTCGTATGGCGCGCGCGGGTTGAACGAATGCGGGATCAGGAAATTCACGCCGCCGACCTGCTGCCAGTCCGTGAGCCATTTCATCTCGGTGTATGTCAACACCTGATTGTATCCGCCGAAGGTTTCCGAGAAG
>CAYSSA010000105.1:8531-11135 GCA_964433485.1 uncultured Tepidisphaeraceae bacterium | reverse complement strand
TCGGCCTTGTTGAAGGTGTGCGAGATGGAACTGGCGATCTTGGGCATCTGATAGACACCCATGTTTCGCTGGCCGGGATGAACCTGGTTGCAGACCAGATCAATGCCGCCCATGTCGCTGTATTTCTGCAACTGCATCATGTTGCCGCCGGATAAGCCGCGGCTGAAAATGTCGTTGGCATGTTCCATGAAATGGCCCATGGAGACGACCTTGTGCTCACGGCACCAGCGGCTCATGCCGCCGTACATGGTGCGGCCCCAAGACTCGGCAAAACAGTCGAGGTATGAGTAAAACGCGGCCGTCTGCTCCTCGCCGGCCAATTTGAACTTGTATCCGACCAGCAGCTTGTTCAGGTCGAGCTTGCGTTCGGCGATGACTTTGGGCAGGTCGCTGCCCCAGTCGCCCTGGGTTTCCGGTTCATCGTAGAAATAGCCGACAATGGTCTTTCCGAAATCGTCCTTGAAGCGGTCGTAGTGCGGCTGGTAGACGGTCTTGAGGAACCACTCAACGCAGTCGGGGCTGGCCCCATCGACGGAGATGTATTTCTGCTGGCCGCCCTTGGTTCCGTTGAACTTCCAGGTGAATTTCATGATGCGCCATTTACCGGCGGGTACGTTCCATTTAAGCACGCCATCCTTAATTGATGAGGTGATGTTCACGAGCGTCTTGCCGTCCACCGATTGCCCATCGGCCTCCTGGCCTGAGATCACCGCGATGAGGTTGGCGTCGGCGTAACCGGTTTCGCTGAGTTCCTTCGGACCGTCGATGGTGACGGCCGAGGCCTCCAGCCGCTTGCTGCCGTATTGCTGGGGTACTCGCCCGCCCATCATCTGGCTGGGCCACCACCAGTCGTCGAAGATGTACATTGTGAGATTGTGCTTGCGTGCGAATTGCAGGCATATGTCCAGATCCCGATACCAGCCTTCGCCAAGCCAGTCGTTGTGGGGTCGCGGCTCGGCGGTGAAGGTGCCGTTGCGTCCTTCGAGCACGCGCTGGAGTTCATCTTCCAACTGCGCTGGCGTCTCATCGCCATGCAGCCAGAACAGCGGGCCGGTCAGGCGGCGGGCCTCCATGGGCAGGGTCCGGAACTGCCCCTCGACTTTGGCGATGGAGAGCTCCTGAGCGCTCATCGCGGTTGAAAGCAGCATTGCGGATACCGACAAGGCAACGCATTTCATTGCGGACATGTGCTTTTCTCCTTTGGCGGACGTGCGCTTGTCGCCGTGGGCCATGATCGCAGGTCTCAACATCATGGTATATCCTGGGAGTCCCCGGCCTGTTGTTGCCTGCGATGACTTGACATAGCCGCGCTTTTGCATATCCTTTTCGCCTCTTTACAGCTTGGAGCAGAGCATGTACGCGATTGTTGAAGACAGTGGCAAGCAGTATAAAGTCACCAGCGGCGATACCATTCTCATTGATCGCCAGGTCTCGCCTGAGGAAAAGACCATCAGTTTCGATCGGGTGCTGTTGATTGGTGGAGAAGGCCAACCAAAAATCGGAGAACCGCTGGTGGCTGGAGCCACGGTTTCGGCCGACGTCATCGGGCCGGAAAAGGGCAAGAAAATCGACATTTTCAAGTACCGCCGCCGCAAGGGTTATCACAAGAAACAGGGCCATCGGCAGAAGTTCCTGCGTGTGAAGATCACCGGCATCAACGCCTGAACGCCTCCGGTTCCAAAATGGATTGAATAAGAAACGTGTTCGACGCGTCGCTCCTGCTCTGTCTCCACCTTCACGAAGTTAGGATTTAGTACGATATCGCGGGGCCTTCAGCAGGTAACCAATGCAGGATGGAGATCTCTAAATCGCCACGGAATATTCCGGTCGCCGCGTACGAAGTGGCGCGGCGGTTGATGCCGGAGTACAGTTCCAAGTTCAGCCGCAAAGACTTCACGCTGCCACAACTGTTCGTCTGTCTGGTTCTGTAAGAGCGCCAGAAGAGGAGTTGTCGCGGAGTGACGGCGCTGCTGGAGGACTGTGTCCGGACTGCCGAGCCGAGATCGGCCCGAGCCGCACGTCCGACCCCAACACCCTTTGTCGTGCATTCAAACACCTGATCAAACGCGGCCGCATGAACCGCATGCTGGATGTCATGGCCGCCTGAAGCCAACACCAGGGACTGATCCGAGGGCGTCTCACGCGCGCCGGCCGGGGGCCAACAGTCGATCCAGCCTGTTTCGGTCGAGATGCCGTTGCGATCGGGGCCACGGTGCCATGACCAATCAGCGGCGGATGCAGGCCGCACGAACAGGAACGCATCGAGCCGTACCAGCGCCGCAAAACCAATGGGCAACTCCCGCATGGCTTTTCAGCATAGCGCCGTGTATTGCCCACGTTCAACCGTTGCTCATGAGCAAAAGCTGATCCTCGACGGGTCGCATCTCTCTACACCCGTCTCATGCACCCTGTTCGAGCAGTGCCCGCTGATAACGACGCATGAGCGCCGCACGGCCAATCTGGCCAATCACCGGTCCACCCATCTCCGCGCAGACCGGCAGATGATCGACCTCATCCTCGGTGAAGATGTCGAGAACTGTGCCAAGGTCGTCGGTCGTTCGTACGATCGGGATATCCGTTCTCATGACGTCCTGGACCAGCAGC
>CAYSSA010000105.1:6705-8510 GCA_964433485.1 uncultured Tepidisphaeraceae bacterium | reverse complement strand
TTCCAGCAAGACCGTCTTGATGTCCTGTGCCACCAGTATGCCTGTCATGTGTCCCTCTTCGTCGGTCGCAACGAAACTGCTGGCGCCAGTCTGGGCCATCAGATCCAGAACTCGCTGAAAGGGATCGCTGTCCCGAACAATCGATGCTGCATCGAGTTCCACCTGCTCGACCGTCAGTCGGCGCAGCAGCGTGATATCCGCCGTTGTTCCCACGCGGATGCCCCGTTTACGAAGACCCAGGGTGTAGATGGAGTCCTGAAACAGCGATCGCGCGGTTCCCGTTGCGAATATGCACGCCAGCATCGCCGGCAGGATGATGCGGTTGTCGTGCGTGAGTTCGAATACGATAAGGATCGACGCCAGCGGAGCATGAACCACGGCCGCCAGCACGGCACCCATGCCGACCAAGGCGTAGACCTCGGGCTGGATCTGGCTCCACCAGCCGAGTTGCCTGAGCAGAAGTCCCACGATGGCTCCCGACGCTGCACCCAGGAACAGCGATGGGGCAATAATGCCACCTGCACCGCCGCTTGAAAGTGTGCAGCAGGTACCCAGCAGTTTGAGCACGCACAGGGCCGTGAGCAGCAGCAGGAGGTGCCCGAGGTGGATGCTGTCGTAGTAGGATTGGGTGAGCAGTTGCCGGATGACGCCGTAACCGTCCCCGAAGAACGCAGGCATCGGGTAGATGTCGAAATCGAATGGCTTGTTCTGTCCGAGCAGAAGCCAACCAAAAACCAGAACATAGCCAACCCCCATAAGGCCGAGCACTGCTCCACCGAACGCCGGCCGCAGTGCCGCCGGAAGCATGAGGCCGCCGAACCACTTCTCCGAGTGAAACATGAGGCGTGTGAGAGTCACACCAACCACGCCGCACACGAGACCTAGCAGGATGAAATTGCCGACTTGAGCCCAGTCCAGGGGAATGTGGCCGCTGATTTCCCACAACGGCATGTCGAAGATGGCCTTGTATTCAGAAGCGTGATGGATCAGTCGAAAGCCGGCCTGTGTGGTGACATTGGCGATGACGCTGGCGAGAACGACCGGCATGAAGGTGCGGATGGAGAATTCCTGAAGGATCACTTCGAGCGTAAAGAGCACTCCGCCGATTGGCGAATTGAAGATGGAGCTGATCCCAGCGGCCGCGCCGCAGCCTATGAGCAGCGGCATGAATGGACGGGCGACGCGGAAGAGCTGCCCGATGCCGGATGCCACTGCGGCGCCAATCTGCACGATGGGGCCCTCGGCGCCGGCAGACCCACCTGAGCCGATGGTGACGGCGCTGGTGAGAATCTTCTCGATGGCCGCCCCGGGACGAATAAACCCCCTGGCACGGATTACGGACACGATGACGTCTACGACACCGTGTCCCTCCTGCACGCGGACGATGTAACGAGTGAAGACTCCAACAACCAAGCCGCCCAGGGCCGGCAGGATGGCAAGCAGCAAGATGCCCGTGCCATACAGGTGTAAATGGGGGTCCAGCCGATCGTAGAGCAGCTCGCGGATTTTGAAGATCAGTTCGTGGAATGCGAAGGCAGCGAAGCTGGTGACGATACCGACCAAGGCGGCCAGCAGCAGTAGAAAGGCCTCCTGCCGAAGCCCAAATCGCGACAAGACGGAGCCTGCAAGCGCGCGAAGCCGAACCGAGCCTGCATCCAAAAGAGGAAGCATCACGGCAAGTTTACTCTCTCGGACAGCGGGATGCCATGGAGCTTCTGCGGCCGGGTCTACGACCGTTGCTGCGCGGACGGTTTTCGATCGGTCACGCACAGCCGCTCACGGGCCTGCGGCCCATCCACGTAGAA
>CAYSSA010000105.1:6435-6690 GCA_964433485.1 uncultured Tepidisphaeraceae bacterium | reverse complement strand
ACTTGCGTCATTCAGAGTGCAGCGGGGAATCTCTGCTTTCCTTCGCCGCGCCCGCCTGACCTTCACAGCAGCGAAGCATCTCCGCGTTCGGCCACCACACAGACGATGATTCGCCGCAGAGCGTGATTCGTGACGGGAGCGCGGAGGTTCCTCGCGTTGCTCGGAACAACGGTTGGTGTCACTCTGAGCAACGTGATGGGTCCTGGTCCGCAAGGCAAAGAGCCTGGTCCTCTTGCCCGTCTTCTCGTGGCATTG
>CAYSSA010000105.1:3325-6404 GCA_964433485.1 uncultured Tepidisphaeraceae bacterium | reverse complement strand
CACGCCCAATGTTCGTGGGAAAGGTCACAGGCTCACCTGGGCTACTTGGGGCGAGTCGTCGGTTCCTTGGCCTGCCTGACTACGATGTCGCCCGGCCTGGGGGTCATGTCCCAAGCGGTGCGCCACTCGACTCCTGCCGGCTCGAAACCCATTTCCGAAAGCATCTTCGAGATGCCTTTCATGTGCGCCGCGCCATAGAAGATGCCGATGTTGCGATGACCTTCGGCCAAAGCGGTCTTCAACGCGGCGACCGCGGCCTTGTTCCGTTCCGTGACCAGAACCGTACCGTTCGGACCGTCGAATCCGGCCAGTTGCTCTTCAATGTTGTCGAACTGCCTGGCCAACAGGAGTTTAAGATGCCTTGCCCGGTCCGGGCTGGTCAGTGCGACAAGCAATTCGGCCAACGTGAGATCCGATGCCTGGATATTCTGGGGCTTGCCGAGCTCTCTCAGCATCTGCTGGAAGATGAGCATGAATATGCTCTCGCCGCGTTCGGACTGAAGCCGCTCAAATTCTTCGTAGGTGAGGTCGGCATGAACGAAATTCCGGGCGGAGTAATCAATCGCGTCGAGCTGATAGTCCAATTCAAGCACATCCTTGAGCATCCTTTGAATGAAACCGACCGCATGAGCCTGTCGCCGGTCGGGCGCGGGCACCGCCACGCCCTTCGGCTTGACCATTTCATAAAGCAGCACGTCGTATTTCTCGAAGGTGCGGCCCAGATCCTTGTAGTATTGCGTATCGGCGACGTGAACCGCGGCCAGCAGATGCACCCTCGCCCCCTGCTTGTTCCGATAGGTGGCGATCGCGGTCTGGAGTTTGCCGCCGCCGTCATTGTCGTCAAGGAAGCGTATGAACTGCGCGGCCTTCTGTTCGGCGGCAAAGGCCCCGCAGGGTGAGAAGAACCAAGCCAGCACAATCAGCGCGCCACAGCACCTCGTCCATCTTGATTCGCACATGACAACCTCCCGAAGCACGGTCCACAGGCAAGCGGCGTCCACAGACTCGCCTGATTCTATCCGCGGCCATGGCAATGGCCAGTCAAAACCGACCAGGGCGGTGCATGGATTCACGGTGCGGACGATCCAAGAAGATCATGCGGGTGGGTGAGAGGCCAGGGTCACAGCACACACGGGTCCACCGAAACCAGCGGCAATCGCGAGACTTCGCCGAATTCTGGCCCGCACGGCAACATCGCTGATTCGCGCGGCAAGCGAATGCAGCGGGCGGACGGTGCGTGCATTGGGCGGCGCCATACCGCTGCGGTGAGCGATACAGTTGATCACCACGGACACCAGGCCCGAAGCGCCGAGGGTGTGCCCAAGCGCGGCCTTGTGCGAGTACAACGGCACCTCGCGCATCTCCGACAGAGCGGCATCGATGGCAGCCAGTTCGATCGGATCGTTGAGCAGTGTTCCGGTCCCGTGGGCATGGATCAGGTCCAAGGTTCCGCCGCCGACGGCGCGACGAACGACATTGCTCAGAGTGCGCCCGGAAGGATCGGTGGCCGTGATCGAAACCGCATCGCTACCCATGGAAAAGCCGTCAATACGGATTCCCTGAGGGTCGCTTGATCGCTCAAGGACCACCGCGGCGGCGGCCTCTCCCACAAGAAAACCACCGCGTTCACGATCGAAGGGGCGGCATCCGGTTGCGGCATCAGCCAGCACTCCCAAACGACGATAACTGGCGATAAGGATGGGATGGAACGAGGACTCAGCGGCGACAACGAGCACTCGTCTTGCCTCGCCGCCGCGGAGCATGAGCACCCCGCGCACCAGCGCCAGCAAGCCGCTGGCGCAGGCAGCCGAGACTGTCAGGCAGGGACCGCCCAGACGGAGTTCACGGGCGATTGTGCCGGCGATCTCGGCAAGGCCCGTGGCGCCAAGGGGAAACGTGACGGCGGCCCCGCCATGGACCTCGCGGCCGGGCTGAGCCGAGAACCATGCGTCGATCTCGCCCTTGCTGGTGGCGACAATCAGCCCGGTCGAGGCGTCGAGTTCCGAGGCTGCAAGCCCGCCAGCGCGCAGTGCGGCAATGGCTGCGTTCAGGGCAAGCGATGTGACTCTGGGATACGGCCCCCCTGTCGTGAGCGGCACCCGGTCGGAGTCGCGCAGACACCGGCCATCGACCAGCGAAGCCCACGTCCGCTCCGCATCCCCGAACGGCGTCAGCAGGGCGTACGATGAGATCAGGTCACACATCATCCAACGGAGGCAGGCGCGGCCGCCGCAACCTCGCGCTCGTAAAGGATCGGAATGCGGTGCCGACAGCTGTGGACAACGGTGGCCGCGAGTTGCGGATTGCTCGCTGGTTCAACAGTCCCCTCGCCATACAGGCTCCACTTCAGCCCCAGATCGAGCACCATCTGGTGGTCCTCCTTCGGTGAGCGGCCGTAGGTGGTGAGGTAGTTGCCGATCATGGTGCTGTCGGCGCCGGCGAAAAAAATCCAGCTTTGCAGGTCTCGCAGCACTTTTTCCCGCCCACCCGCCACTTTCAGTTCGGTGGCCGGCAGGACAAAACGGGCGATGGAGATGATCTTCAGGCATTCCATCGGATGCAGCGGAGGCACGTTCCCAAGCGGCGTTCCGTCGATGGCGTTGAGAAAATTCAGCGGCGCCACGTCAACGCCGACTTCGCGCAGGGTCAACAGCATGTCGATCCGGTCGTCCCAGTCCTCGCCCATGCCGAAGATCCCGCCGGAGCAGACCGACAGCCCGGCTTCCCTGGCGATCCTCAGAGTACGCAGCCGCTCCTCGAACGGGTGAGTGGTGACGATGTTGGGGAAATGGCGTCTGGAGGTTTCGAGGTTGTGGTTGATGCGCCGGATTCCGCAATCGAAAAGAAATCTCGCCGTGTCCGGTGTCAACGCGCCCAGCGTGGCGCAGGCCCTGGTGCAGCCTTCCGTCGCGATCTTCATCATGATCGGCTTGAGCCAGTCAGTCAGCTCGCGACGGGTCGGGGCGCGGCCGGAATTGACTATACCGAAGCTGGAAGCCCCGACCTCCGCGGCATGCCTCGCGGATTCAAGTATCTGCTCATCGGACAACCTGCGCGGCTCGCGCGCCGGGCCGTCATG
>CAYSSA010000105.1:1422-3271 GCA_964433485.1 uncultured Tepidisphaeraceae bacterium | reverse complement strand
ACGATGGCGCAGAACTTCACCTCCCGGCCGACGAACTGAATGCGGATGCGGTTGGCCCAATAGAAAAGGTCGTAGACCTCGTCTCCGCCCACTGCGGCCAGTATCCGGGCCTGGTCGCGGTCGGCCGGACGACCGGCGAGCACCTGCCGGGCAATGTCGGCGATACGATCGTGCAAAAGGATGTCCTCCGAACGGAGCGGGGCGAATGGGGCGCGGATGGGCAGGAGCCGCATTCAGCGGCCGCCGCCTCTGAGAGTGAAGCCGTCGTCGATCTTCCGCATGGCCTTCACCTGCAACGAGCGAGTGCTTGGATCATAGACGAACACCGCCAGCCATCCGGTGCGCGTGTCGGCGATATACAGATTGTCGCCGGCCTGCTGGCCCGGATAGGTGCATATCAGGTAATCACCGCCCTGCACAGCGACTTCCGCCCTGGACACGCCCGGGACGAACAACAGCGCCGCGACAAGCAGAAGCGCGGTGATGGTGAGTATTGCGATTGCCGTGTTTTCAGTTTTCATGTTGATCTCCGGAAACGGGGTTT
Source organism: uncultured Tepidisphaeraceae bacterium (assembly GCA_964433485.1). Classification (GTDB taxonomy): domain Bacteria; phylum Planctomycetota; class Phycisphaerae; order Tepidisphaerales; family Tepidisphaeraceae; genus JANYKD01. Next base: position 2,727 of record CAYSSA010000105.1, on the reverse strand, counting down.
GGATCAGGCCAATGCCGCGACGGGCCGATCAGGGTTTGCGGGGCGGGTTGCGGGTCGGCTGAATGCTGGGGCCCGCGTCGAAGATGCGCGTGAGGTTGATGGGCTCCATGGGGACGAAATCGGAGCGGTTGCTGTCGAACATGAACGAGGTCAGCAGGCCGTTGCGGGTGTCGACCATGTAGATCACCCCGTTGGGAGCGGTGGAAATCTTGCCCGGCAGCATGACATAGTCACCCCGGCCCGCGCGCTGGGCATAGGCTGTGTTCTCGCCGCCGAGTTTCCAGCACACGGCCATGACCAGCACGGCGTTGAGGACGGCCAGCGCCCAGAGGATTCTTGAACGTGACATGGGATCTCCTGAAGAAACTGAGGCATGGCCGGGCTGTGAGCGCGGGTCATGCCCCCGGTACATCATTAAGACACTAATCCAGGTGCGAACGTTTGGCATCCTTGAACATGACGGCCACGCAAAGGCCCGCCGCCAGCACCAGCATTCCGTAGGTCAGGAACTGCGAACTTTCCTCACCCTTGACCGGGACCTTGTAACCCTCGTACTTGGCGTTGGGCTTTTTTTCCTCGTCATCGGCGGCCCGGGCGGACGGAGCCGCCAGGCAAAGGGCCATCACACAACCGAGCAATAGACGTCGCATCATGTTCCCTATGATAACCACTGATCGAGGGAACGGGCAAGAGAGCGAAATTCGGCCTGCGGCAGGGCCACCGTCTCCCATTTGCTCGATCGCCGTCGCATATGTTCCCGATACTCGGTCAGCTCAATCCCCAGCATGCGATACCAGCGGTCGCGATACTCGTACATCCCCGGTTCGGGAACCAGCGGCGGATCGATCCAGAAGACGAACATCAGCACCGCCCGGAAACTCTGGCCGAAAACCCGTTGCCACTCCAGCAGGTCGGCCACATCCCGCTCCGTCGCCCAGGTCTGATACGAACCGCCGCGCGGGCCCCTGAGCGATCTTCCCTTGATGTCCACCAGCAGATTGGGCCCGTTCCTACCGTAGACGACGAAATCGAACGATTTCAGACTGGCGTTGGCAAACAGGGCCTTCCGGGCCTCATCAACGGCCACATACGGGATGCCCCGCTCCCGCAGGTATCCCTCGAAAGCCGCTTCGTAATGGACCTTTCGGTCGGCCATCCGGGGTGGTTTGGACTGGACATCGGGTTGCCGGCTGATTCCAGTTGACAACCTGCGCACGCCAGTGTACTCGATTCCAATGGTCTGACAACCGTGAACCGCCGCCGTTTGACTTTTCATGCGCATCATCGCGGGAGAATTTCGAGGAC
>CAYSSA010000105.1:1144-1412 GCA_964433485.1 uncultured Tepidisphaeraceae bacterium | reverse complement strand
GCTGGGCCCGGAGGGCAGCGCCACCCGACCCATCACCGATCGCGCCAAGCAATCCCTGTTTGACATCCTGGCGCCCCGCATCGACGGGAGTGTGGTGCTGGATGTGTTCGCCGGCACCGGCAGCATGGGGCTGGAATCGCTCAGCCGCGGGGCGAGACAGGCGTGGTTCTTCGAGGCGGACCGGTCGGCGCTGCGGCGGCTGAAGCGCAACATCGACTCGCTGCGGCTGGCCGACGAACGGGCCGTTGTCGTCGCCGGCGACCTGTTC
>CAYSSA010000105.1:623-1096 GCA_964433485.1 uncultured Tepidisphaeraceae bacterium | reverse complement strand
TGGTGTTTCTGGACCCCCCCTACCGCCTGCTCCGCCAGCAGCCGGACCGGCTGCGCTGCCTGGCCCGGGGGCTTCTGGCCCGGCATCTCCGTCCCGGCGCCCTGGTGGTCTTCCGCCACGATGCCGCCGACGCCCTGCCGCTGCCGGGGCTGAGCGTCGCGGACGTGCGCGGGTATGGCGGCATGACGATCGAGTTCCTGGAGCCGGCGACTACGGCGTCCGACGGCGAGTAATGGAGGAAAACACCCGCATGGCCCAGGAGAAGTACAAGTATTTCACCGCCGCCGACGCGGCGCGAACCAGCCGGCTGTCCTTCATGGCCCGGCAGGTGGTCGAGGGGGTCATCACCGGCCTGCACAAGTCCCCGCATCGCGGCTTCAGCGTGGAGTTCTCCGAACACCGGGAGTATGTGCCGGGCGACGAGATCCGCCACCTGGACTGGAAGGTCTATGCCCGGGCCGACCGCTACTATG
>CAYSSA010000105.1:0-613 GCA_964433485.1 uncultured Tepidisphaeraceae bacterium | reverse complement strand
CAGTACGAGCAGGAAACCAACCTCCGGGCGATGCTGGTGCTGGACACCAGCTCCTCCATGCGGTTCGGCGACAAGCACGAATACGGCCGTCGCCTCTGCGCCTGCCTGGCCTACCTGCTGGCGCACCAGCAGGACCAGGTGGGATTGATCACCCTGGACACCCAGGTGCGCTGCCAACTGCCTCCGGGCGCTTCCGCCGCCCATCTCGACCGCCTGTTTGCGGAACTGGAGAACGCCCCGGCCGAGGACCGCCGCGAAACCAACCTCGCCGGCGGGCTGCACCAGCTTGCCGAGCGGCTCCCGCGGCGCAGCCAGGTGATTCTGGTGAGCGACCTGTGGATCGAGCCCGAGGCCTTCGCCAAATCCCTCCAGCACCTGCGCTATCGCCGGCATCAGGGGATGGTCATCCACCTGCTGGACCGGGCCGAGGTGGAATTCGACTACGACCGCCAGATCACGCTCCAGGATCTGGAGACCGGCGAGAAGCTCCAGGTGAATCCGGCCGATCTGCGGGAGGTTTACCGGAAGCAGGTGGAGCGGTACCTCGACACCGTGCGCCGCTGCTGCAGCGACTGCGATGTGGAATATCATCCGGTCTACGTTCAGACGCCCT
>CAYSSA010000104.1:15507-16596 GCA_964433485.1 uncultured Tepidisphaeraceae bacterium | reverse complement strand
GCGGGACGGACTAGCGGGGCGATCTGGTCGAGCAGATCCGGAGAAAGGCCGGTGTCCGGGCCCTTGGCCGTAGCGTAAGACGCTGTTGGGTTGTTGTTGCTCATTCCCATTTCTCCCCCGACAGGCATCATGCGGCCTGTTGGAGCTTGATTCCGAGCACATCGTTGACGGTCTGAAGCAGGTGCCGCGGGCTGAAGGGTTTGGCGATCATGCAGCGGATGCCGAAGTTGGCCATGTCCTGGGGTTCGAGGCTGTAGCCCCGCGCCGTCAGCAGGATGGCGGGAATATCGCGTGTCGTCGCGTCGCTGCGGAGTGCCGCGCATAGTTCCAGTCCCGAGGCGTTGGGCATGTGATAGTCGGTGATGACCAGGATGGGGTGTTCCTGACGGGCCAGTTCAATCGCTTCATGTCCGTCTCTTGCCGTAATCACCGTGAATCCGGCGTTGGTCAGTTTGAGCGAGACCACATTGAGTATGTGCGACTCGTCGTCTGCAATGAGGATGGTTCCGGCCGGCATAGATGCCTCCCGTCAATTAGTCCGCCAGCGCCAGTTCAAAACCGAAAGTCGAGCCTTTGCCCGGTTCGCTTTCGACAAACACCCGTCCCTGATGCACTGTCTCAATAATGTGCCGGACGAGCGAGAGGCCGAGGCCCGTACCTTTGGCCATGCGGTTGTTGGCTTCGGCTCTGTAGAACTTATCGAACACAAAAGGCAAATCCTTTGGCGGTATTCCGACTCCCGTGTCGATAATTCGAGCGGCGATAATCCTTCGGGATTCGTCCACCTGGGTCATGGCGGTGACCCGGCCGCCCTCGGGTGTGTATTTCACCGCATTGGAAAGCAGGTTCAGGATCGCCTCGTACAGCATGTCGCGATCGGCGAACGTCTGATAAGGCGCGGGCGATATCTGCTCCTCGATGGTGATGTTCCGCTGTCGCGCCTGGGGGCGGATCACCTCCAGTGCCTGCTTCATCAGCACCATCAGCGACACCGGCTGTTTGCTGACTTTCACCAGCCCGGCTTCGATTCGTGAAATGTTGAGGATGTTGTCGATGAGCCGGCTGAGGCGGTTGGCCTCGTTCTGGATG
>CAYSSA010000104.1:5966-15470 GCA_964433485.1 uncultured Tepidisphaeraceae bacterium | reverse complement strand
GGTGACTTCGCCGTCGATGAGCATCTCCACGTAAGCCTTGATGCTCGCCAGCGGGGTTCGCAACTCGTGCGACACGCTGGAAACGAAATCGTTCTTCATCTGCCCGATCTCCCGCTCGCGCGTGATGTCGTGCAACACCGCCACAACTCCGCCGGAGTCGCCTTCCTGTTCAGCCAGCGCCGACATCGTCACCTTGAAGGATCGCGTGCCGCCGGGCGAGGCGACGTTGTGTTCAACGACGCGGCGAGTGCCGCGACCCTGGCCTCGCGGCATATCGCGGATCAGCGTGACCAGTTCCGCGTCGGAGACGATGCGATCGACCGGCGCGCGGGTCGCCGCGGTCAGATCGAATCCGAAAGTCCTGGCCGCCGAGGCATTGGCAAGCACCACTTCGTTGTAGCCATCGATGACCAGCACGGCGTCGGAGATGGAATGGATGATGGCGCGGACGCGCTGGCACTCGGCCTCGGCGATTCGCAGGCGGAGTTCCAGTTCCCTTATACGTTCGGTCGCCTCCTGGCGCGACTGGCGGACCTGTTCAAGTGACTGCTTCAGTTTCCCGACCAGCGGCGTCAGTCCGGGATGGATGTCGTTCAGGGCCCATTCCCCCGTATCTGCAAGTGCCGGAATGTTCTTCGAGAGCCGCGTGACGGATCGGGCCATGCCGGACATGGTTGCCAGCGAGAGTGCGACGGCGCACAGCGCTGCCCCGCCGGCGCAGGCCGCATTCAGCGTGACGCCCGGAATGTGAGGCACCGGTGTTGCCGGCAGGAGGATCCAGCCACTCGATGCGGCGGCCAGCAGCAGGGTGGTGAGGATGAGGGTTGGAGCAATGCCACGCACAACAGGGTCTCCGTGCAGCGGGAGCCCGCGGCATTCACGGGCGTATGCAACCGGGTTCAATCACCGCTCGCGGCCGGTCGGTCCTTCCCGATGGTCAGTCATGGGCCTGCACGTGGGCGAGCAGGGACGTTGCCAGCTCATCGCCGGGCCTGATTTGCAGGGCCTTGGCGTACGAATCCAGCGCCTGCCTGGATTTGCCCTGCTTCTCCAGCACGTATCCCTGCATGCAGAGTGCCACGGATTCGCTTGGATCGATGGTCAGCGCTTTCTGGAAGGCCGCCAGGGCTTCGTCCATGCGGTTCTGGCGAACGCGGAGATAGCCCATGAGCAGCCAGCACTCGGTGTTGGCGGAGTCCAGCGCGATCGCTTTGCGGATCGACAAGTCGGCGCGCTCCGTGTCGTCGCAGGCCAGGCCGGCCTTGGCCAGCGATACCCAGAAATGGGCATGGACGGGTTGCTCCTGGGCAAGTTCCTGGAATATGGCGCGGGCGTCATCGGGCCTTGCGGTCTTCAGGAGCGATTCGCCCAGGGCCAGACGCAGGTCAACGCGCTTGGCGCATCGCTCGATTCGCATCAGCTTTTCAAGGACCGTGATGGCCTCGGGATATTGGCCGGCGCGATAGAGCGCCAGGGCCAGGTGTTCGCGAATCTGCTCATCCTCGGGCATGAGCATGCTGGCCTCCCGCAGGATGGCGGCGGCCTCCGTGGCCTTGCCGGACCAGAGCAGCAGTTGTCCAGCCAGATCGCGAATCGGGGCGGCGCTTTCGAAGAAGGTCAGGCGCTCCTGTATGTAACCCAGGGCTTCATCTTCCCGCCCCAGAACAACAAGCGTCTCGGCGCGTGCCATCACATACGCCAGTTCGTTGGGCTTCTTATCGGTCGCCTGAACATACCATTTCAGGGCGGTCTCCGGCTTCTGCCAGCGCTGCTGGATCACGCCCATGAGGTAGTCGGCCTCGGCGTTGGCGGGGTCAATGGCCCGGACGTTCTCCAGTTCCCTGACGGCGTTGTCCAGCTTGCCCTGCTCGATGAGTACCCTCGCCGAGAGGATGCGAAGCGAGACATTCTCAGGTTGCAGGCGGATGGCCTCATCAAGGCTCTTACGCGCGTCGGTGAGATTGCCGCCCTCGAATTGCTGCTTGGCCAGGCCGTAGAGCACGCCGCCTCGGGCGTTGTTCCACTGGGTGTGGAGTTTATCACGGGGGGTCTCCTGCTTCTGACTACCGGAGCAGCCGGTCAGAGCGAGCGTCAGAATCGAAAGGCTGAGAATCAAGTTCTTCATGGACATACTCCCTGAACAAAAGGGCTTGTGGGTCTTGTCGCGTTATGGTGATCAACTAGCTATTTCGCGCCGGGGGTGATTTCCTCGGCGGGCAATTCGGTGACAATCGGCGCGGGCGAGGGCTTTTCGACCGGAGGCGCAGCCGACCGGGGCGACGATCGGGCGGCAGTGGTACGTTCCGCCGGCCGGGTTGTCGGGGCGAGGGCCTGGGCGCGGGGCGATGGATGCGCGGTGGCCACGGGGCGCGTGGTCGGCGCCGCCGTCGTCGCCGGCAGATCGGCCGCGGCGATGGCGCGCTCTTCACTGATACGGATCGACGCCGGCGTGGGCACCGTTGGCCTTGGTCCTGCGGCACGCTCGTCAAGCACGCGCCGACGCACGAAGTCACGAACGCTGCTGTTGTCCACCGAACTCAGTTCCTTGGCGCCGAGCGTCTGTTTCATGTCGATCGCCTCGCGGAACGAGGGGTTGAGGTTGGTGGCGCAATCGAGCTGCCACAGGGCCAGTCGCCGGTTGGCTGAGGGCTTTTGCATCTCGGCGACGGCCGAGTTGTAGGACAGTTCCGCCAGTCGCTCGCGCCCGAACCACATCATGCCGCGGCGCACGCCGACCCGCACCTTTTCCCAGTCCTTCATGACCTGCTCGGCGGCAGCCGCGTAGGCCTTGTCGTCCTTGACGATATGGGGCGTCAGCAGAATGATCACTTCCTCGCGGCTGGTGACGTCCTGCTGGTTGCGGAACAGCGGGCCCAACACGGGCAGGTTGCCAAGGCCGGGGATCTGGTTCTTGCTGACCACCGATGATTCCCGGAAGAGCCCGCCGATGACGACGGTGTGCCCGTCCTTGACCATGATATTGCTGGTGACTTCGGTGGTTGTCTTCTGTGGCAGGCCGTTGACCACCTTTCCGTCGGAGTCCTCGGGGTGGACTTCGAGGCGGATGTACCCGTCATCGCCCACGAATGGGCGGAACTGCAGCTTGGTGCCGGTTTGCAGGAACTGCACCGACTGGACGGTAGTGGTGTCCGTGACGGTGGTGGTAAGGTAGCCATCTTCGCGCCCGACCAGCACTTCGCCCTTCTGCTTGTTCAGAGCCAGCACCTTGGGGTTGGCCAGCACGGTCGTGTTGGTGGTGGCTTCCAGCGCCTGCACAAATACGGCGACGTTGTTGGTCAGCACGCCGACGCGCAGGCCACCCTTGGGCACGCCGTCGGTGAATCCGGTGCGAGCTGCGCCAACTCCCTTGTCCGCCAGCGAACCGGTCTTGGATGCATTGCCGGAGAGGACATCGCCGATCGTGTCGGCGACAGTGGCGAAATCCACGCCGCCGACGATGCTGAAGTCCACGCCCAGGGCATTGTCTTCGGTCAGGCGAGCCACGAGGATAGTGGCCTCGATCAGTACCTGTTGTGGCCGGCGGTCAACCTCCTTGATGATTTTGCGGACTTTCTCAATGTTCTCCGCGTAATCGCGCACCACGATGATGTCCTCGACAGAGTGGGTGAAACCGCCGGTTTCCTTGGCGTCGATGCCCTCCTTGGTCGGCACTGTGACCGAGACGTTGCCATCGGCGCTCAGCGCCGGCTTGAGCATGGGTTGGACATTTGAGGCCGGCGAGTAGTAGAGTCGGAAAACCTCGGTGACCAGTTGCCGCTCGGACTTCTCGATCTCGGCCAGTTCTTTCATGGAATAGACGTAGAGGAAGTTGCCCTTCTCGCGGTAGGCATATCCATTGGCCTTGAGGATGGCGTCGAGGGCTTCCTTGACGGTGACATTGGAGAGTGACGCGGTGACGGTGCCTCGGACCTCCTTGGAGGCCACGATGTTCTTGCGGGTCTTGATGGAGAGCATCTGCAGGATGCCCAGTAGATTGGCGTCCTTGAGGTCAAGGTTCTCGATGATGCCCGTGTCGGAAACCTTGACTTGCGCCGGATCGGGCGCGTTGCTCTGCGCGGCGGGCGTCAGGGGCACGACCGGCACCGTCTCGACGCCACGGACGTCAGAGGCGGGTTTGTCGGCATCACCGGCTTTCTTTTCCGGGGCTGCCGCAATCGCCTGACCGGAATAAACGGACAAGACGGCCAAAAAAATAGCGGAACAACGGGTCCATTTTCTCATACGACGCTCCTGTGAGAGACAGTTTGTGGCGGAAGCAGGCCCGCCGGTTACCGAGTTTCGGAGAGGATCGCGAAGCGGATGCCGTCGCATTCAACCACCAGCCGGTTCGTCTCGATGCGCAGGATTCGGAAACCGTCCACCACGTCCCCTTCCGAAACCAGGCTGTCATCGATCAGGGCCGTCCGTCCGCCATTGACGTTCAGAGTCGCTTTGAGCCGCAGCTTCGAGGCCCGCTTCTGCAGGTTCTCCACCAGAGTACGTCTGGCGATATCTTGATCGGCTCTGAAGTCCATTGACTTTGCCAGTTGTTCCCAAAATCCGCTCTGGGTGGTTTGTGACGGCGACGATGCGTCGGGCGGGAACTTGTCGTAATCGATCGTGAACAGATTGCGTCCCACCGGTGGCAGCGGCTGCCGGAGCCATTGTGAAAGGCGGATGGAAGAGGCCGATAAAACGCCGGGAACGGGCGCAGGCGTGGCCGCGGTGACTTCCACCAGACCGCTGTCCGTTGCCCGCGCGGCGCCGCCCGCGGGGGAACTGGACAAGAAGACTTTTGCCCAAAGCCCCCCCATTACAGCCAGCAGCATGGCCAGCACGGCGGTCTTCCGCGGCTCGGACCGGATCAGGTCCAAAGGGTTATTGGGACGGGATACTGGCGGCGTTCGAGACATCATCCCTCCGAGAAATAGATGCTCAGCACCAGGTCGACATCGACGATGCCATTCCGCGGCGTTTTGCCGCGGAAGGTAAGCTTCTTGACGCGGGTGAGCCGGCGGAGATCTTCGACACGGCGGACGAATGCGGCCGCCGAACCATAGTCTCCCGAGAACTGCATCTGGATCGGCAATTCGAAATAGCCCTCGCCGCGAACCGGTGCGCAGGGCGAGAACCGCCAGTCGCGCAGGTTCAGTTCGCGGCTGACGTCCGTTATGTCCTTGATGAACCGGTCCAGCGTCGGCTGTCGTGGCAGTTGATGGTCGAACGACTGCACCTGCGTCTCCAGGTGCTGCACCTGTGCCGCAAGAATCGGAAGGTTCCGCAGTCGCGAGCTGGTTGTGTCCAAGTCCCGCTGCCGCGAGGCAATCTGCTGGTTCAGAACGGCAAGCCTCTGGCTGGTGGGCCGGTAACCGGCCACATAGAACGCCACCAGCCCGATACACACGGCCACGCTCACAATGCGTTGGAGCCGGTTGCAGGTCGACAGTTGCGATTGCAGGGATCTCATGGTCTGGCCTCCCCTGGCCGAGGACTCAGTCCGATCGAAAACGCGACCTCGAACTCCCGGAGAACTCGCCCGTTTTCCCGGCGGTCACGGGCGTATACGGGAGTCAGGTTCTCGATGAAGCCCAGGCGCGTCAGCTCCGTCAAAAGCGTGGCCAATTCAACGTCGGATGGTGAGACGCCGCGTACAACGGCACGTAAGTTCCGTTCCACGGACTGCGAAGCGGTGTCCTTGAGACCGGCTCGCTGCAAGCCACTGAGGGCCGCGGGGCGCTCCTCGGTGTCCAACGACAGTGAGATGAGCGTTACGTCCGGCGGAAGCGCCGTGGCCAGGGCGGCCATGAGCCGGCCGCGTTCGATGTGCATGCCCAGTCGGTCCAGGGTATCGGCCTGCAGGCGCAGTTGCCGCCGGAGCGCCTCGAGCCGATCCATGTGGCGCGCCTCGGCATCGGCCTGCTCGACTCGGCTGCTGACGGCGCCCAGCGCAGCTTGAGTCGCTCGGATGTTGCGGTCTGCCAGCGACGTCCACAGCCCCAGTCCGCCCGCCAGCGCCAGCCCCAGCCATATCTGCATGGTCAGTCGGCGTCGGCCGCTGATAAGACGCGGATACCACGCGGGCAGGAATTCCAGGTCACGCATGAACCACCTCCGTTTCAACGGGGGAGGTTTCGGCGGCTGCCGGTCGCGTGTGGCTATCGGGTTCATCCATCGCGGGCTGCGTCGGCATGGATTCGCGTTTCTTGCCGTCGCGCGGGCCAAAGGGTCCGGTCACCGTCCGCAGTGCTGCCCCCAAGGCGACCCCCCACTCGCCGAATCCGCGACGGATGGCCGGGGGCAGGGGGGCGCAATCTATCGCCGCCAGCGGGCGCGCCACTTCAACGGGGATCGTCATCGCCGAGGCAAAGGCGGATTGGAGCATTGGATCGCATGACTCGCCACCCAGCATACGCACGCGGGCGGGCCGCCATCCGCGGAAGGTGACCGACTGATAGCGCAGGCACAAGGCGACTTCGCGCGCCAAGCGCTCGCAGTCCGCGCGGATCGCGCTGCAGACCGCCTGCCGTACGGCGTCGGGTGAGTCCGGGCCGCCGGGTTCTCGCGGCTGGTCGATGAACCGCCGTCTCAGGTCGCGCGCCTCGGCCTGACCGATCTCCAGGCGCTTGGCCACTGCGTCGTTCAGATGCGAACCGCCGATCTCGATGATCTTCATGAAGGAAATCTCGCGGCCTCGCCCGATGACCACCTGCGTGCCCGCGTGGCCGATATCCACCAGGACATGCACTTCCTGCTCATCTTCCCGGCGACGGACAAAGCGCTCCACGCACCGGAACAGCGCGCACGGTTCCACGTCCAGCGATTCCACTCGCATTCCGGCGGCGTGCATGCGTTCCAGGATCGCATCGATGTCCGCGTTGCGGACGGCCATGACGATGACTTCCTGGAGCGTGTCGTTCCCCTGTCGGACCTCTCCGGCGGGAATGCAGCGAATCGTCGCCTGCTCGGGCGGAAATGGAAACAGATGGCTTGCTTCGAATTCGACGGCGGCCTGGATCTCGGCCGCTGGCATCGGAGGCAGGCGGAAGCTTTTCAGGTGGATCAGGTCCCTCGGTATCACGATGACCGCGGATCGTCCCACGAATGGCGGGCGCAGCAGTTGGCGTCGCAAGGCTGCACCCGCCCAGGCGATTCGTTCGCCGGCGCCGGGCGGCAGATCCGTTGGGACTTCCAGCCGGGCGGCGGCTCGCGCGACCAACCGTTTGTCCTCGACAAGCTCGAGCTGCAACAGTTTCAGGCTGTCGCGCCCGATGTCGATACCGACGGGAAGAGTCTGTGACCGTGTGAGTCTGAACATGCGAATCTCAAGGATACGGAACCTGGGCCACTGTCAGTTGTCCGGTGTACGGCTCCACACTGATCTGAAGCCGATGGCTTCCGCTTCGAATGGAGATGCTCCCGCTTGATAGCGGCTCGTCCGGACCTGAGCCCGTGCGGACCATTGGCGTTCCAAGCTCGTCGAATCCAATGGTGGCGTAGGCGCTGGCGCCTCCTCCCTTGAAGCTCGCGGCGTCGATGCTCATGTTCTTCACCCCCGGCGAGCCATTGGCGCCGAATACGACAGTGTACGGCGACTTGCTCACGGGATGCGCGATTGGCGTGGTCATGCTCGCCGAGGTGACCACCGAATAGCGCTGGTTCGTGATGTCGAACACAAGGTAGTGGTAGGTCTGTCGCGTGATCGCCAGGTTCTGCGCGTACATGAGGTCCGACATCACGACTCTCGCTCCCGCGGCGGCCTTGAGATCGTCGCGCGAGGACATCTGCGGAACGATGACGGCCGCGGCGATGCCGATGATCACCAGGACAATGAGCACTTCGACAAGCGTGAACGCGCTGCGTTTCCTGCACATGGGGCCCTCCGGCGGAATTGCTCCGCAATCCGACGCTTCCAGGCGGCCGAATCACTTCTTCTCATCGGGCAGAGTCGCCTTGACCTGAATCTTGCCGCTTTGCAGCAGCTCGGCCATCTGGTCCATCTTCCTGTTCAGCGACTTCAGTTCCTCCAGGATGTCCCTGCGCTGCGCTCCGGCATCGGGAACCTGCGCGTGGGCCGGCGTTACCGGACCGGATCCGCCCCACTGCGAGAACAGGATAAGGCCCTGAAGAACGACGATGGCTGCGAGCATCCGGTTCATAGTGAGTCCTTTCGATTGCTGTATTGATAGAACGTCAGATTCGGCGGCGGAATTGAGGAATCGAGTTGCACGTCGCGGATTTTGTCCGGCTCGAACCAGAGGTTGAGCTTTCCGGTCAGGGTGGGATCCACAGACCCGCTGCCGCCGAAAAGCATGGCTCCATGCACGTCCACGGCGCATCTCGCGGTGGTGGCGGACTTGAACGAGCCGCCCACCCAGATCAGTCCGGTAATCGTCGTCTTCTGCGTTGGCAGCAATCCCTTGAGCATGATATCCGTCCTGGCAACCAGAGCCGGAAACCCCGGCGCGGCCATGATCTTGGAGTTGTTGCCGTTCACGTTCAAAGTATCGACGATGAGCGTTCCATTGATCGTGGTGTTGTCGAGAAGCGTGGGCGATCCGTTGAACTTGAACACGCCGGCCGGATTATCGGGCGTCGGTCCCAGAGTCGTGCCGGCCGGCAGCGAGGTGATGACCTTCGCGGTGTAGGTTGCGCCTCCCCATGTGTACGTGGAGTAGTCGCGCAGGTTTGTCGCCACCGGAACCACCGATGCGGGGACTCCCGTCGTCAGTATGTTCAATGTTCCGCTGGTCACTGTGCCCAGATTGTTCAGTGTCTGGGTAATCACCTGGCCGTTCACCTTGCCGTAGTTGGTCAGCGTGGCGGGTGCCTGCACATCGCCGGTGATGGTTGCGTTGGCCGCGATCCGGACGTCGGCGCCGTTGAAGGCGAGGCCGAAGCGCGACTGAAACCCCGGCTTCACATTCAGTCGCGCGTGGGCCGATCGCTTGATGGTTCGGCCTCCGGTCACGATGCTTCCCGTTGACAGCACCTCATAGTCACTCCCACCGAGAGGCGTGACGGACACAGTGACAGTTCCCGACGACACAAACGGCAGGGGGTTGGCTCCGGGCCAGTAGCTCATCCTCGATGTCATGCCCGGAGCCAGGTTCGGATTGAGCAGATAGAAGCAGGCCGCTTCCAGTCCCGAATCCGCTAGCGCATCGGCGGCAACCATGGGCGGGGCCTCCGTGGCGATCTCCGTGTGCAGCGATGCCGCCGTCAGCGTGGCGATGGCGAGGACCGCGGCGATGCCGACGACACTGAGCACCAGCACCATGGCCAGCCCGCGAGGATGTCGGTGTTGGTGTCTCATAATCCCGAGAGAGTTGCGAGTGCCGCCCGTGGCGCGATGCTCCAGTATTCGTTCCGTTCTCCGTCGGTGTCCCTGATCTTCAGCACCATCTCCATCAAGCGAGGGGTGGCCGAGTTGTTCACGACGTAGCTGTTGATGCGGCAGACGGCAATGTTCCGGGCCACCACTCGTCTGACGACGTTCGGCAGGGT
>CAYSSA010000104.1:3146-5949 GCA_964433485.1 uncultured Tepidisphaeraceae bacterium | reverse complement strand
GGAGTCGAGGTCCGCCGGATGCAGTTGCACGTTGGCGTTGCCGGCCGTCGCGGGAATCTGCCAGAGGACAAGCTGCTGTGCGGCAATGTCGTGTTCGAGCAGGGCGACGTCTTTGGCCAGAATGATCGCCGAGGGTGTGTTCATCCAGAACAAGCAGGCGGCGCCGGCAGTTGCGGGCCGAACGGTCGCGTCGGATACGCAGGTGGATCCGGTCGTCGAGGCCGTCGCCGCGGGGTTGGCCAGGTTGCCGTCGCTGTAGGCAACGCCGATGAGCTTTGCGCTGCGCAGCATTGCCGCCACCTGGTTGGCTCCGCCCAGTGACGCGGCGCGTATGTTGTGCCGGCTCTGGCTGTGGTTCCAATTTTCGGCCGACAGCGTCAATAGCGCCGCCAGAGCCGCGCCGATCAGGGCGAGAATGCATAGGCCCATGAGCAACTCGATCAGCGTCATCGCCGGAGCCGACAAGCGGCGGGAAGTTGGCCTCCGTTGCGTCATCTCAGTTCCTCGCATAATCCGAGAAGAGTCTGTGTACGCTGACGGTTTGGCCGCTCGGCATGGTGACCGTGACGGTCACGAGGGCGAAGTCGCCTCTGCTAACGGGGGTTCCGTTGGGGGAATCGCGGTAAGCGACGGTGACGGACCTCGTGAAGACTCCGCGTTCGGTGGGCAGGGCGGTGGAAACGCCGTTGATGGCGATCAATGTGGTGGTGGAATCGGTGTATCCGTGGTAGTCGTCGACATTGCTGAAGGCTGCTCGGGTGGTTTCGCCGGGCTCGGGACCCGGTCCACTGGAGGGCCAGAGGGGATCGCGGAACGGCTTGGATGCGATTTCTTCGATCAATTGCCGGGCGAGCGTGGCGGCGGTCAGTGACTGGTCCGCATGGCGGGTGTGTTCGATGGCGGCGCTGATGGGGATGACAATGGCCGTTGTGGCGATTGCCAGTACGGACACTCCCACCATGCCCTCGATGAGGTTGAAGCCGCGCCGAGTGCGGCCGGGTCGATCAATAATCCGCGAACCTGCGGCCTTCACTGTCCACTCCAGTGCAGTTGGGAATGACTTCAAGCGTCTGCGGCTTGTAAATCCATCCGGTGGAGTTGTCCGGGCCGGGCAGCGGGGCGCCGTTGCCGATGACCCGGACCGTGTCCAGACCGTTGACGGGATTGACGGGGATCCGCGGCACATAGGGCCCGAGGTTGAACGACGCTCCCGCACCGACCTTGGCCAGCTCGCTGGTGTTGCCGGTCATCTGTTTGACGAAGTCAACGGCCGTGGGGACGGCCGTGGTGTCTCCGTTGGGATATCCGGGAGCGACGTCCCTGTGCTGAGCCTTGAAGACGACGACCTGGGTCCGCAGATAACGCAAGTCATCCTTGAGGGCGTTTTCCCTGGCCGTGTGCGAGGCATCGGAAAAGCGCGGGACGACAATCGCAGCCAGGATGCCAAGGATGGTGATGACGATCAGCAGTTCGATGAGCGTGAAGCCCCGCGGGCTTCCGGCCGCATCGCAAACAACTGTGTTTCGGCTCTCTCTCATGTGCCACCCGCAATCACCGCTGGACCGCGCGGGCGGTTGCTTTAACGTCGGCGTTGCCCGCTGTGGTCAGGGAAGCCCGGCGGCGGGTGACGACCCCGCCGCCGGGAAGGCTGTTGAGCGAACAATTACTCGGCGAAGATGGTGGTGCCGTTGGTGTCGGTACCCCAGATTCGGCCAGTGCCGGCGCCGGCGGCATAGTGATAGACGAAGCCGCAGGCCGCTCCGGCGGCAGCGGTGCCGTCGCCGTTGACGACGTTGCCGCGTCCGTTCAGCGGGTTGGTCGGGGCCGCCTGCATATAGGGGCCGAAACCGGTGCCCGCGGTCAGCACGCCATCCGCGTCGGTCTTGGTGGTCAGCGGATCCCAGCTGGTGATCAGGTCGGGCAGAACGTCCTTGTGCTGCAACTTATACAACTCGATCTGCGAACGCAGCGTCTGCAACTGGCTGACCAGACTGCTGCGGCGGGCGTCCTGGCTGGCGTTCGTGAACTGCGGGATCACGATGGCCGCGAGAATGCCCAGAATGATGACCACGATAAGGATTTCGACGAGTGTAAAACCGCGCTTTGCTTGACGAGCGATCATTTGAATGCCTCCTGTGAAGGGTTCCGTTGTGTTACCTCCGGCGCGGGCGGGTGCATGCCCTGTCGCCGGGACTGTTGTCTGCATCGCGAACGAGCTGGCGGCCCTCTGACAGATCGGCCGAAGCCACTTGACCGCGGGGCGTCCCGCCGGGCGGTGTCTGTGCTTCACTGGCACGATTTGCGTTTCCCGACGCGTACGTCATTCGGCGTCGAGAATCGCCCTGGCGGCCCTCCTTTCTTGAGTCTGCTGACTCGCTTTGGCTTCCTGCCTCGTCAGCAGCCGCCGGCGCGTTGTTGTGCCCTCTGGGCCGGGTGTTTTTCCGCATCCGGCCGGATCGAGGCCCATCGGAGCCTCGATCCCTCACCACATCGGCGCGGGTGAGCCGCGACTTAAGCACAAGCGCGTTTGAGAGGGCAATGTGACCGGCGATGGCTTTATCGGCCGCCACGATCCGCGAAACACGCGCTTGTGACGGACCCAACACGGGAAGGCATGAAACCTTCTGGAAGTGCGACGACTGATTTACGTCCGGCACATTGTCGGACGACGTCGGCATCCTTTCGGCAGCGTCCTCGATCCGCCCGGCCAGGCCGTCGCGGACCGGACGCTTTGCGCATCACCCGGGCGTGCGCGATGACGGGCGCGTCTCGGGTGAGCCGGACTTCATCGTCCAGCGCCGCC
>CAYSSA010000104.1:0-3136 GCA_964433485.1 uncultured Tepidisphaeraceae bacterium | reverse complement strand
TCACGGCGGCTTTGCCTTTGTCGGGGATCCGTCGTCCCATCACGCGGAACTCATTAAGCACCTCGCAGTTCCGCGCGACAAGACAGGTTCGATTTACGATTCGTTCCCACGGCGGGCAAATGAATCCAGTTTCGGTCGGCGGGAGCGGGCAGGTCCGAGAATCCAACGGATGTTCAGCGTCCAGCCCCAAATGGTGCGGCGCCACGACCCAGGGCTGGTGAAACGATTTGGAAATGTGATTCGCGATTATGTCTGCGGAGGGGTGGGCTGGGCGGGTGCTTCGGGGGTCGATTCGAGAGACCTGGGCAGTTGCAGTTCTTCGGTTCCGGGCAGTTCCTTCAACGAGTTGAGGCCAAACACCTCGAGGAACCGTTTGGTTGTGCCGTAGAGAATGGGTCTTCCGGGCACTTCGGCACGCCCGGCGATTCGGACCAGGTGTTTCTCCATCAGCGATCGAACGGTTTCGCCGCAGGCTACGCCCCGGATGGCTTCGATCTCGGCCCGGAGAATGGGTTGCTTGTAGGCGATGATCGAGAGAGTTTCGATGGCCGCGCGGGTCAGTTTGGAGTCGCTCTCCCGCCTCAGCAGCCGCGCCAGCCACTCGCCATACTCGGGCAGGGTGAGCATCTGGTATCCGCCGGCCACTTGTTCGATGCGGAAGCTGCGCCCCGACAGCTCGTACTGGTGATTGAGTTCCTTGATTGCCTTCTTGAGGGCTTTCTGCGACTTGAGTTCCATCAGTTCAGCCAGACGCGCGGGAGTGAGCGGGGAATGCGTGGAGAACAACAATGCCTCGAGCACTCCGAGGCTGAGCTCAGGTTGCCGGTCCTCGGCGGCCGTCTCCGTTTCCGCAGGCTCGATATCGACCGGGCCGTCGGCAGGTTCGACGATGTCTGGTTCGACGCCGTCCGGTTCCGCCTCGCCACTCGACTGGCGCTCGGGCTCAGGCTCCTGTGGAGGCGAGGCTTCAGCGGCAGGGGTCTGAACGTCCTGTTCAACGGTTGGCTGGGTATCGTCCATGGGGTCAGCATCTTGAGCATTTGCGGTGCGTTTTCAAGGCGAGACGGCTATGCTGTGAGTATGGCGACGAACATCGAGCTGTCCGACTTGTTTGCATCCATGGCCACGCTTATGGAACTGAAGGGAGAGAACTCGTTCAAGGTGATCGCGTTCGCCAAGGTGTCGCGCGTGCTTCGGGAAACGAGTCTCGATCTGAGAAAGTGCATGGAAGACGGAACCCTGGGGCAGATCGAAGGGATCGGCAAGTCGAGCCAGGCGATCATTGAGGAGTATCTGCGCACGGGGAAAGCGATCGCCTACGAGGAGATGTCGGCCGAGGTGCCGGCCGGATTGCCACCGTTGCTGGGAATCGAAGGCATGGGGCCAAAGACGTTGCACCTGTTGTGGAAGGAGCGTGGCGTCACTTCGCTGGCGGAACTGGAGGCGGCCATCGCGGAGGGAAGGCTCGACGGGCTTAAAGGAATCGGTCCGAAGAAACTCGATGCCATACGCAAAGGAATTGAGTCGCTCAAGCGCCGCACCGGCGCCGATGGCACGGTGGTGCTGCGCCATCCGCTGGGTGAGGTCTGGCCGGTGGCCAATGAATTGCTGCGGCAGGTGCGGAGCATTCCCGGTGTGCTGCGTGCCGAGATCGCCGGAAGTCTGCGGCGGTGGAAGGAGACCATCGCGGATGTGGATGTGGTCGCGGCGATCGCCGAACCAGAAGATGGCGCGGGGATTGCCGGGCAATTCGTTTCACTGCCCGTTGTTGCGGAAGTGCTTGCCAAAGGGGCGACCAGGGCGAGCGTCAAGACATCCGGCGGGCTGCAGGTGGATCTGCGAATGGTGCCCTCGGCACATTTCGGTGCGGCGCTGATGTACTTCACGGGATCTAAGGAACACAACGTGCAAGTCCGCGGGCTGGCGCAGAAACTGGGGTTCACACTCAACGAATGGGGCTTGTACCGCCTGGACGACTACGACAAGGCCGAGAAGCAGCCGGGGCGGCCGCCCGAGGTTCGGCCGGTGGCTTCTGAGACGGAACAGGAGATATTCCGCGCGCTTGGCATGGCGTTCGTAGCGCCTGAGCTTCGTGAGGATCGGGGCGAGGTTGAACAGGCGCTGGTCGGCGCACTGCCTCGGCTCATCGAGCTGCCGGACATTCGCGGGGATTTGCACACTCATACGATTGCGTCAGACGGCGGCAACACCATTGAGGAAATGGCCGAAGCCGCGAAGGCCAGAGGATACGAGTATCTGGCGATCACGGACCATTCCAAAGCCATGGTTCAGGCGAATGGCTTGACGCCGGAACGCTTGATGAAGCATGTGGCGGAGATTCGCAGGACAGGCGACCGGGTGAGAGGCCTCACGCTGCTGGCCGGCGCCGAGGTGGATATTCTGGCGGATGGGCGACTGGATTATGAGGATGCGATACTGGCGGAACTCGATATAGTTGTCGCCAGTCCGCATGTCTCGCTTCGGCAGGAACCGGCCAAGGCCACGGAACGTCTGCTTCGCGCCATCGAGCATCGATATGTGAATGTGATTGGGCATCCAACCGGCCGGATCATCAACGGGCGAGAAGGGCTGTTGCCGGATTTCGGGCGGCTATTTTCTGCGGCGGCAGGCAGCGGGACGGCAATGGAGATCAACGCAAGTTGGCAGCGGCTGGATCTGGACGATGTTCGCTGTAGAGCGGCCGCGGCGGCGGGGGTGGTCATTGCGATAGACACCGACGCCCACGCGGTCGGAGAACTGGACCAGATGCGTTACGGATTGGGCGTAGCCCGGCGCGCGGGCCTGTTGGCGGCAGGTGTTCTGAACGCACGCCCGCTTTCGCAACTTCAGGAGTTCTTGAAAAAGAAACGGTGACCGCGCGAAGACCCGCGGTGCGGCTATTTGACGGCTGCGTCGAACTTCGCCTTCACCCAGGCGTCGCGCTTGCCGCGCAGTCCGGCGTCGGCGGCGGGATCGAGGGACAACGTGAGCTTGTTCGGCAAAGTAACGATCCCATTCTGTTTGAGCACGCCTTCGTTGGCCGTGGCAAACGCTTTGGCGATGTCGCGCAGCGCCCGGTCTTCCGCCAGCGTCCATTGCCGCTTCTCGATCCAGTCCTTGAGTTTCAGAGCCAGCA
>CAYSSA010000103.1:13692-16706 GCA_964433485.1 uncultured Tepidisphaeraceae bacterium | reverse complement strand
AGCCGGGCGTGCTGACGCTGCTGGGCGTCGGGGCGCTGGGTCTGATGCGGCGAAGGCGTGCTTGATGCTCCGACGCAAACGTCGGCACCTCGCACTCCATGTGTGCCAAACGGAAAAAGGCTGCACGGAGAGGGTAAGAAGCCGTGCAGCCTGGCGGAGGAGGAAACGAGGTTTGCATTTTCGGAGCGTGCTGTTCAGCAGCACGCTCCGTTTCTTTTTTGCCAGGGCGACACACCCTTATCTTGCGACTGGAGTGGCCGTTAAGATGCTTCTTTGCAACGGGCGTGCCAGACGGGACAGTGCATTGCAACGCTCGATCCAATCAATTTGGCCGAGGCTTTACTGCGTCGATCGACCAGAGATGCGGCGTCTGCCCAAACCATGCTCAAGTATCACGCAAACATCCAACTCGATTAGATGTGTTGTGCATTGCCGCCGCTTATGCCAAAATCCCAAGGTCGTTTGAAACCGGTTTGCTTTCTGAGACAACACCGAACCTCCGGCATCAATAATCGATGTCTGGTGGGCTGAAGTCTCCTGATACACCACGCGGCCTTGGAAGGCCAAAAGAATTAGATGCCGGCAAGTCAACGAAGGATGGGTCTGTGATTTCGGATCGCTTCAACTTCTCGCCTGTAAGGATCGCGTTGTACCTTTCATCGCACAACTGCCGCATCTTCATCGCATGGGCCCTAGTCGTTGTTCTCGCGGGATGCAACTTCGGAGGCAATCCGGGAAACGCCGGTTCATCCTCGGCCGCGCCTGACGATAACCAGCCACCAGCTCGCGTTCAGATGGTTCGATTTGTCGATGCCATCCGGCCGATCGCCGTGAATCCGCCTATACGGCTCATCGCCGCAAGAAACGAAGTCGTTCACTTTGCCGTTCAGATCAATAATCCTGCAAAGGATTTCTCCCGGCGTGGTTATGCGCTTCAACTCGGCGCTATACAACACACGGAAGGCAAAGCGACGATCCCCTTGAGTGTGGTATCGGCAGCGCAGGTTCTGCCTTTGCCAATTGACAGCAACCGAGCCGGATTCGTCCGATACACTGGCCGCAGCGCCGAAGAGGCCAGTCTGCCGCGAGCCCTGCTGCCAATTGAGCTTAGCAATGGAACGATGGAGTTTAGCCGGCTGAGGCCGACTGGCGTCGCTCCGATTGTCTGGTTCGACATTCAAATCCCCCCTGCCATCACGCCTGGCGATTATGAAACAGAATGCAAGCTGGTTGAGGATGGCCGGGTGTCCTTTTCGGCCACGGTGAAGATACACGTCGAGGATTTCGTGCTGCCCGATGAGCGGCATCTGGCCTTCGTCGGCGCTGCTCAATGGGAATCGCTGCAGAGGCACTGGCCGGGCTTTTTCGGCAATCTTCCACCTCGCCTGTTGTCGCGCAAGGATGAGAAACAGGCGCAAGCCGTGCGTTTGATTGACGACATGGTCCGGATTGCGCACTTACATCGGGTGGACTTGGTGGTGCCGCGAATGCAGCCAACCGTTAAATGGCTTGGAGGTAAGCCCATCATCGACTGGACCGACTACGACTCATTGGTGTCCGGGTGGTTTTCCGGAACAGCGTTCGCTGACGCCGTACCCACTGGCTTCTGGCCGTTGCCCATCATGGACAAGCTTAATGAGTACACGACGGAGCAACAGGGGATTTACTGGGCGGAAGTAGCCTCGCACTTTGACCAACTTGACTGGCTCAGGCGGTCGGCGGCAGCAGTGCCCCGTCAGGGATTTGGCCGAATCGGCATCGAGGAATCCTATGCCATCTCCGGGCAAGCCGCTCAGATTCTCAATGCCCACCCTCGGTTGAGGGTAAATATTCCGCTGGAAGAGGAGCAAACACGCATTGCGGGATCGGATGCCGCCGGCCGGATTCAGGTAGCTCATCTGGAGCGGCTCCGTGTCTCCGCGAGCCCGCTGGTTTCGACCGCTTCCATGCAGAAACTGCCAACCGCCGGGAAGTGGCTCAGGACAGACCAACCCGGCCTGGTGCCGAACGTGAGCGCCGGGGCGGATGAGCGACAGACTCGCCTCTGGGCGATGCTGGCTTATCTGCGAGGCGCGTCGTTGGTGCAATGGGATTCGGTCTTGCCGGCTCAGCCGTCGGTCGAGACTCCGGGCGATCCGGATGAGGTCGTGTGGTTCTATCCCGGAGAGTGGTTCGGGATCTCACAACCTGTTCCGTCGATCCAGCTCAAATGGCTGCGGCGAGCTCAGCAGGACTATGAGTACCTCTGGCTGGCTCGCCAAAGGGGGCAGGGCGAGCGAGCCATGGCCATTGCGCGGCTATTGGTAAAGCCGGTGGAACTTCAGCCTGGCCAGGCGGCGGACGCGGTATACGGCCTGGTCAGCGCCTCGGCCGATCCGGCGGCGTGGGAGCATGCTGTTGACCTGCTCTCCCGAACCATCCAGATCTCACGTCCGGGACAGCCCACCGACGCCGCGGCCGAACGACAGCTTGCTTACGATCTCGCGGCATGGACACAATCACAGGCCCGGCCAATTCTGCTGCCGCGCACCGCTGACTGGGTGCTATCACCCGCCGGCATGAAGAACCTGGTGGCGTTGAAACTGGGGATCGACATTTACAACCCGGCGGATCTTCGCCCGGAGCCGAACCGGTTGCAGTGGAAGGCAGCGCCCGACGCGTGGGCGGTCTCGCCCGCACCGGTCGATGTACCGCGGACTGCCGCGTTTTCGGTCGCGCGATTCACGATTGATGCCGCCGTGGACCTGGGCGCCGTTGTTCCCGACAAGTCGCCGTCAGCCCACCTGCTGTTCACCGAGGGCTACTCAAAACAATCATACACGATGTCGGTCGTACTCCCGGTTTCGTTCAGTGAACAACGTCAAGGGGCCGACCCATCACTGGATGGAAGTCTCAACGACTGGATGGGCGAGGACATGCTTTTCCAGGGGAAATTGGTTCGGCTGATGGACCGGCCGGCATTGCACGCGCAACGACTTGAGTACGCCTCGACGGAATCCGCGATCTACTCCACA
>CAYSSA010000103.1:5895-13648 GCA_964433485.1 uncultured Tepidisphaeraceae bacterium | reverse complement strand
ATAACGAACGCGGAAAGGAGCTTCGTCGAAAGGCAATTCGGCCGGGCGTGGGGCGAAGACATTGTCGAACTCGTGATCCAACCGGTCTACCCGTCGGAGGTCGGTCCATTGTTCCACCTTACGTTCAAACCGCGAGGCCAAGTCGAGGTTTTCCGGAGGTTGGACCCGAAGCTGACCGTCAACCCCTGGCAGGCATTCGGCAGCACGGATATCCGCTACGCCACCAACGTAACCAACGCCATCTGGCGAGGCGAAATCATGATTCCATGGGAACACTGCTGCCGCCGGGCAAGACAGGCCAGCGACCGCTGGTTCTGCGAATGAATTTCCTGCAACATCGCGGACGCACGGGCGAATCGGCGTCATGGGCCGGCCCCGTGGATCTGTTGCCTGAAGATCCGTTGATGGGACTGGTGCAGATTCGCCAGAATGCCTCTCGCGGATTTGTGCCCGCCCGCCAGCCATGAATGGTGATCAGTGCCATGCCATCCGATCCCAGCAGACCATCGCGGGTTGAGACACTCGACGAGAACGTGGTAGAGGCGGCCCGCCGCGGCCAACCGAAAGCGATCCACGAGGTACTGGCAACGGTCTATCCAACCGTGATGCGAATGGCGATGGGACTCTCCGGGCGGGAGGACGTCGCGCGTGGGATCGTCGCCTTCGTGATGCGGCAGGGTGCCCGCCGATTTGATAAATGGACGGATCCCGGCGCGCCTTGGCGCTGGTTCGCCCACCATACGGTGTTGACGGCGCGCCGATCCGCCCGGCATGCACCAAGTGCCGCTTTGGAAACATTGACGCGCGGCGAAGGCGAGACGGCCGAATTTGTGGCATTTGTTCGCGCCCTGCGTCTGCTTCCGGAGCAACAGCGCGAGGCCGTCCTGCTGTTTCGTTGCGAGCAGTTGTCCGAACGCGCGCTGGCCATCGCCATGGACTGCTCGACCAGCGCCGCCGCTGGACACCTGCGAGCGGCCGAAGCCGCCTTATCGGCCATGGCCGGATCAGAGACCGACGACCTGCTGCGGAGGACAAGAGAGGCGTACGTTCGGCTGACCCCTGCGGATCAGGAAATCGGGCCGGCGGTGCGTCAATGGGTGGACCGAGCATTGCGTCCGCGTCGCATCGGGCGATGGCTCCGGTTGATGTGGTGGGTAGGGCTGGCAATCGCGGCGGCATGGGCGGCTTACCAAATGCGGTACCAACTGTCGTCATGGTTAGGATGAAATGGTGATTCCACCTTGTCTTGTGAACACCAAGTGATTCTCCGTACCGGTCCGACCGAAACCTGAATGGATCAACCCGACCTCTCGCATTCGCCCGCGGTTGCCGTTATGATCCTCTTCGGTGTTCGTTCATGTCTGAGCTTTGGCCGAATATCCTCTATCCGTTGATGCGATGGATGCACATCGTGTGCAGCACTCTCATTGCCGGCGGAACATTGTTCTTCGAGCTGGTGCTGCCAATCGCCCTTGAAGACCTGAAGAATGAGCAGCGGTTCTATGTTTTTGCCCGAGCGAGGCTCGTGTTCCGCTGGGTGGTTTGGATCAGCGTGGCGGGACTGCTCCTGAGCGGCTCGGTCACGGTCTATCGCATGTGGGATCCCTACCTCACACCGGCGTTCTTCGCTGTGGCCCGGTGGGCGTTGGCCCATGTCGCCGTCGGGTTGATTGCCATGACGATCGCCGTGTTGTTGACCATCGGCAGTCGGCCGCCAGAGAATCCGGTGACATGGATGCGGGTAAACATCGTCATTCTGCTGGTGGTCATATTCATCGGCAGCGCGACCCGCCACCTGCAAATCGTCCTGCATGAACGCGAGCACAAGTCTGGAAAGGTTCCCGCAACCCTGCCGACAACCCTGCCCTGATCCCCCCTGCTTTCATGGACACCGGTCGTGCCCAAGTCGAACTTGCTCCCGGCGTCTTTGCAGACGAGTCGGCCGTTGTTGTGTCTTACTGCCGTTCATCCGGTCCGGGAGGACAGAACGTCAACAAGGTGAACACCAAGGCCGAGTTGCGCGTCTCCCTGGCCGCCATCCGCGGGCTGGATGAGTGCGCACGGAGACGGCTCGAATCCATCGCGAATCAATACCTGACCAAAGAGGGGGTTCTGGTCATCACCGCCGACACCTCGCGATCACAGGAATCCAACCGTGACGCAGTATTCCTGCGGCTGCGAGAGATTCTCGTTCAGGCGCAGCACAGGCCAAAGACACGGCGCGCCACCCGCCCCACAAGGGCTTCCAAAATGCGGCGGCTGGAGTCCAAGAAACGGCGGTCCGAAATCAAGGCCGGGCGCCGCCATGGACAGGATTGAAGCCGAACGCGGTGGCCGAAGGATGCCCAATGGCAGCGCCGGCCACGTCCAACCCGACCGGTTTCCGGTATGATTCCACACAATTGAACCTCGCGGGTATTACCGACAACCATAAGGAGACTGTTCATGAAGAAGAAGCGAATCCTGTTTGCATCCGCCGTGTTGTCCGCATGCCTTGGCGCCTCGGCTCTTGGCGACTGGGCAAACTTCCGTGGCCCAAAGAGCGATGGCCGGTGTGAAGAGACCGGCCTGGCAATGGATTGGTCGGTTAAGCAGCCCGAGCTGCTCTGGAAGATGAGCGGTATGGGCAAGGGCTATTCAAGCGTCAGCATCGTGAAGGGTAGGCTGTACACAATGGGCGACCGCGGCAGCGATCAATTTGTGGTCGCATTTGATCTGTCCACGAGGAAGGAACTGTGGGCCACGAAGGTCGGCAAGGGATGGGGTGATGGATCGCGATGCACGCCGACAGTCGATGGGGAACTTGTGTATGCGCTGGGAACCCATGGTGACCTGGTCTGCGTCAATGCCGCCGACGGCAAAGAAGTCTGGCGTAAGAGCCTGCCGGAAGAGTTTGGCGGCAAGATGATGAGCGTCTGGGCATTCAGCGAATCTCCTCTGATTGATGGCGACAAACTGTTGTGCATACCAGGCGGCCCGGATGCCACCATGGTGGCTCTGAACAAGAAAACCGGGGCCCTGATATGGAAGTCATCTCAAGGCAAACTCGGGCCCAGGGGGAAGGACGGAGCGGCCTATAGTTCGATCGTGGCGGCCGATTGCGCCGGCGTCAGGCAATATATCACCCTGACCGGACGCGGTGTAATTGGCGTACGGGCCGAGGACGGCAAGTTCCTCTGGGGTTACAACCGGGTGATCAATGATGTCGCCAACATCACCAACCCGGTGGTCAAAGGGGATATGGTCTTTGCCAGTCGCGCCTATGGCACCGGCTCGGCGCTGTTGAAGCTGTCGGCGGACGGACAGGGCGGCGTGAAAGCGGAGGAGGTATATTTTCTTGACGCCAAGACTTTCGCCAATCATCACGGTGGCGTGGTCCTGGTCGGCGATCACCTATACGGCGGAACCGGCCAGAACGCCGGGCTGCCGGTCTGCATCGAGATGGCCAGCGGCAAGATCGTCTGGAAAGCGCCCAAGGCTGAAGCCGGCGGCTCCGCCGCGGTGTTGTATGCGGACGGGCACTTGATCTTCCGCTACGAGAAGGACGCCGTTGTGGCCTCGATCGAGGCCTCGCCGACGGGCTACAAGCTCAAAGGGACTTTCAAGGCTCCGGTGTCCGACGGTCCGAGCTGGGCGCATCCGGTCATTGTTGACGGCAAGCTCTACTTGCGCAGCAACGATACCCTGATGTGTTACAACCTGTCGGGTAAGTAAACGACGACATGCATGGAAACAAGAAGGGAGTCGATTGCACGGAATCGACTCCCTTTTTCGTTTCGGCTGCGAGTGACCGCCTGAAAACCCTGGCGTTGCCGCAGGCGTGAATGCACCACGGCGACGGACCGAGGATCCTCGCCGCGATGCCAATCCGCGCCGGCCGCTCAGCTTTGGGGAGCGGCCTCGGCGGCAGGCGCGTCGGTCTTCTGCTTCTTCTTGAGTTCGTTGGCAAATGCCCGGCGCTTTTCAGAACGCTTCCGGCGGAAACCGGCGCTCTTTCGGGCGGTCCCGGTGGGCTTGGACTCCTCGGTCAGCAATTGAAGCAGCACGAGGCTTCCTCCATCGCCGATGCGATGCTCAGGAAGTTTGATGATTCGGGTATAGCCGCCATTGCGACCGACGAACTTCGGCGCCACTTCCTTGAATAGCTTTTGCACAACGGTCGTGGGCTGTCCCGTCGAGGCGTCAATGAAATCCTGCTTTTCGTCGACCAGGCGGCGATCCTGAAGGATCTGAATCACCCGCCGACGCGCGTTGAGCGTATTCTCACGGGCAAGCGTGATGAGCTTCTCCGCCAATGAGCGGCATTCCTTGGCTTTGGGAAGAGTCGTGCGGACTTTGCCGTTCTCGATCAGACTCTGAATAAGGTTGCGACGAAGGGCCTTTCGATGCTCGGTGTCTCGGCTTAGCTGGCGGCCTCGGTACATGTGACGCATGGGTCAACTCCTGTCAGTCTGTCCGGCCGCCCATCGAGCGACCGGGATACTCTTCATTCATTGTCATAACACTGCACTATTCAGTGGGAGCCGGCTGACCGGACTCATCACCGGGCGTATCGTCATCATCCGACATGACAAACGCCGCCTGCTGGGCAGCGGCAAGATTATCAACGTCCATACCGAGACTTAGACCCAGGTCGGCAAGCTTCCGCTTGACCTCGCGAAGACTGGTCTTTCCAAAACTGCGGACTTTGAGCAGTTCCGCATCGGTCTTCCTCACCAGGTCGCGAACGGTCTGGATCTTGGCCGACTCGAGACAGTTGTTGGCGCGGACGGACAAATCCAGCGACTGAACAGGCATTCCGAGCTTGTTCTGAATTTCCGGATCCACCGCCGGCGCACTGGCCTCGCGAAGCCCACTAAGCGCTTCTTCCGATGCCACATCGGAGCCGAGTTCAAAATACTGGACGAAGGGATTGAGGTGTTTGCGGAGAATCTTGGCGGCCTCGACCAGCGCCATCTCCGGAGTGATGGTCCCGTTGGTCCATATTTCGAGGATGAGCCGGTCGTAGTCGGTCTTCTGGCCGACACGGGCATCTTCCGTCGCATACCGCACTCGGGTTACCGGTGAATAAATCGAATCGACGTCGATGACGCCGGCAACCTGTTCCTCCTGGCCTTCGCGATGCTCAGCGGCGGTAACATAGCCTCGACCCTTGCCGACGGTAAACGTCATTTCAAAAGCAACGTCCTCGGTAAGCGTGCAGAGAACATGATCAGGATTAATGATGGTAATGGATGGATCGGCTTCGATCATGCCGGCGGTAATGTTGCCGGCCTTTCTGGCGACGAGTTTCATCTCCTTCGGCTCGTCGGCGTCAATCTTGACGATGAGGCTCTTGACATTGAGGATAATGTCCGCGACGTCTTCCATGACCCCGGGAATCGAGCAGAATTCATGATCCGCGCCTTTAATCTTGACGGATGTTACGGCGGCTCCCTCGAGGGAGGACAACAGAATGCGCCGAAGGCTGTTGCCGACCGTGGTGCCAAAACCCCGCTCGAACGGTTCGACAATGAACTTCCCGTAGGTTTCCGTGGACACCTGTGCATCGCGAGTAACCCGCGACGGCAGTTCCAATCCGCGCCAGCGAACTCTCATGGTAATCTCCTCGTTTGCCCGACCGAATTGCAAAAGGTTCCCGCCCCCACCGATGGGGGCCATCTGTGCTTTCGCCTCGTCGGATCAGGCGTACTTGATAGTTGGTGGTTGATAGCCGATGGTGAATAACGAGCAGTCTGCCAGACTATCCGCCTTACACCATCCACTATCTGCTTTTTTCAATTACACTCTGCGCTTCTTCGGGGGCCGGCAGCCATTGTGAGGCAGCGGAGTGACGTCCTCGATACAACTGATCTTCAGACCCGCGTGCTGCAACTGGATGATCGCCTGCTCGCGACCGGCGCCTGGTCCTTTGACCTTGACCTCCACTTCGACCATACCGTGCTTGCGCGCCTCGGCGGCTGCCTTCTCGGCGGCACGGCCGGCGGCAAACGGAGTGCTCTTTCTCGCGCCCTTGAAGCCCACCGTGCCGGCGGACGCCCAGGAAATAGTCTCGCCGGCCATGTCCGTGATGGTCACGATCGTGTTGTTGAAGGTGGACTTGACGTGGGCGATGCCCTTGGTCACGCCTTTGCGAATTCGCTTTTTGCCGCCACCGCTCTTCGCGGCCGGCGGCGCCGCCGGAGCCGCTGTCTTTGCCTGTTCTGCCATGTTCGTTGTCACCTCGCACGGATCCACCGGCCATCAAGCCGTACCCGCGCCATGAAAAATTCGTTAGTCGGCGGCTTTCAGCAAGTAGCCCACGCGGCAAGCAAATGCCGACGCTGCCAGCCACCAACCCACTGCCTGTTACTTGCCCAGTTCCTTCACGCCCTTCTTGCCGGCAACCGTCTTACGCGGCCCCTTGCGTGTACGGGCGTTGGAACGCGTCCGCTGACCGCGCGTTGGGAGCGATCGGCGATGCCGTTCGCCGCGATAACACTTGATCTCTCGCAGCCGGTTGACGTTCTGCTGCTGGTTGCGCCGCAGCGCACCTTCCACCAGATAGCTCCGGTCGATGATCCCGATGATCTTGGCCAGTTCTTCTTCGCTCAGATCCTTGGCGCGACGCTGGGGGTCGATCGCCAGTTCCTTGAGGATGATCTTGCTGTTGGTCCGGCCGATGCCATAGATGTAGCTGAGGCTGATCCAGATGGGCTTGTTGGCCGGAATGTCGACGCCTGCAATACGAGGCATAGTTGCTCCAGGTTTCCAAACGGACAGAGTACCGAACGATTACTTCTGACGCTGCTTGTGCTTGACGTTGGTGCAGATCACCCGCACCGTGCCTTTGCGGCGGACAATCTTGCAGTTCTCACAGATTCTCTTGACACTGGTTCGTACCTTCATGACACATCACCTTTTTGCAAACGGACGGTTCTATAGGGTGAACCATCTAAATTAGCATAAATTCCGCCGCCACTCAAGGGCTGCCAGCGATCAATTCCGATCCTTCAGCATTCTCCAACGGCGACTAGACGGTCGTCGTGACTGCCGCCGGGCGACCATCGGTAAGCACGTCCACGCCGGTTTCGGTCACTGCGACGGTATGCTCGAAATGGGCGGCTGGCTGGCGGTCAACCGTCACAATCGTCCACTGGTCCGGAAGCATATCAACCTCCCGCTTGCCCGTGACCACCATCGGCTCGACCGCGAATGTCATGCCGGCCTCAAGCACAAAATCGCCCCGCAATTGCTCAGGCGTGACAAAGTTCGGAACCTTGGGGTCCTCGTGCATGGCCCGGCCAATACCATGGCCGACAAACTCTCGAACCACCGAAAACTTGTTCTTCTCGACATTCCACTGCATCAGACGGGCGATGTCCGACCAGCGCCGACCCGGACGAATCTGCTCCAGTGCCAGGTCCAGCGTTTCCTTGGTTACCCGAAGGAGCTTTGCGGCCCTTGGGCCAAGAGTTCCGACGCCAACCGTGATGGCCGTATCAGCACAGTAACCATCCAGTGACAACGCCAGGTCAAGCTTCACCACGTCACCGTTATTCAGGCGACGTTCGCTGGGAATCCCATGAACAACTTCCTCGTTGATGCTGATGCACATCTCGGCGGGGAAGCCCTCGCCGGGCTTGTAGGTCGGATAGTTCTTGGAGAGCCCAATGGCCCCGGCCTGATCCAACTCGCGAACACAGATTTCCAGCAGGCTTGCCGTCGTCACCCCTGGAACTGTCGCATCCCGCATAAGCGAGAGGATGCGGTG
>CAYSSA010000103.1:5479-5871 GCA_964433485.1 uncultured Tepidisphaeraceae bacterium | reverse complement strand
GCATAATCCCGATTTCCCGGGGCGCCTTGATTTCGATCGCCATACCAAAAACCCCGGCCCCGGCACAGCGGCCGCGTTCCGGTTCTCCGAATCAGTATTGCCTGCCCTTTATCCGCTTGCCCTTGCCACCGCCGGGGCCACTGAGGAACCCGCCGTAGTTGCGCATGAGCAGATTCGCCTCAATACGCTGCACCATGTCCAGCGCGACGCTCACCACGATCAACAGACCCGTTCCGCCAAGGAACTGTGAAATGGTCATGGGGATCTGCATCGAGCTGGCCACCAGGGTCGGAATCACGGCAATCGCGCACAGGAATCCGGCGCCAACATACGTGATCCGTGTCATCACGCGCTCGAGATAGTCGGCGGTTCGCTTGCCAGGCCGCAGGCCA
>CAYSSA010000103.1:3599-5469 GCA_964433485.1 uncultured Tepidisphaeraceae bacterium | reverse complement strand
CTGCCGTAGTCGCGAAGCTGATTGGCCATCTCCTTCGGCTGGAACTGCACGGTCGTCCAGAAGTACGCGAAGAAGTAGATCATGACCATTTCCAGCAGGGCATACATCAATCCGCCCCAGTGGAACTGAGCGTTGAGGAAAATGAAGAACCGCCCGATCCACCCAGGATCCTTCGGGTCGAATGCATGAATGATGTACCCAAGCCCCATGCTTGGAAACAGCATCAGCGACTGGGCGAAGATGATGGGCATGACGCCGCCGTGATTCACGCGGAGCAGGCCAAGCACACGCTGGCCGCCGTAAATGCGCCGGCCGCGCGTGTGCTTGGCCTGCTGGATGGGAATGCGCCGCTGCGCCTGGGTGATCAGAATGGCGCTGGTGACAACAAAGACAAACGATGCCAGAAGAAAGAGTATCTTGCCGACGTTCATCTGATTGGCATCGTGCGACAGCTCAACGGTCTGAACGATGGCAATTGGCATGCGGGCCACAATACCCGCCATGATGATGAGCGATATGCCGTTGCCCAGTCCGTATTCGTCGATCTGCTCACCAAGCCACATCAGGAAGATGCAGCCAGCCGTCAGTGCGGTCACGCCCATCAACCAGAAAGTGAACGACCCGAAGAAAGTCCGCATGACCAGTGGATTACCCGGATTCTGCATGTGATTCAGCCAGAAGACGGCTTGAATCACGCACAGAGGCACTGTCGCGTAGCGTGTCCACTCCTGAATCTTCCGTCGCCCCGTCTCACCTTCCTTCTGCAGCTTCTCCAGCGAGGGAACGACAGTCGCCAGAAGCTGGAAGATGATCGAGGCGGAGATGTACGGCATGATCCCAAGCCCGAAAATCGTGCTCTGGCTGAGGTCGCCGCCCGAGAACAAGGAAACGTAGTTGGCAATTCGTTCGGCGGGACTGTCTCCCTGCGATTTATGTCGCTGCTCGGCAATTCTGGCCTGGTCAACGCCCGGCAGCGGCACATGATACCCGATCCGGTAGATCAACAGCATGAACAAGGTGAAGAGCACCTTGTTCCGCAGCTCGGGGATCCGAAAGACATTGAGCAGGGATTTGAACATTGGATCACCTGTCAGACCGTAATACAAATGCCCGGACAAGCCGGGCAGATTGGCTACTTGGCTTCGGCGGCCTTGGCCTCCGCCGGGGCGGCATCAGCCGGCGCCGGCCCCTCGGGCTTTCCTTCGCCCTTGGCCTTCTTGCCAGGCTCCTTTTCCTTCTCCCGCTTGACGAACTTTTTCTTGGGCTTTGGAAATACAAACGGCTCGCCCTTATCGGTCAAAACGCTGCCGCCGACAGCCGCGATCTTCTCGGCGGCTGACTTGCTATACCAACCCGCCTGGAAGGTGATCTTTTTCGTCAGTTCGCCGTTGCCCAGAATCTTGACGGGAAACTTAGTGTTGGGAACCAGTCCCTTCCCGATCAGCGCCTGGGCATCCACCGTGGCACCGGCATCGAACTGGGCCTCGATG
The DNA here is from genome assembly GCA_964433485.1 of uncultured Tepidisphaeraceae bacterium. GTDB lineage: Bacteria > Planctomycetota > Phycisphaerae > Tepidisphaerales > Tepidisphaeraceae > JANYKD01. The sequence goes on along the minus strand of CAYSSA010000103.1, from coordinate 3,979 downwards.
TCGCCAAGGTTGACGATGTACCAGTTGCGTGCCCAGCGATCGTTTGAGAATCCCCGAGTCGGAAGCCGGCGATGGATAGGAGTCTGCCCGCCTTCGTGACCAGGTTTCCAGTAAGGACCACCAACGCGGGCACCCGCGCCCTTGGTGCCCTTGCCTGAGGTCTTGCCGGATGATTCGCCTCGGCCTTTGCGAAGTGGACGCTTATATCGTGGCGACTGGGCGAGTATTTCGTGAAGCATGCTCATGGATCGATCCTCGTTGAGATTGCTGAGTCCTGCGTTAAGGGACCGATTATTTGATCTCCCCGGCCTCGACGGGGATCTGCACGCCGCGGACGCGTTCAACCTGCTCGAGATTCTGCAATCGCTTCAGCGCCGCCA
>CAYSSA010000103.1:0-3589 GCA_964433485.1 uncultured Tepidisphaeraceae bacterium | reverse complement strand
GTTCCGGTCGAAGTGCTCCTCGATGGCGCGCTTGCCCTTGCCGATGATCATCAGAATATCGGTGATGCCCGCCAACTCGAGGCAGGGACGGACGCTCTTGCCGGCCTTTACGCCGGTACCCGGCCGGGCCGGAACCAGCACCACGGAGGAAGCGCCGCTCGTCCCGCGTACCATGTGAGGAATCGTCGTGCCTCGCAGGGAAACCTTGAACATCGCCTTTCGGGCATCTTTCGTGGCCTTTTCGACCGACGGCGGAACCTCGTTGGCCTTGCCGTAGCCGATGCCAATGTTGCCGCGACGGTCTCCGGCAACGACCAGCGCGCCGAAACTGAACGTGCGGCCACCCTTGACCACCTTCGAGCAGCGGTAGATGCGCACAACGGAAGTCTCGATGCCGCTCTCGTCCTCGGGCGTCTGCCTTCGAGGCTGTCGTGGACCTCCACGACCGCCCCCCTGCTGCCTCTGACCACCTCGCTGCGACCGTTCCTGGTGCGGTCGTTCAGACCGCTCCTGCTGTGCCGAAGCGACCGGCGCCGTATCGGTCGCCTGCTGCTGGGTCTGTTCCTCAACCTGCGGTGTGTCCTGCTGTTCAGCCATATTCGCTCTCGATGAGGTTAAAGTCTATAAAACACAGCCACTTATCAGAACTTGAGACCGGCAGCGCGGGCCGCATCCGCCAGGGCTTTCACTCGCCCATGGTACATCCGACCGCCGCGGTCAAAGCCAACCTGCTGCACGCCCGCCGCCTTGGCCTTCTCCGCGATCGCCTTGCCCACGAGCTTGGCCGCCGCGATGCCCGCGCCGCTCTTGAGTTCGCCGAGCACTGCCTTGGTCGAAGCTGCGGCGGCCAGAGTGCGCCCGGCCAGGTCATCAACTATCTGGGCGTAAATGTGCTTGCTGCTGCGATACACGGACAAACGCGGGCGCTCGATCGTGCCGAAAACAGTCTTGCGCACGGAGAACTTTCGCCGCTGCAGTCTTTTCGCCTTCTCAACATTCTTGTCAGCCATGTTCACTCAACTCCTGGAGGTCCGGTCTGATTTCGGATCCTCAGTTGATCGCTTTCGCTAACACGGGACGGCATTACGCCACCCGAACGATAGCCACTATCTGCGACCGCCTTACTTGGCCGCAGCGCCGGTAACCGCCTTGCCCGGCTTGATCTTCACCTTCTCGCCAACAAAACGAATGCCCTTGCCCTTGTAGGGTTCAGGCTTGCGGATCTTGCGCACCTCGGCGGCAAAGGCGCCAACCTTCTGCTTGTCCGGCCCGCTGATGTTGATCTTGGCCCCGTCAGTCTCCACCTTCAGGTCCGCCGGTATGGCCTTATGCACCTGGTTGGCAAAACCGACCGAAAGAACCAGATCCTTGCCCTGGATTTCGGCCTTGTAACCAACGCCCTGGATTTCCAGCGCCTTGGCATAACCCTGCGTCACGCCGATGACCATGTTGTTCAGCAGGGCGCGGGTCAGGCCATGCAGAGCCTTGCTCTGCCTCTCGTCGTCCTTGCGGGTGACGATCAGGGCCTTGCTGGAGTCATCGAGCTTGACAGTGATGTCCTTGTGGACATTCAATTCGAGTTTGCCCTTGGGGCCTTCCATCTTCACGACTTGCCCCGACACGGCGACTTTCGCGCCGCTGACTACGGGAACGGGTTGTTTTCCAATTCGACTCATGGCTTTCACCTGGCTGCCAGTTAACAGTATCCGGTTGCATGCGCCCGCCGTGGCCGCGCCCAACGGGCGCCCGACCGCACGCGCGCAACTAGCACACCGTGCAAAGCAGTTCACCGCCGACGTTTTCCTCGCGGGCCTTGCGGTCGCTCATCACGCCCTTGCTCGTGCTGACAACGGCAATGCCCATGCCGTTTTGAACCCTGGGCAACTCCTGCACTTTGTTGTACAGACGGCGGCCGGGCTTGGACTCGCGATTCAACTCATGGATGATTCGCTCGCCGTTGCTGGCGTACTTGAGCTTGATGCGGATCTGGCCCTGGCGGGAGGGATCTTCGATCACATCGAATTCCTCGATGTAACCTTCATCCTTCAGCACCCGGGCGATACCGGCGCAGATCTTGCTGTTCTTCACCAGCACCATCCGCCGGCCGACCCGGTTCGCATTCCGGATCCGCGTCAGCATGTCGGCGATGGGGTCTTGGTTGTTCATCGCTTTTCGTCTTCCTATTGGGGTCCGGCCGGACTACACCGCTCCGACCGTTCACTGTCTTTCGCGCCCGCATCCCGATCCACGGGACTCGGCGCGCCGAACTCATCACTTCACTACCAGCTTGCCTTCTTCATACCGGGAATCTGGCCCGCCAGGGCAAGCTCCCGAAGCTTGATGCGGCACACCATGAACTTGCGGAGCACGCCGCGCGACCGCCCGGTCAACTGACACCGGTTGTGCAGTCGCGTCGGGCTGGAATCCCGGGGCAATTTCGCCAGCGCCGCGAAGTTCTTTTCCTTTTTGAGCTGGCGCCGCAACTCAGCGTACTTCTTGGTCAACGCCTCGCGTCGTTTCTGTTTGGTTACCCAGGCTGTGGTTGCCATAGTTATTTGCCCTGCTTGGTGGCCTCGCCGAACGGCATGCCGAACGCGCGCAGCAGCTCGCGCCCCTGCTCCGCGTTCTTGGCCGTGGTGACGATGGTGATATTCATGCCCTGCTGAAACTGCACATCCGCCCCGTTAATCTCGGGGAAAACCGTCTGTTCCGTGAATCCGAAGTTATAATTGCCGGCCTTGTCGAAGCCGGTCGGGCTGACGCCGCGAAAGTCCTTCACTCGCGGAAATGCCAGCGTGATTGTTCGATCCAGGAACTCGTACATCCGGCCGCCGCGAAGCGTCACCTTCAATCCGGTCTCCTGGCCTTCGCGCACCTTGAAGTTCGCAACGCTCTTCTTGGCTTTGCACCGCACCGGCTTCTGCCCGGTGATGATCGCCAGTTCCTTCTCGGCCTGGTCGAGTTTGCCTTTTTCGCCGCTGGTCACGGCCTTGCCCAGGCCCATGGAAATCACGATCTTGTCAATACGCGGAACCGCCAGCGTGTTCTTGATCCCGAACTTCTCGCGAAGCGCCGGCACGATCTCCTGCTTGTACTTCTCATACAGCCTCGCCGGCGGCGCCGGGGCCTTCAGATCCTCGGCCGTCGCCACCGAGCCCGCGTCTTCCTTGGCCTTCTTGGCGGCCTTGGCTTTCTCAAGCCCGGCGGCCTTGGCCTTGGCGGCCTTGTCCGACTTCTCCGATTTTTCTTTTTCCTTCTCGGCCATGGTCTACTCTCTTCCGGGGTGGGCCCCGCCCACCGATTTTCGTAAGCGGACGGACAACGTCCGTCCTGCCGTTACCGCTTGCCGACGCGTCCCAGGTCCGTTCCGCTGGCGACTGCAATGCGATGCTTCTGCCCGTCGCGGATCTCCATGCGGATGCGGGTACCCTTGCCGGTGCCTTGATCGATCGGCATCACCTTGCTCAGGTGGATCGGCGCGTCCTTCTGGATTCGCCCGCCCTGCGGATTCCGCTGCGAGGGGCGCACATGCTTGAACACGCGGTTGATGCCCTGCGTGGACGTGCACGACGAGGCGGACCGGATCGCG
>CAYSSA010000102.1:15337-16799 GCA_964433485.1 uncultured Tepidisphaeraceae bacterium | reverse complement strand
AATCCCCGCGAATGGAGGGTGGGTCGTAGTTTGCCGTGTTTGGCGCTTGGGTATTGTTCGTTCTGGGTGGCTCGGTCTGGCGATAGCCTGGGCGAACCTGATTGGTCGTCATCGGTTCGTTGCGAGCCACTGTCCTGACGGCATCGCCGCGCGTCGGTGGCGGCGGCGGTTCGGGGCGATATCCCGAGACCGACGAGCCCTCGCGGAATCGCGGACCACGGTCTTCCGGATTCGCGTGCCGTTGGTTGTCATGGAAGGACTCGCGGCGGTAATCCCGAGATCCATAGGGTTTCCAGCCGTGGTGATAGTTATCGTAGCAGTTATCCCCGCCATGCCAGCCGCCGTAGTACCCGAAATAGAAGCTGAAATAGGGCGGCGTGTAGATAAGGGACGGCTCGTATGTGTAGATTGGGGTATAGGCGGGATAATACCCGTATGCGGGTGCTGCATAGTCCCCGGCGCCATAGACAGGGCGATAGCTGACCATCGGATCGGGTTCCGCAACGGCCGGCTCGACAGGAGGGGGTCGGGCAGACGTTCCACAACGGCTGGCGCATCGAGCACCAGACTGCGCAATTGGCGGTAGAGGTCGCCCTGCAAGTCCAGGATATCTTTCAAGGAACCTGATGCATGGAGTTTGCCGATTTCCCGGCCGGTGGCGACGTCAAGCAGGGGGGCCGACACTGTGAGCGCCTCGCCATTCAGAATGCAGGTTCCAAAGACCACCAGGTCGGCACGATGATCCCGGGCGATGGCGACGGCGTCTTGGGCCTGTGTTGGAGGCGTTAGATGATTTGGGGGTGTGACAACGATGGCGAGTTGCTTTCGGCCCGCTTCGCCGGCAAGGCTGTCCTGAATGGCCTGGGCAACCCAGGAGCGAGACTCACCGGTGTCCTGAATCCCCAGAGGCAAAACGAGAAGGGTCGGGCGGCGATCCTGGGCAATGGCTTGCGGCAGAAATGCCAGCACGAGCAACAACATTCCGATGCGACGAGTCATGGGCCACCTTCGGAAACAGACCGGTCGTTCAGCCAGTATAGACCCGGAGGGCCGAGTTGCGTTAGTGAAAAATGGACGTGGCGGGTCGAGTGATTCGGCGGAAACTGTTCGGACGAGCGGCAACCCGCTGATTTGCAGTAGCTTACGTGTCGGTGTATATGACAGGGCGATGCCGTGTGTCGGAGTGAGGATCTTGCCGCATGTACCGCTCCGGCTCCAGGGTGGCGGCTAAGCGGTTTCGTATGGCTCGGCGACGTCATGTGTATGGGAGGCACTCTGTATGCTCAAGCAACCGGCCGCATGGCTGTCGGATTCTCCGTCGCGAGACGATGAGACGGAGCGTCTTGGTTCGCTGTTGAGAACGGTTGCTTTCACGCTGGCCATCGCCACGCTCCTGCCGATCACTCACAATTGTTTTTTTGGCAATGCACGATCGGCGATGACGTTGGTTTTTGTGGAGATG
>CAYSSA010000102.1:10026-15320 GCA_964433485.1 uncultured Tepidisphaeraceae bacterium | reverse complement strand
CGGCGTTCCTGAGCCGAAAGGGCCATGTGAAATGGGGAGCAACCGTCCTATGTTACACACTTCTGGCGGGCGCGACGGTGCTGCTCTGGGTCTCAGACGAAGGCGTTTGGGACATGGCGATTCTGGCGTTTCCGGCCACACTGACCGTCGCCGCCCTGCTGCTGGGAGGACGGCGATACGCGGTATTCTCGGTGCTATTGGTTGGCTGTGTGGCCGGTGTTCTGGTGGCGGGGATCAGGAGTGATCCGGCGCCGGGATCGGGGTGGCGTCCGTCGGCGCGTACACTGGTGGACGCCGTGGTTGTACTGGGATTCACCTCGCTGATGATGGGGTTGCTGTCTCGAAACATGAGAGATGGTTTCAATCGATCTCGTCAGAAGGAAGATGAACTGGCGAGAGCCAACGAGGCTTTGGAGCAACAGGCCGGCAGGGCAAGGCTGTCTGAGGAGCGCTATCGCGCCATCATCGAGCAGGCGGTTGACGGGATCCTGCTTGGCGACGCCGATGGCCGGATCATTGGCGCCAATAGCCGTGCGGTTGAGCTGACGGGCTATTCCAGGGAAGCGCTGGTCGGCATGAACATCGACAGACTGTTCAGCGAGGAGGAACTGCGGCGGGCGCCATTGCGTTATGACCTGTTGAGGGAGGGGAAGAACGTGATCACCGAGCGGGTGATGACGCGCGCCGACGGGCAGGCGGTTCCAATTGAAATGAACTCGAAAATGATGCCTGATGGAACCTATCAGGCGTTTGTCCGGGATGTCAGCGCCCGTGTGCTCGTTGACAAGGCGCTTAGAAAGAGCGAAGAGCGCTACCGGATGTTGTTCAATAACGGCATGGACGCGGCCTTTCTGCATGCAGGGCCCAGGAACGGGCTTCCCGGACGGATTGTTGAGGTGAATGATGCGGCGTGCGAAAGGCTGGGTTACAGCCGCAGCGAGCTTCTGAGGATGAATCCGCTGGATATTGATGCGGCCGACACGTTGCCGGGAGTGCCGAGGATGATGGAGCGGCTGGTGCGCGACGGTCGGGCGGATTGGGAGGGTGTGCATCTGACAAAGGATGGGCGGCGGATACCGGTAGAGATTCGCGCGCAGATGTTCGAGATTGACGGCGAGCCCAGGGTTCTATCCATTGCGCGCGATCTATCGGAACGAAAGCGGGCGGCGGAGGCGATCCGAAAAAGCGAGCAGAGTTATCGCCAGATTTTCAACGCGACCAACGACGCCATTTTCGTGCATGATCGAGACACGGGCGAAGTGGTGGATGTCAATGATGCGATGCTTGCGATGTATGGGTACACGCGGGAGGAAGCGATCGGCCTGGATGCGCAAGCGGCCAGCGCGGGCAAGCCGCCCTATTCGCGGGAGGACGCGATGTGCTGGGTGCGCAAGGCGGCAGCGGAGGGGCCGCAGGTTTTCGAGTGGTATTCCCGTCGCAAGAACGGAGAGCTGTTCTGGACGGAGGTTGCCCTTCGTTGCGCCAACATCGGAGGCCAGGGGCGTGTTCTGGCGGTGGTGCGCGACATTACCGAGCGGAAGCGCGCGGAAGAGGAGCGATCGCGGCTCGAGCAGCAGCTTCGGCAGGCGCAGAAAATGCAGGCGATCGGTCAACTCGCCGGAGGCATCTCGCACGATTTCAGCAATCTGTTGACGATCATTTCGGGCTACGCGGAACTGGCTCTGGCCAGTGTCGCACCCGACCATCCGGCGGTTCGTCCGTTGCGACAAGTGATGGCGGCCGGCGAGAGGGCCAGGGATCTGACAAGGCAGATTCTGGCGTTCGGCCGCCGCCAGTCGCTGATGCGCAGAGTGATCAATCTGAGCACGGAACTGCCGGCCATGGAGGAGATGATCCGGCGGCTGATCGGGGAGAACATCGAGGTGACGACCCGGATGGCGCCGGGGCTTGGCAATGTGATGGCCGACGCATCGCAGATTCAGCAGGTTCTGTTGAACCTGGCGGTCAACGCGCGTGATGCGATGCCCGAGGGAGGGAAGCTGTTGATTGAGGCGTCGGACATTGTTCTGCGGGAGAGCGTTGCGGCAACGCCGGAGGACATTCGCCCCGGAGCGTATGTGCTGCTGACAGTGAGCGATACTGGCTGCGGAATGGACCAGGAGACGCTTTCGCGCATATTCGAGCCATTTTTCACAACCAAGCCGTTCGGGAAGGGAACCGGGTTGGGGCTGGCGACCGCCTTTGGTATCGTGCGGCAGCATGGGGGCCACATCTGCGTGTGCAGCGAGCCTGGCAAAGGCACGACCTTCCGCGTGTATCTGCCGAGGGTGGATGCCGAACCGACGGCGCGCGTCACGGTGGCGTCGGCGACCAGTGTCAGTCCGACCGCCTCGGAAACAATCCTGCTGGTGGAAGACGAAGTGACGCTCCGCGAACTGATGCTGCGTGTGCTGGGCGAGAGGGGCTACCGGGTGTTGGAGGCGCGCAGCCCGACGGAGGCTCAGCGGCTGGCGGCGGAGCATCGCGGAGCGATCGATCTGCTGTTGACGGATGTCGTGATGCCGGGAATGAGCGGTCCGGAGTTGCGCGAGCGGCTGGCATCGTCGCAGCCCTGCATGAAGGTGCTTTATGTTTCCGGGTATGCGGACGGCGCGTTTGGCGGCATCGCGTGCGGGCCGCGCAGTGGTGCGTTTCTGGCCAAGCCATTCCGGATCCAGACGCTGCTGGAGAAAGTGCGGGAGGCGATTGGGAGCACTGAGGAGGGCGGAGAGTGAGGCGCGGCGCTGGGGTCAGGCGGCGAGGCGCGAGGCGGCCGACCGCACCAGGTCGTCAGCGTCGTTCTTGAGTTCATCGAGCAGTCGCGGGGCGATGAACTGTGGGTGCCTCAGCAGCACATGGACAACATAGAGTCGCACCCACCACTGGCGGTAGCGGGTCAGCAGCGTCAGTTGATCGATGGCCGGCTGGTGCAACTGCCCGGGAGCGATCAGCCCCGCCTGCTGGCGGAAGAGAATCTCACTGACGACGTGCTCGCCGACTGAGAGCGCCCGAAAGTCCTCGTCGCTTATGTCGGCGCCATAGACGTCGCGCATCTGCCACATGGCGGCGGCCGGGTCGTGTTCGTACATCCACTGGATGAGTCTGGCCCGGGGCGGCGAAGCATGGGCATCGAGGTATGGCTTGAAATGCGAGAAATCTTTGCGCCCGCGCGGGTCAGGCGGCGCGGCGTAGCGCAGCAGGTTCCGGCCGGCATCGGCCGCCGTGCCCTGGGCTGAATCCAAACTGGCGGCGGCTGCGGCGACAATGTCCGACCTGGGGATGTCGAGGCTGTTGAGCATGCGGTTGTATCGGCCAAGCTCCTCGGCGCCGGAGACCTGAGATGAGTAGTCGATGATGGCCCCGACAAGTTGCGTTCGGGTCCAGCGCATTTCGCGGGCGCGTTCGAATATCTCGCTCATGCGCTTGTAGTATTGCTCCTCGTTCGCGGCCGCCAGCACCGCGGCGATGTGGCTCCGCAGCCTGTTCTGGGTCCTGGCGGCGGGCTGGACTTTCTGCGGCGGGGGAACCTCGGATTTCTTCTCCTGGGGCTTATTTCCGCTTCCACAGCCAATGACAGACGACCAAAGCACGATGGACGCGAGGGTGAGGCTCGATTTGTTCTGTGTCGCCATGCCTGGAGCATAACATGGCGGTGCGGGAAGGGCCAAATCGGGGTCCGCAAGCGGCATCTTCAATCGCTTGGCGCGGATTGGCCTGTTGATGTGTCGCGACACAAGCGACAACCGCGGGGATTGACACTCACGCGAGTTGAATGCGCGATCCCGATACACTAGTCTGTAGTTCGGCAAGGATACGAAGGCGTCATGTCTAACTGAGGATTGAGAACCATGCCATCGGCCCGCGCAGTTCAGTGGTTTCCCATGATTCGGTTTGTGATAGTCTTGCTGTTTATTCTGGCTCCGTCGGGTGTGGCAAGTGAGCGGGGCGACAGGCCGAACATTATTTTCATCCTGGCAGACGACCTCGGCTGGAGCGACACGACCCTGTACGGGCACACAAAATTCCACCAGACACCGAATCTGCAGCGATTGGCGCAGCGTGGCATGCTCTTCACGCGCGCCTATGCGGCCAGCCCACTCTGCTCGCCGACAAGAGCCAGCATTCTCACCGGACAAAGCCCGGCGCGCATCGGCATCACAGCGCCGGTCTGCCATGTGCCGCAGGTGATCCTGGAGGCATCGGTCAGGAAATCTGCCCCGGCGACTCAGAAGGCCATTGAATGTGAAAGCGCCACGCGACTGAAGACGGACTATTTCACGCTGGCCGAGGCGCTGAAGCAGGCGGGCTATGCGACAGGGCACTTCGGCAAGTGGCATCTTGGGGCCGAGCCGTATTCACCGCTGGAGCAGGGATTTGACGTGGACATTCCACATCATGCCGGTCCCGGCCCGGCCGGTAGTTTCGTAGCACCATGGAAGTTCAAGGATTTCAGGGAACGTGCGCCGGCCGAGCACATTGAGGACCGCATGTGCGATGAGGCGGTGGCGTTCATGGAGAAGCACAAGGACCGCCCGTTCTTTCTCAACTACTGGCAGTTCTCTGTCCATGCGCCATTCGATGCCAAGAAGTCCCTGGTCGAGAAATACCGTGCCCGCGTCAATCCCGACGATCCGCAGCGCAGCCCGACCTACGCGGCCATGGTCGAGTCCATGGACGATGCGGTCGGCAAACTGCTCGACTCTGTGGACCGGCTTGGCATCGCCGATCGCACCGCCATCGTGTTCTTTTCTGACAACGGCGGGAACATGTACAACACGGTGGACGGCACCACGCCCACCAGCAACGCGCCGCTGCGCGGCGGCAAAGCGACAGTGTATGAAGGAGGCGTGCGCGTGCCGTGTATCGTGAGTTGGCCGCAAGTCACCAAGGCGGCCAGCCGCAACGACACGATCATCCAGAGCACGGACTTCTATCCGACGTTCCTGGAATTGCTCGGCCTCAAGCCCCAGGTCGGCCAGGTGTTCGACGGCGTCAGCATCGCCGGCGCGCTGCGCGGCCAGGCGCTGGAGCGACAGGCGATTTTCACATACTTCCCGCACAGTCCGCAAGTGCCGGACCACTTGCCGGCGGCCGTGACGGTCCATGCGGGTGATTGGAAGCTCATCCGACTGTTCCACCAGGGCGAGCAACAGGCTCACGCCTACCAGCTCTACAATCTGAAGGATGACCTTGGTGAGAAGATGGATTTGGCGGCGGCGGAGCCGGCAAGAGTGAAGCAACTCGATGCGATGATTGAGAAGTTCCTGACCGATACGAATGCGGTCGTGCCCAAG
>CAYSSA010000102.1:8132-9931 GCA_964433485.1 uncultured Tepidisphaeraceae bacterium | reverse complement strand
GGCGTGTTGACGATGACCTGGAATAGTGCCGCGCCGTTTCTGGGCGTCGGCGCCGGCAATATGACCGGGCCCGCAACCGTGAAGTTCCGCGTGCGCTCGGCCAATGGTGGCGCGGGAAAGGTCGAGTGGCTGCCGACGCCCCAAGCCGTTGTAGAGGCGAAGTCTGTGCCGTTTGAGTTTACCGGCGGCGACTGGCGCGAGGTCAGCGTGCAGATCCCGGCCAAAGGACCGCTGGGGATCGTCCGCCTCTATCTTCCGGCCACAAAAGAGCCGGTCCAGTTGGACCGGGTGGAGTTCAAGCCGGCGAAGGGCCAAGCTCGAACATGGAGTTTCTGAGTATGAGACCTCACCACCAATCGACTGGACAGCCACTCCGTCCGCAGCGAAGATCGGCGATACACGCGCCATGCCGATGGCGGCGAGGAGCTCTACGACGAGAAGAACGATCCGTATGAGTGGTCGAACCTTGCTAAGCCGGGCAGCAAGCACGATGCGGTCAAGACGGAGTTGGCGAGACATCTGCCGACGGAGAACAAGCCGCCAGCCAAAGGCGCAGGCTTCCAACAACTGCGCCGGGCTCGCGGGACCGGGCAACCGTGAACAATCCAAGAAGTGTTTTCGGGCTGAGGCGAAGGAGCAAGACAATGAACACTTTACACCGTCATTCCTGTTCCATTTCATATTGCCGCGATTGGCGGGTGAACATCATCGTGATGATGCTCAGCCTGCACTATTCGCTGGCGTGGGCCGCCGAGCCGCGCCGGCCGGATGGGCAGGGCACCATCACTATCTCCGGCGAACTCAAGCAGTGGCACAAAGTGACTGTGACTCTGGACGGTCCGTTCGCCCATGAGCGGGATAACGATCCGAATCCGTTCACCGATTGTGCCTTTAACGTCACCTTTGCGCACGAGTCCGGCGCGCCGAAATATGTTGTTCCGGGTTATTATGCCGCCGATGGAGATGCCGCCAACACGTCAGCCGAATCCGGCACCAAGTGGCGCGCGCATCTTTCGCCCGACAAGCCCGGCAAATGGACGTACGTGGTCTCGTTTGTGCGTGGCAAACGCGCCGCCGTCGGAGGCGAGAAGGGGGAGGCGATCAAGCCTTTTGACGGTCAGACCGGCACTTTCACCGTCGACCCAACTGACAAGACCGGGCGCGATTTTCGCGCCAAAGGCCGGCTACGGTATGTGGGCGGACATCACCTGCAATTCGTCGGCACGAAGGAGTATTTCCTGAAGGCGGGCGCTGATGCGCCGGAGACTCTGTTGGCATATGCCGATTTCGACGGCACACAGCCGGGTCGCAAGCGCGAGCCGCGAACGGGGGAGGCATCGCCGACGCAATCGCTTCACAAATACGAACCACACGTAGCCGACTGGAAGCCCGGTGATCCGACTTGGAAGGGGGGCAAGGGCAAGGGGCTGATCGGGGCGCTGAATTACCTTGCGGGCAAGGGCCTGAACGCTTTCTCCTTCCTGCCGTACAACGCCGGTGGCGATGGCGACAACGTCTGGCCATTCGTCGAGCGCGGCGACAAGTACCATTATGACTGTTCGAAACTCGATCAATGGGGCATCGTTTTCGATCATGCCACGGCCAACGGACTGTACCTCCATTTCAAGCTCCAGGAGACCGAGATGGATGATGATCGCCTTGGCCAACAGGAGAGGCCGGGGTTGGTTCCCGAATCGCTGGATGGCGGCAGACTCGGTCCGGAACGTCGTCTTTATTGCCGCGAGTTGATCGCACGCTTCGGCCATGTGCTGGCGCTGAACTGGAACATCGGCGAAGAG
>CAYSSA010000102.1:3762-8015 GCA_964433485.1 uncultured Tepidisphaeraceae bacterium | reverse complement strand
AAGGTGTATACGCTGCTGCTGGGAGAGAAGTCGCCGCTCACGGGCGCGTCGTTGCAGAACGGCTGGAACCAGGTCCACCAGCGCACGCTCAAGTGGATAATGGAATCGGAGAGAGCAGGCAAACCGTGGGTCGTCGCCAACGACGAGCAGGGCGGCGCTGACACCGGCGTGCCGCCCGACCTGGGTTATGCAGGGTATGACGGGAAGAAGAAGGATGGCAAGCCCGTCCAGAGCACGGACGATATCCGCAAGCTCACGCTCTGGGGAAATCTCATGGCCGGGGGCGCGGGCGTCGAATATTACTTCGGCTATCAGCTCCCGCAGAATGATCTTGTTTGCGAGGACTTCCGCAGCCGCGACAAGAGCTGGGATTATTGCCGCATTGCCCTGTCGTTCTTCAGGGACAATACCATTCCGTTCTGGGAGATGAAAAACACCGACAGGCTTGTCGGCAATACGAAGAACGACAACTCGAAGTATTGCCTCGCCAAAGCCAACCAGGTGTATCTGGTCTACCTGCCCGGCGGCGGCACGGCCGATCTGGATCTCACTGGCGTCGATGGAACATTTGCCGTGCAGTGGTTCAATCCTCGGGCTGGCGGCGCGATGATGGCCGGATCGATCACGCAAGTCGTCGGCGGCAAAGTCGTTTCGCTCGGGCTGCCTCCCGACAATCCGGCTGAAGACTGGTTGGTGGTGATACGGGCAAGGTGATATTCGCTTGGTAACGAATTGCCGGTTCTATTGTGTTGGTGGTGCGGAATACGGTCATTCCAATTCGAGGTGGCCGCGGGCCACACGCGGATATTCGGCATTGGCGTGACGTCTGCTGACCGCCGGGCGTCGGCGGGCTATGATCTTTCAGCCATGAATCATCGCATCACGCGTCGGTTGTTCCTCCGGTCGGCCGCGGCCGCGTGTCTGGCGCCCTGGCCGGCGCCGGCGCAGCAGACGACGGCATATCCCGATCGTTTCCAGATCGACGGCGGCCTGGTGGTATTGCCGAGCAAGGGCAGGCTGTATATCGCGTCCGATTTTCACTCGCGCTGGCGGCATTTCCAGGAATGGATGGAAGCGACCGACCTGGCGGCCCGACTCAAGGCCGACCCGGACACATACGGTCTGATTCTCGGCGATGCCGTGGATTTCAAGCGTGGGGATCCGGAGGCCGATGTCGATGGCGACTCGAAGATCATCGACCGTATCCGCGATCTGCAAGTTTCGCTCGGCGAGCCCGGCCGACGGCTGATCTATATCAAGGGCAATCACGACCACGAGGTGACAAAATACTACGATGTCATGCGGGCTCGGATGGCCGCCGGGCGGACGCGCATACAGGCGCTGGAGGAGATGTATGCCGCGGGAATCAACGTCGTGCAGTACAACTTCCTGGCCCGCATCAACGATGATCAGCAGCGATATCTGCTGAAAGTGCCGGTGGCGGTGCTGTGCCGCAACGGCGTGTTCGCGGTCCATGCCGCGCCGGCCACGAACCTCAAGAGTATTCAGGATATTGTGCAACGCCGCGAGGAAGTCGTCGAGCGGCTGGTCTGGGGCCGACCCACGACGGAGTCGACCAGGGAGTTGAACGGAGCCGCCACGCTGCCGGCCAACCTCTGGAACGGGCTCTATGAGGAGTCCGACGTGTTGCCGTTCCTCAAGCAGATGAACAATTCCCGCCTGATGATTTCCGGGCACAACCCCCACGGCTTGTTTCCCAGGGAATGGATGCGCGACGGTCTTGCCGAATATGGCAAGCACCAGGCGGTGCTGGCCACAAGCGTTGGCGCGCTGGAGGGCGGTCGGCGGCACCTCATCATCGACCTGGCCCGGCGCTACGATAGCGTAGCCGATCTGGTAATGGGCCGGGAAATTAACAAGCTGTAACCGCAGTTCTAGGCTTGGGCGACGGGGTTGGGCGAACGAATCGGGCAGGCGGGCACTCCGACGACGGTCGTATCGGGCGGCACGTTTTCCAGCACGACCGCGCCGGCGCCGACGGTTGCGCCCCGGCCGATGGTCAGGCATGGCAGCACCTTGGCTCCGATGGCCACAAACGCTCCGGTCTCGACCGTTACCCGCCCCGCAAGTATCGCACCGGGGGCGATGTGTACGCCTTCACACACCACGCATTCGTGGTCAACAATGCAGCCGGAATTGAGGATCACTGAGTTGCCTACGCTTGCGTCGGTTCCGATGATGACACCGGGGGCGACGCATACGCCGTCGCCGAGCTTGGCGCTGGGCGAGATGATGGCCGAAGGGTGAATGGCGCTGATCAGTTCCAGACCGGCCTGGCGGACAAGCTGGGCATAGGACATGCGAGTGCGGTTGTCGCCGATGGCCACAATCGCTCCGTGTATTCCCTGTCGTCGCAGGCGAGGGAGCAGGTTGACCGCACCCATTATTGTCAGGCCGGCCACCGACTGACCGTGGCGGGCAACATCGGCATCGAGAAAACCGGCTGGATGGAAGCGTCCGGCGGCGGCTAGAATGTCCAGCACAACCCGCCCGTGTCCGCCCGCGCCGATGATGAGCACTTGTTCCGGCATTTTGGACTGTTCCTTGGAATCGCCGTGGTCATTTCGATCGCGCGCCGCGCACCGCTTCGACAAATGCCTTTGCGCTGGCGGTGATTCCGGGCCAGTCGGACTTGGCGAGGGCTTCTTTGCCGACCAGCGACGAGCCCGCGCCAACAAAGACGGCCCCGGCCTTGATCCAATCGCCGGCGTTCTTGGCATCCACGCCGCCGGTCGGCGTCAGCCGAAGCTGTGGCAGGGGGGCCAGAATATCGCGGAAATATCCCGGTCCCAGCGCCGTGGATGGGAACACCTTGACCACGTCGGCCCCGTTGGACCAGGCGTTGAGTATTTCCGTGGGGGTGAAGGCGCCCGGTACGGCGATCCGGCCGTATCGTCTCGTGGTTGTCACCACCTCCGGAATGAAACACGGAGAGAGGATGAACTGTGCCCCGGCGTGAATGGCGTCGGCACAGGTCGGCGCATCCAGCACCGTGCCCACGCCGATGATGGCCCGGTCGCCATACTTGTCGGCCAGCATCTCGATTCCTGAGATGGCCTTGGGAGTGCTCATGGTCACCTCGATCCCCACGACGCCGCCAGCCAGAAGCGCTTCGGTGATGTCGCAAAGTTGAGAGGTGGATTGTGCTCGAATGACGGCCACAACGCCGCAGTCAATCAGCGCGGCCAAGCATTGTTCTTTGGTACGTGCCATGAGCGGGGTTGTACCGCAAGAGTCGGCCGTGGAAAAGGCTTTGGCGCCTTCACGAGCATCGCGCGAACCGAACGTGGCTCACTCAGTCGCATGGGCCTGGTCCCAGGCCTTTCGCCACAGGCGGGCCACTCGTTTGATCGCGGCCGCCATGCGGTCGGCCTTAATCTCCATTACGGACATTTCGCGACCGTTGAATGGCCCTTTGAAGTGGTGGAATAGGTCGGGCTTCCAAGGACCATAGCCGGCATCGGTCTTGGGATACGACGCCACTCCCGCTTTGCCAATGACCGGCAGGGCCTGGTAACTGGCGATGGAAACCTCCAGCGACGCTTTCCAGAGGTCGGTCAGGTCGGCGGTGTCCTGCGTGTTGGCAAGCGCCTGTTGCAGAGAATTCCAGAACTCCTTGCGCAATTCGGGGGAGGCCACGGTTTCGTCGTCGAGCAGCCGGTATTCCATGTCGAAGTGGATGTTTGGGGCTCGCCCGCCCCTGGGGAAATAGGACCGGCCGCGATAGTCCTCGGTGCCGTGGTGGGGTTGGGTGTTGTCCTGGACGTAGTGCGCCAATTGCCCGGCGATCTTCACCGCCTCGCTTTCGAGCGGATTGTCCGGTGGAGTTGCGACACGGGCGGCTTTGAACGCCTTGACGAGTCGTTCGTGGAATGTCTCGATGGCAAAGGGCAGGACTCCCGCCTTCTTGTATCGCTCGTCCTTCAGGTCGCGGGGGAAGTCGACGAGTTTGGGACAGCTCGACAGGTCGTCGCAATAGGTTCGCCTGCTCTCATCGGGGTGGAGGTATTCCATATCAATGAAGTGCAACTTCTGCTCGTTGACGCCGAAGGGTTCGATGAGAGTCTCATCCTTGGCGCGCAGGTCAGGTTCCACCGACCAAAACGGCAGTCCGTCCATCGGCGGGGGAGCCACGCCCACGCGATCGCGAAGAACGAATTCTTCCATTCTGGACGCGTCAAAGCGAGGTTTCACAGACGTTTCGATCCACTGCTTCATGGCTGGTGGAGTGG
>CAYSSA010000102.1:0-3737 GCA_964433485.1 uncultured Tepidisphaeraceae bacterium | reverse complement strand
TGGAGTGGTCGGGTCGGCCAGCAATTGCTCGACCACAAGCCGGGTCATCAGCAGATGTTCCTTGCTGCTCCAGGCCAGAGCAAAGGGTGCGACCAGAATCAGATGCAGAATCCAGAGGGGCATGGCCGCAACCGATATAAACCGAACCAAGGGAACAGAAAGGCACGGAGAATTGCTGCGTATGGAGGACCAATTGGGCATGAGCGGTTTCCTTTTTGGGCAATTCTATGCCGGGCAGTGTAAAGAATTCATGAAATCGGGGTATGCCTATTCCGGACCATATTTGGGAGGGCTGGCGCCGGCTTCGATTGCCCCCAGGTCTGGCGCTTGCCCCAGGAAGCCATCGTTAAGTCCGGGGAGCGCTTGCCCGGCGTCGATTGCTTGTCCCGATGGATCCAGTGTGAAGAGCAGGGCATTCGGATCGTGCGAAGCCAGATCATTTGCCGGCGGGCGCAGGCCGTCCTTGAATGTTGTGGTCGGATCAAGCGTCACGATATGCCGGTAGACCTCACCCTTGCGGCGCAGTTCCTCGGGCGAGGCGTATGGCCGGTTGAACTTCACAAAAGGCTCGCGTCCGGCGGGAGCGAACCCGCCAAAGCCGTCATAGTCGAAATCGCAGTCGATCATTGGACAGTCGAAGTTGGCGGCTCGTCCGGTCGTGCCGATGAAGATGTTGTTGCGTGACCAGCAATGAGAGACCGGTGCCGATGTTGAGACAATCAGCGGGAGCCCCTTCTTGATGAACGTGTTGTGGAAAATCACCGCGCCGGAGGGTTTGTTGTGAAGCTTGAGCGGTTCGTTGCGGATGTTATAGGCCACGTTGCGGAAAGCGTATGCGGGGCCGCCGTGGATGGGCTGGAAGGAGATGCCGCAGAGGCAGTCGACGATGCGGTTGTTGAAAAATCGCACGTTGCGAAAACTGCCGTCGAGTTCCGCGCCGTCGTCGAAGACCTGGGAGATGTCGTTGTTGTGGATGTCTATGGAATCGCAACGGCGCGATGGGCTGGTGTCGATGCCGTCCTTGAAATGGTGGATGCGATTGCGGGCGATGACATGGCCGGCGCCGGTGATCCAGATGGCTCGGCTTTCGGGCAGGGTTTTCCATTGCTCGTGCGTGGCCGGCCAGGGCATATTGCCTTCAAAGAGATTGTCGGTGATGAAGAAGCCGGAGAGCGCGCCCGTGTCGTTCTTTGAGGCAAAGACACCGCAGAGGCTACGGGTGATGTGGCAGCGTCGGAGGACAATTCGCTGCGACTCATGGGCTCGGATGGCCGACCAGCCTCCGCGGATGGAGAGTCTCTCCAGCCATAGATCGTGGAGGTTGCTGGCTTCGATGACGTGGCCTTGTTTGGGCACGCCGAACTCGTCGAGCGGGAACTGGCCATCCAGGATGGCTTCGCCGTCGCCTCGATAAATGATTGGCCGGCCGGGCTCGCCACTGCGGGTGATGATGAATCGGCCTGGGTAGACCCCTTTGTGGACGAGGAACAGATCGCCCGGCGCAGCGGCCTTGTTGGCCGCAGCCAGGCCCTGGAAGGGATTTTCGCTGGAGCCGTCGCCGCCGCCGTTGCCCGGCACCACGTGGCGGGTCCGCATGCCTTGCGGGGTGGTCGGCTCCCGGAGCGTGCGGGCCTTGAGGATGTGCTCGGTTGAGGGGCCGTCGGCATCGCTCCTGCGGAGACGCAGTTCGTAGTCCGTATCCGGATTCAGCAGGACCGCGCTGCCTGCAAACAGCGTGGCGCCTTCGGGAACGCTCAGGTCCGACTGCCCCGCTTCATTGAGATGACGGTTCTTTTCCACGCGCCAGAGCGGAGCGCCCGCCTGCCATGCCTGCCCGTTGCGGCGGATTTCAAGCGTCACCCGTATGTTGGACGGGTCCGCCGCAGGCACAATCCATCTCACGCCCAGACTGTGAAGTGTTGGCGGATCAAGAACGGGGTCGGCTGCGGCGAAACCGGCGAGCACGGGAAAACAGGCACGAAGGCACCAAGGCAGGAAGGCACGAGGTGGCACAAACGATCTCACCTTGTGCCTGAGTGCCTCTGCGCCGTCGTGCCTGTGCCCACTCATTGTGCCTTCCTTGTCTTCGGTGGTTGTATCATCAGATTCTCGATGATCTCGGTGAGGGCTGCCGGTGTTCCCCTGATCTTGACGTAGGCGTGTCGGCCCTGGGGCGATGGCTCCCAGTTTGTGAAACCCTGATCGTCCACGCGCACCCATCCACCCCGGACCACTTCCCACAACTCCGGCTGCGGCCCGCGCACGGCATACAGCGCTGCGCACTGGTCATAGCTTGGCTGACCGCCTTCTATGGACGGGCGATTGCCGTAGCGGCGCAACTCGTAGGCCCGACGCACGGGATTGTCCCTGGGTGTCTGCTTGAGTTTCGCTCCAGTCATGATCGTGTCCCCCACCTCGTAGCCATGCCAGACGATGTCGCCGGGCCAGTTGGCGGCCACATACTGCGAGGCCTCCCGATGGGTCAGGATGTTCGTCTCCGGGGCCCGTCCCTTTGGGAATTGTCCGCCCATGGCCACGAGCAGTTTCACCTTGGCCCGCACCAGATCAGGCTCCTTTCGCCATAACTCGGCCAGGTTCGAGAACGCGCCAACACTGCAAATAACCACGCTGCCGTCCGGCTGGGTCTTGAGCACCTGGCGATAGACATCCAGAGCATCGGGCGCGTGCTGGTCCGGGCCGATGTCGCCAGGGAACTCATCCCGCAACTGCCCGGCGTAGGCGCTGGTGCGCTGCAACGCCGTGGGTCCCTGTTTGTCGGTGCCGATCGGCAGGTTGGGCCGGCCGTAATAGGTATTGATCACATCCACCGCCGCCGCGGACGCGCCGGTCTTGTCCTTGCGGTTGACGACCGTGGCCAGCAGTTCGCACTCACCCTGGTCGGCCAGCACATGCAGCATCGCCAGTGCGCCGGCATCATCGCAATCACCGGACATATCGGTGTCGAGGATCAGTTTCACCGGGACTGCGGCACGGATCGAGAGGGTGAGCAGGCACAAGAGACAGCCGATCCAAGCCAAAGAACACCACGGAATCCCGGAGTCACATGGAGGGCCAAATGCTCTGCCGCTCTTGGGGTCTGCGTGTCTCAGTGGTGAAGACGCTGGGCGAAGGCTCTGTTGTGTCAGCATGCAGTCTCGAATCGGGTTCAGTTGACCCATTCCAAGGTAATCGACTTCATCAGTGGCTTCCTGTTGCAATGGATCGTGTAAGTTGCCGAGGGCGACTTGGCAACGAACTCGTGCGTTTTCGGCTGGCCGTCTTCCTCCCATGCGTAGATGACCTTCACCGGCGCAAAGGCGCCGCTGGGTTCCTGGTAGTCGGCACTGATCCGCAGATCGAACATACAGGTGGTGTTTCGCTGTGTGCCTGAGAATCGCACACGCGCTGCGCGGGCGCCGGAGGGGAGATTGTCATACACGAGATACGCGCTGCCGCCGGCCGCCGGGCCGTGGACCTCGCCTACTTTCGCGAAGGTCTTGCCATCATCGAAACTCGCCTCCACCACCCAGGCATCGCGCGCGTCGCGGACGCGATAATGCATCCCGATCCGAAGGCGCGTCATGTCGCCCGGCGTGGTGATTGGGATTGTGCATCGCCCCGTGTCTCCCTTCACTCGCAGAAGCGACTTGTCGACATATTCCAACGTCGGGTGAAGATCAGCCAGCACCAGGTTCCGCCCCTTGGACGCATCCGGGTTCAGGTTGCCCTGCGCCGTG
>CAYSSA010000101.1:14606-16804 GCA_964433485.1 uncultured Tepidisphaeraceae bacterium | reverse complement strand
CAGCAGGAGTTTGACCGCATCGTCTCGGAGTTTGACCGCCTCTGCCTCGGTACCGGTCTGCAATACATGTGGAGCGTGATGGAACTCGACGGCAGGCTTGTCTTCACCTCGGCAAGCCATTCCTCCCCCGGCGATCCGAAGTCACCCTGCGCCAGATTCCTGGAAGTCCACTCGAACCCCGGCGCCTACCGGCACGCGCTGGATTCCATGACGCCGGAGTATGGCACGTTCAACGACAAGTGGGGCCGGGGGCGGATGGTGTTGCTGCCGGCGTACGACGCGCATGGCCGCAAGCACCTTTTCGCGGCCAGTATTCAACTTGGGATACTCGATTCGGTCATGCGGCGGGCGGTGCTGCGGACGCTCATGTTCGATGGCCTGCTTGGGGTGGTGGCCGTCGGCGCCTGCATCTACATCGCCCGGCGAGCCACACTTCCCATCGGGCGTCTGGCGCAGGCGGCGACAATGCTGGCACAAGGCGATCTCGACACCGAGATCCGTTCGGACGGTTCCCCCGAAGCGACGGCTCTGGCCGGTTCACTCGAACTGATGCGCCTGGCGGTTCGCAGCCAGATCGACAGGCTCAGGGCCAGCGAGCAGACCTTGCAGGAACGTGTTCGGGAACGGACCGCGGAACTGGAGGCGACCAACCTGTCCCTGCGGGAGAGAGAGGCGATCGTCCGCACGATCGGTGACAGGTTTGACTGCGGCATGATCTACCAGATCGTGCGCCATCGGGACGGTTCGCGTCGATTCACCTATCTGAGCGATTCGGTGCGACGCCTCTATGGAGTTGCGCCGGAAGATGCCATGAGGGATCCCGATCTGATCTACCGCATGGTCCACCCGCAAGACAGGGATCGCGTGCATCGTGAGGAGGAATCGGCTTACGCGACGGGCAGCGTTTTCAGGAGTGAAGTGCGAATGCTCAAGCCTGATGGCGGCATCCGCTGGTCTTCGTTCGTCTCCAGTCCGCGTCCGTTTGAGGATGGCGCAACCTGTTGGGACGGAATCGAATTCGACATCAGCGATATGAAGCGAGCGGAGGAATCGCTGCGCGAGATGGCCAGGGAACTGGAACAGCGCGTGGCGGAACGTACCGAGGCGCTGCGCGGGTCGGAGGAGAAATTCCGCTCGCTTGTTGAGGTGCTACCACTGGGCGTTCTTGTCATCCAGGATTTGCACATTGTCTACGCGAATCACGCCGCCCTTCGGTTGTACCAGGCGGGCACCCTCGCCGATGTCCTGGGAATGCACATCTGCGACGCCGTTCCGGAAGATCGCCGGTCGACCGTCCTTGCAGAGATCGAGCAGTTGCTGTGTGGCCAGACGATCCAGCGGCATGATGGCGCATTGCGCCGGCTCGACGGTGTGTTGATGGATATCGAAGTGTTTGGCACGGCGTTCAAGCATGAAGGGCGACCGGCCACATTGCATGTGTTGAGCGACATTACCGTGCGGAAGCGTCAAGAGTTGGCATTGCGCGACAGCGAGCGACATTACCAGGAGTTGGCCGAGCGCAACCGGCGGCTGGTTCGGGAACTTGAGCATCGTGTACGGAATAATCTCACGGGATTGCTCGGCCTGATCTCACTGATGAAAGCCCGGCACAATGACGTGTCGGCGTTTGCCGCGGGATTGGAAACGCGCCTCCGAGGGATGGCACAGGTACAGACCATTCTGGTGAAGGCGGGGTGGACTCGTGTGGAGCTGCGGCAGTTGATCGACAGTCTCTTCGAGGGGATGGCGTCTCTGTCGCCGCACGCCCACGATCTCGCTGTCGAGGGACCAGCCGTATGGTTGTTGCCGGACCAGGTGATGCCTCTGGTACTCGTACTGCTGGAGTGGTTCACCAACAGTTGCAAGTACGGGGCGCACGCCCGGCCAACCGGCTGGCTGGCAATCCGCTGGACCGTTCTGCAAAACGGGCACGAGGCGGCGAGATTGCGCCTGGATTGGATCGAGCGAGGTGGTCCTCCGATTGTTAAATCGCCCGAGCCCTCACTGGGAAGCAATCTGGTCGAGGGATTTGTCAAGTGCGATCTGAGGGGCAGTTGCGAGTCGCGCTACCCGCTCGAAGGCGCCGAGCACACGATCATTCTGCCACTGTCCGCGGATGAAACGTGGCAGGCGCCACGTGGATGAAAGGGTTTTTCCCACCAGCGCCGGGTGCGTTTCAGTTATAATCGGAGAATATG
>CAYSSA010000101.1:9853-14596 GCA_964433485.1 uncultured Tepidisphaeraceae bacterium | reverse complement strand
AGCGTTCTCCTATTGTGCCTGGCTGCCTTGGCCGTTCCAGCCGTTGGCGATCTTGAGGTGCTGGACCTCCGCTGCGAGTACGCCGAAGACCCGCTTGGCGTGGATCGCCCCAATCCGCGACTGTGTTGGCGCGTCGCCGGCCACCAACGCGGCCAGATGCAGACGGCGTATCGTATCCTCGTCGCTTCCTCGGCGGATCGACTAGCGGGGGACACTGGAGACCTGTGGGACACCGGCAAGGTCGCCTCGGACCAGACGCTGCACATTGCCTACGCCGGCAAGCCCCTCACTTCGTCGCAGCAGGCATTCTGGAAGGTACGGGTGTGGGATGCCGCCGGCAAAGAGTCCGCCTGGAGCAAGCCCGGCGTATGGACGATGGGCGTCCTGGCCGAGTCGGAGTGGAAGGCGCAGTGGATTACCGCCAGGGCTGCGACCGTTCCGCCCGCCCCGGCTCGTACGCTGATCGGATATCACGCCGCCGAATCGTCACGGCCGGACGATGTCAAGTGGGTGCGGGTGGACCTTGGCGGCGAAATGCTGATCGATGCGATTCGGCTGCACCCCATGCGACATCAGGACAAGGACGGATTCGGCTTTCCGCTTCGGTACAAGGTGGAGGTTGCCGGCGACGCGGACTTCACCAAAGCGATCACGATCGCCGATCGTACGGCCGAAGATGTCGCCAATCCCGGGTACGCCGCGGTGGGTTTTGACGCCAGGGCAGTCCGGGCGCGGTATGTGCGCGTGACGGCAACAAGACTCGCCAGACCCACGCGATCGTACTGTTTCGCTCTCTCGCAACTGGAGGTATTGTCCGGCGGACGCAACGTGGCGCTGAATGCAACAGTCGAGGCAAAGGACAGCGTCGAGGCCTATGGCTGGGGTAAGGCCGCCCTCACCGACGGCCGGGGCATGGTGGGTGCGGAGCGCGCAGGGGAACGTGACTACGAAACAATGCTTCTTCGCCGGCAGTTTGTTGTGAAACCCGGTTTCCGGCGGGCGGTGGCCCATGTCTGCGGGCTGGGACAATACGAAATGACGCTCAACGGCGCCAGGGTCGGCCAGGATTTGCTCTCGCCCGGATGGACCAAGTACGACAAGACGTGCCTTTACGACAGCCACGACATCACCTCGCTGCTCAGGGAAGGCCCCAATGCCGTCGGGCTGTTCCTGGGCAACGGAATGTACAATGTCAAGGGCGGCCGATACGCCAAGTTCAAGGGATCGTTCGGGCCGCTCAAGGCCATTGCCCAATTGCGATTGGAGTATGCCGACGGATCGGTCGAGTTCGTCGGCACCGGCGAAGGCTGGAAGGTCGCGCCCGGCCCGATCACCTTCTCCTGTGTTTACGGCGGCGAGGATCACAATGCCCGATTGGAGCAGCGGGGCTGGGACAAGCCGGGGTTTGATGACTACGAGTGGGAGCCTGCCATTGCCACGGCCGGTCCCGGTGGCCGGTTGTGCGGTCTCACCGCCGCCGCGCCGCCGATCCGCGCCATCGAGACGGTCAGGGTCGCCAGAGTCCACGAGCTGCGCCCCGGCGTCACGGTCCATGATCTCGGCCAGAATGCCTCCTTCATGCCCCGCCTGCGGGTTAAGGGCCCGCCGGGGTCCGTCGTGCGCATCATTCCCGCCGAGTTGATCAACGCCGACGGCTCGGTCGATCGCGGCTCCGCCGGCGGCGGCGCGTGCTATTGGCAATACAAGCTCAAGGGCATCGGCAGCGAGGAGTGGTTTCCCAAATTCTTCTACCACGGCTGCCGTTACATGCAGGTTGAATGCAAACCCGCGGCCGACGGCGGCGAGCTGCCCCTGGTGGAATTGCTCGAGGGCGTCGTGGTGCATTCGTCAGCGAGTCCCGTCGGTGAGTTCGCCTGCTCGAACGACATGTTTACGCGCGTTCGCACCCTCGTCCGCTGGGCGCAAAGGAGCAACCTGGTCAGCGTTATCACCGACTGCCCGCATCGCGAGCGGCTCGGCTGGCTCGAGCAGTATCACCTTAACGGCCCGTCGCTGCGCTACGAGTTTGACCTGTCGCGGATGTTCAACAAGGGAATGACCGATATGGCCGACTCGCAGCTTGAGAACGGCCTGGTGCCCGACATCGCACCTGAGTACACGGTTTTTCAAGGCGGATTCCGCGATTCGCCCGAGTGGGGCAGCGCCATGGTGCTGGTGCCGTGGCAGCAGTACGAATGGACCGGCGACATCGAATTGCTTCGTCGCCATTACGATGCCATGAAGCGATATGTGGCCTATCTGGGCGGCAAATCCAAGGACGACATCGTGTCGCACGGTCTGGGCGACTGGTACGATATCGGGCCCAAGCCGCCTGGCTATTCACAGCTTACGCCCATTGCGCTGACCGCCACCGCCTTCTACTACGAAGATGCCAGAATCCTTGCGGCGACGGCGAAGCTGCTGGACAAGCCTGACGATGCCGCAAAGTACGATGCGCTGGCCTCGCGGATTCGCGCTGCGTTTAACAAGGCCTTTTTCAAGCCGGAGACCGGGCAGTACGCCTCGGGTTCGCAATGTGGCAATTCGCTGGCGCTGGTAATGGGCCTGGCCGATCCGGACGCCCGGCCGGGTGTGCTCGAAGGCATCGTGCGGGATGTTCGCCAGCGAGGCAACGGTCTGACCGCCGGAGATGTGGGTTATCGCTACCTGGCCGGGTCCGGCCGGTCCGATGTGATCTTCGACATCAACAGCCGCGATGACAAACCGGGCTATGGCTGGCAACTGAAGATGGGCGCCACCGCGCTGACCGAGGCATGGGACGCCCGCCGCGGCAGTTCGCACAACCACTTCATGCTCGGGCAGATCATGGAATGGTTCTATCATGACCTGGCGGGGATCGGCCCCGACCCCGCCGGTCCCGGTTTCAAGCGGATTCTCATTCGGCCCCAGCCTGTCGGGGATGTGAAATGGGCTCGCGCCAGATACGATTCCATACGCGGCCCGATCACCAGCGACTGGAAGATGGACGGCGCGAGTTTCACCCTGAGCGTCGACATTCCCGCCAACACCACCGCCACCGTCTGGATTCCCGCGAAGAACTCCGCCGCTGTGACCGAGGCCGACAAGTCGCTGGCCGAGCATCCGGAAATCAAGGTATTGCGCATGGAAGCGGGAAGCGTGGTCGTGGAGGTGGGGTCGGGGAAATATACGTTTGTAGGCCCGGCGATCTCATCAGTGAGGCATGCAGAAAAATGAGCTGGTCGGAGCGCCGGCGCTACGGCTCAGCAACCACCCGCAATCCTACTGTCTTGAGTTGATACGATGCCGGCACATTCCCGCGCGAACTGCTGCGCAGGCCGCGCGGAAAATTGGCGAACGACCCACCGCGGACGACGCGAGCTTTGCCCGTCGCCGGGCCGGTCGGATCGATCACGGTCGCTGATGGATACGCACCGTAGTAATCCGCGCACCACTCGGCCACGTTTCCGTGCATGTCATGCAGGCCCCAGGCGTTGGGCTTCTTGACGCCGACGGGATGCGTCCTACCGTCGGCGTTGTCGTCGAACCAGGCCATTTCCTCGACATCCCCGGCCCACGGCGTCTGCGCCCCGGCCCGGCAGGCATATTCCCACTCGGCCTCCGTTGGCAGACGATACGTCCTGCCTTCGAGCTTTGAGAGTTTCTTGCAGAACTCCAGGGCGTCGGCGAATGAAATGCTCTCGACCGGCAGGTCGTCGCCCTGGAAAGCTCCGCTGCGCGCGCCCATGACCTTTCTCCACTGCGCCTGGGTCACCTCCGTCACACCCATGCGGAAAGGCTTGCTGATGCGGACACGATGCAGTGCCTCATCGTCTTCGTGCCCCTTCTGATCGGCCGGGGAGCCCATGTCGAACTCCCCGTGCGAGATCAGGGCGAGTTTCATGCCGATGGAGTTGGTTGTAATCTCGGCGGCCAGGGCGGTGCCGAACATGTAACACAGGCACAGAGGCACGAAAGCACGGAGCCATGAAGTGCGGGAAATGCCAGGAAGAAGAATCACCCGGTTGCCGTGCGAAGGTTCTGTTTTCACCGTGTGTCTTCGTGCCTTTGTGCCTTGGTGCGTTGCTTCTGTTCTCATCACGCCTTCATCCCCTTCGTATCAAACTCAATCTTCTCATTCGCCTTCATCATCTCATCCCATGTGACCAGCGTCTTCTTGTACGCCGCCATTCGGCCGAGGATTGTGGTCAGGTTGCTGCGGACGCTCTGGGCGGCGGTGGGGTTGGCGAACTGGCCTTCAGTGATGTTCTTATGGAATTCCGCCACGTTCAGGGTCACCCCGTCGGAGAAGAGGTTGCCGACGTTGCCGCCGGGGTAGGGCGTCTGGCCCTTGATGCTCACAGCGCCGAAATAATGCGTGTCGGCCGTGCCGCGTGAGCCGAACACGCGCACGCCGATGTCGTCCCAGCCGGCGCCGTACTGTTTTGACGCGAAGCTCAGCACCACTTCCGGATAGTTGAAGATCACCGCGAAATGGTCGTTGACATCGCCGTTGCCCGTGCGGGCCTTGCGCCCGCAGTATCCGATGGCCGATACCGGGGTATCGTCAATAAGCCAGGCGGCCACATCCAGCGCGTGAATGTTCTGCTCCGTGATGATGTCGCCCGACAGCAGCTTGTCGATGCCCCAGTTACGCAATCGCGCCTCGGGATTGGCCCGGTCGAAACTGCCATTGCCCCAGGTCGAATCGCAATAATAGACGGCCTCGCCGCTGACGATCTTGCCAATATCGCCGTTGTGTAC
>CAYSSA010000101.1:0-9807 GCA_964433485.1 uncultured Tepidisphaeraceae bacterium | reverse complement strand
AATCGACCAGGAACGCGAGCTTCCCGTCAGTGGCCTTTCTGGCCGAGTCGCCAATGCTGACGCAGCCGGGCACATCGACTGCAATGGGTTTGGCGACATAGACATGCTTGCCGGCCTCGACGCCTGCGGCCGCGTGTTCGGGGTGGAAGTAGGGGGGCGACTCGATGACAACGGCGTCGACTTTGGACTCCAGCAGGCGTTTGTATCCCGACAGGCCAGTGTAAACCCGCGATGCGTCGATCTCGCACTTCTTCGCAAGACTGGCGGCCTTGTCCGGGAAGTAGTCAGCACAGGCGACGAACTGGTAGCCGCCATGTTTGCGGAAAAAGTCGGAAATCCAATGTCCGCGCCCGCCGCAACCGATCATGCCGAGCGTGATCCTGGAATTGGCCTCGGCGCTGCGGACGGTCTGTGGCGCCAGCACGGTGGCCGCCATCGCGGCTGCGCCCGCATTGAGCAGATGTCGGCGGCTCAGTGCATACTCCGGATGATTGAAGTTGGACATGCTTGGTTCTCCTTGATGGCGCGAAGCTGCTCTTGGCAAGCGACGCCTCCTACGCTACGCATCACCGAATGGTCTGTTGACACCCTTGGCGCCACGTCCACAGGGGCGCTGCGAACGCAGCCAGAAAAAAAGCCGCGGACCCGATGGATCCGCGGCTCAATAAACCCGGCCAGATGTCGCGATTACTTCGCGACGGGAATTCCGTACACTTCGACTTCCGTGTAGTGGTTCTGGTCGTCGGACGTGTTGCCCTTGCTCCAGAGCCGGACATAGCGGCCTTTCACTCCCTTGGTGTCCATCAGCTTGCCTTCATTGCTCTCGAAATACTGAAGGTTCTCGCCGATGCCCAGGCCCACGCTGTTGTCCTGGTCGTTGTTGAACACCGTCTGCACATTGTTGATGAAATCTGCATCGTCGGAAACCTGGATCACCACGCCCTTGTAGACGCGCGGTTCGCCATGGTGGTGCCAGAGGACAATGGCGTAAATCTGCGCCTGCACGCCGAGGTCGATCTGAACCCACTGCTTGCCCGGGCCGAGTTCAACCCAGGAACCCTCGACGCCTTCCTTGTCGCCGTCGGTCACCTGCTCGAGCTTGCCGATAATCGGTTCGGGGTCGGAACTGGTCACCGGGCGCTTCAGCGCCAGGTTCTTGCAGCCCTTTGGCGCCAGGAACGGCGGACGGGGCTTGCCGGTGGGCTTCTCAACCTTGCCTATGCCGGGCGGCAACTGCTTGGGCGTGCCGCTGTAGGCCGGCTTGGGAATCTTGATCTCCAGCGGTTCGCTGTCTTCAGCCCGGGCTGCGCCGCCGATGGCGAGCACGGCCGAAACACCGAGTGCCGCAACGAAAGTCTTCCACGAACGATTGGACATTTGAAAATCTCCTATGCTACGTCCTACGCAACCATTTGATAATGCTCCCGCACAAGCTGCACCAGCCTCGCGGGCAGTCGATCCCGATCGACCCATTCATGGCCGCCGGTCCGAAGCAGATACGCGCCTGGTTTCGTTCCGTTGACCATTTCCAGCGTGTTGGCCACAAGATAGTCGGCCCCACTGGCGAGACGACTATCTTCTCCGATTTTGAGCAGTTCGTCCATATCCAAACCGACTTCCAGTTTGAATTTCACCAGCATCCCATTGAATTTCCAATACTTACGAAAAAGATCAACCAGCTTTTCCGTGCGCTTTCCCGCTATCGCGATGCGGCCATAACTGCTCTTGACCTTTCCAGCCTGGACGTTTCGAACCGTCCATTTCTCTGTCACGCCATCATTCAGACACTCTCGATCCAGAATGGTATAGGCGCCATCGGGCGTGTAGTCCGCCACGGCGGCGGTCATAAAGATAGCATGATACCCGCGTTGAGCCATGGCCAGGTCAAGCAGTGCCTTCAATTCCGCATGGGTTCCAAAGCCTCTCCCCGAGAGCCGATGGTTAGCGCTGGCCTCAATCTCGGACAGATGAGTGCGGTTGCTGCTCAGCAGATCCACCGTGCCCAGTTCCGTCAGGGCGCGGGCGATGGCATAGCCGGTGTTACCGGTGAAGATATTGCCCCAGTCGCGAACGCGATCGATGGGCTGGCGGGTATTTCCGGCAGTGACGAGAAATCGCATGGCTGATCACAGAAAATACAGCGCCGAGTACACCTTCAAATCAACGATCACTCCGGCATGGTGTTTTGCGGCCAGGAACTGTTCCACCTCCCCCACGGGCACTTCATGCACCTCGATATCCTCGTGCTCGTCGCCGCCGCCGGCGCCGACCTTGACCAGGCCACTGGCCCGGTAAAGCGTGATGATCTCATCGCAAATCCCGGCCGATGCGGCGCCGCTGGTCAGCATTTCCATCTTGGCTGCGCGATAGCCGGTCTCTTCTTCCAGTTCGCGCGTGGCCGCGATGGAAAGATCCTCCCCTTCGCTGCCGGGCAGATCGCCCGCCAGACCCGCCGGAATCTCGATCACCCGTTTGTTCACCGGCGGGCGAAACTGCTCGACCAGCACCACCTTGTTCTCCGGTGTCACCGCCAGAATCGCAATAATGCCGGTCAAGCCGTTGCGAGATGCGTACTCCCAGTTGCCTCGCTTGACGAAGGAAACGTACTTGCCTTTGTGCAGCGTTTGGATTGACATCATGTGGCCGCTCATTGCCGACTACCGACTACCACTCACAACCGCCTCGCCATCTCCATGTAGTTCGCATAATTCGCCCTCATTTCGGGCAGGCTGTCACCGGCGAATTTCTCGACCAGAGCACGGGCGATCTCGAATGCAACCACGTTCTCCATGACTACGCTGGCCGCGGGCACCGCACAGACATCCGAACGCTCGTAGGCGGCCCGGGATGATTCCCGGCTCTTGAGATCCACCGACTCCAGCGCCATCTGCGGACCAAGCGTTGGAATCGGCTTCTTGTAGCCGCGCACGATGACCGGCTGACCGTTGGTTATGCCGCCTTCCAGGCCGCCGGCATTGTTGGTATGGCGCACGAATCCAAGGGTGGCCGAGTCGCGCTTGGCGGGATCGTAGCCAATCTCATCGTGGACTTTCGATCCCGGCAGGTCCGCGCTCCGCGAGCCCAGCCCGATTTCCACAGCCTTGAATGCCTGGATGCCCATCACCGCCATGGCCAGCCGGGCGTCGAGCTTCAAGTCGTATTGCGTCGATGATCCAAGGCCCGGCGGGCATCCGAACACACGCGTTTCCAGAATCCCGCCCAGGGTATCCGATTGCGTTTTGGCCAGACGGATTGCCTCGCGCATACGTTCGGCCGCCACCTTATCCGGACACGCCACCCAGTCGGCGAACAGATCCCCTTCATCGCGCGCCGCCCGAAGCTGATCCAGTGGAAAGGAAAAATCCACGTCGGCCGATACACCTCCAATTGCCAGCACGTAGCCGAACACGTCAATGGAGAATTCTCGAAGCAGGCATCGCGCCAAGGCCCCGGCCGCAACCCGGGCGGCGGTCTCCCGAGCCGACGCCCGCTCCAGCGTCTCACGACAGTCTGTGGTCAGCCACTTGATTGATCCGGCCAGGTCGGCGTGCCCCGGCCGCGGCCGATTCATCTCCGGCGCGTCGTCGATCCGCGAGTCACGATTCACGATCTGGAGAACGATGGGCGAACCGATGGTCCTGCCACGACGGACACCCGAGAGAATCCCCGCCGTGTCCGTTTCGATCTTCTGGCGGGCGCCCCGGCCATAGCCGCCCTGGCGACGACGCAATTCAGCGTTTATGAGGCCCAGATCCACGGGCACGCCCGCCGGCATGCCTTCCACGAATGCCACCAGCGACGGTCCGTGTGATTCACCTGCTGTTCGATAGCTCAGACTGCCCATAGGCCGACATCTTAGCTCCAAACCGCCATTCTCACCACGGCCGACAAGCTACCAAACGCCGCAGCCGCGATCGGTGATCGTGACGCACACCTCGCGACACCGATCGCGGCCACAGGCGGTACGTGTGCTGCTATTTGTTTCGCGGCGGCACGGCCACAGAAACGACATGCAGGATATTCGGCTTTGCCTTCAGCGCCGTCAACAGCTCGCTGGTCGGCTGGCTGTCGGTCTTGATGACCATCAGCGCCGTGGCCGTGCCGTCGGACGCGAAATCCCGGCTGATCACCATGTCGGCAATGTTGACATTCGCGTTGCCGAACGTAGTGCCCACAAAGCCGATGACTCCGGGCATGTCCTTGTTCTGGATGATCACCATGTTGCCTTCGGGGATCATGTCCATCGAGTAGTTATCCAGCCGCAGCAGCCGCGGCAGGCCGTCGGCATAGACCGTGCCCAGAATGCGATGGCTGTTGCCGTCGGCGGTCTCCACGCGGACGCCCAGGATGTCACCGACCAGTCCGGCCGGGGGCGCGTTCTCGGGAACCTTGACCAGGTCGATCCCCCGTTCCTTGGCCGTGTGCTCGACGTTGATCACGTTCACCGGCGTGGTCAGATGCGGACGCAGCACTTCCGCCGCTGCAAGCCGGGCGAGCGTGCCGAGATTTTTCTGGGTGCGCTGGCCCGAGCCGCGTATGGTAATGGCCTTGATGCCGGAAGTGCAGAGCCCGGACAGCAGCATGCCCATGCGTCGGGCCAGATCGACAAAGGGAATTTCGTCGGCCGGCAGGTCGAGCTTGATGCCTCCGGCGTTGACCGCGCCGCGGATTTCGCCGGTCTTGAGGTAGGCCACCACGGCTTCGCACGCCTGCACCGACACGGCGTTCTGCGCCTCCTCGGTGCTGGCGCCGAGGTGCGGCGTCAGCACGCTGTTGGGGGCGCTGAACAACGGGTGGTCGCTTGGCGGGGGCTCCTTGGCGTAGACGTCGATTCCCGCGCCGGCAATCTTGCCTTCCTTCAGGGCATCGGCCAGGGCAAACTCATCCACCACTTCGCCTCGCGCATCATTGATGACCAGCAGGTTCTTCTTGCACTTGTTGAACAGACGGTCGCGGTTGAGCAGGTGCTTGGTGCTCTCGCCGCCGGGAACATGGAAGGTGATGATGTCCAGTTGCGACAGGAATTCGTCAAAGTCGCGGATCACCTTCACGCGCCCATCCAGCACCGTCGGCGTCGACACGAACGGGTCGAATCCCAGCACGCTCATCTCAAACGCCAGAGCGCGCGACGCCACCGTCTGCCCGATGCGCCCCAGGCCCACCACGCCGATCGTCTTGCCCGCCAGTTGCGTGCCTTCGTACTTGGTCTTCTCCCATTTGGCCGGTCCCGTGCGCACGTGTGCGTCGGCCCCCGGAATCCTGCGGGCGAGCGACATCAGCAGCGCCCAGGCATGCTCGGCCGTCGAGAGCGTCGAGGCCGCCGCCGTGTTCAAAACCAGAATGCCCTTGGCCGTCGCCGACGGAAGGTCAATATTGTCCACGCCAACGCCCGCACGGGCGATCACCCGGAGCTTACCCGGATTTTCCAGTACCTTGGCCGTGACTTTAGCGCCCGAGCGGACAACCAGACCCTCATAATTGGGCACTTCGGCTGCCAACTCAGGTTCCTTCAGCCCGACCTTGACGTCGTAGGCCATGCCGGATTGCTTGATGAACTCAAGACCTTCTTCCGCGAGTTTGTCTGCGACGAGAATTTTCATCGTTTTCCTTCCGTTTGGTTGAGCGGAATATTAGGGAAAACCCGCATCCTTTGGAAGAGAGCTTCATCAATATCCGGCAGGAAACCAGCGTCATTGTCGCCGGCCGACTGCTTGAGCCTGGTGGCTGGGATTTCCCAGCCATGTTGTCGGCACGCCGACACATTTCGCAATCATGGAAAGGCAGAATCGCTGAGCAATTCCCAATTCCTCGACGAATATGCTCGATTGCAATTTGGCCGGGTCTGATTATACTTTCCTCCTTCCGCGGCCATGCCTCGAAACCATGGCCGGGGGTAAGTGTGCGTAAGCCGCCCGCGTGTTTTGAGCCGGGAGCCTTCCGGCAGCGTACGGGTGCCGCACGAGTTTTGAGCGGGCATTGTTGCCCGTGGAAAGCACCTCATGTCTCGTTATCTCGGCCCCAAGGTCAAGTTGTCTCGTCGGGTTGGCGTTCCCATTGCCGACATCAACAAGCACACCGCCAAGGAATTGACCATTCCCGGCATGCACGGTTATCGCGGCCGACGCAACACCGAATACGGCGTTCGTCTCACGGAAAAGCAGAAGCTCCGCTATCACTATGGCGTGCAGGAGGGGCAGTTCCGCCGGTTCCTTACAATTGCCAAGCAATCCAAGGGCAACACCGGCAACACGCTCATCACTCTGCTGGAGCGCCGACTTGACAATGTCATCCGCCGTCTCGGCGTTGGCAAGACCATCTGGGCCTGCCGCCAACTCGTCGCCCATGGCCATGTCATCGTCGATGGCAAGAAGACCGACATCGCCTCCTACATTGTGGAGCCGGGGCAAGTGATCACTTTCCGCGAAAAGAGCCACAAGCTCCTGCGCGAGAACATGGAACAGAACGCGGGCCACACCGTGCCCGCCTGGATCGAGTTCAATCCCGCCCAGCTCACCGCGAAGATACTCAATGTGCCCACGCCGGAAGATGTTCCGTTCGAAGTCAACATGAACATGGTCATCGAGTTCTATCGCTGATCAAGAGCCGGAGGTTTTGGCGGATCGCAGCGCACGTCATGCCGCGCTGGCGGCGCTGGACGGGCAATGCCGTGTGCCGAAGGGATCATGGCGACATGTCTTGGATTCAGACCTATACCGGTCGCCAGTTCTATCCCGCCGAGCCCAGACCCTCCGACATCGACATCGCCGATATCGCGCACAGTCTATCCCTGCAGTGCCGCTTCAACGGGCACTGCGGGGTTTTTTATTCCGTGGCCGAACACTGTGTGCGCGTTTCGCGGGCCGTGGATCGGCGACATGCGATGTGGGGACTCCTCCATGATGCGGCCGAGGCCTATGTGGGCGATCTGCCTCGCCCGGTGAAACATTGCCTGCCGGAATTCTCGCGGATCGAGGATCGGCTGTTGCGGACAATCGTCGAGCATTTCGGATTGTCCTGGCCGATGCCGGAGCAAGTGCGCCTTTACGACGATGTGCTGCTGGCGACGGAATGTCGCGACCTGATGCGGTCGCCGCCCGCTCCATGGGGCCTGGCCGTCCACCCGTTGCCGCAACGTATCGAACCCTTGCCCGACTCGGCCTCCGCCGAGAAGCAGTTTCTGGAACGATTTGCCGAATTGCGCGCATAACCGGCTTGGACTGCGCAAGCCCGAGGGAGCGGCGTCAAAATGCTCCATGGGTCGGCATTGCCTGCGGCGGCTCAGGAGGGCCAGACGGTGCGGCCAAGGCCATTCTCGCGCCAGGGACAGATCCGCGACCGCTGTTGTTGACGCTCCGATGGCGAATGCTCAACAACGACAGCCCCGGCGGCCGCCCCAGGCTTCCTCTTGCTTCTGGCCGGCTTTGTGGCAAATATCTAAAGAGCGGTGGCCGGTCCTGACGGTCGGACCGACCCACGTCGCCCTTGCCGCGTTCTGAAGCGGCTCATGTCTGAGCGGGCGGCGGCCTCACATCCAGCGGTGGACGAGGGTCTGTCGTCCCCAAGCGAGGATGCGCTATGATGGAAGCTGATCGAGGCGACCGCGGTGTCGCCGAAGAAGCCGCGCGGACAAGCGTTGCGTCGCCAGACTGCGCCGACCGTCCGCGGCGACGCCTGCGGACCTGGATCCTCCGGTTCGCACTGGCGCTGGGGTCGCCGGTCCTTCTTGTTGCGGCCATCGAACTTCTGCTGCGTCTGGCGGGAGCGGGATACGATACGCGCTACTTTGTGCCTGCGCCGGATGGTCAATCCGTCGTAGGCAACGAGAAATTCGCCTGGCGCTTCACCTCCCCAACCACCGCCCCCGAACCTTATCCCTTCGTGATGCGGCGGGAAAAGGCGCCGGGAACCATCCGCATATTCGTGCTGGGAGAGTCGGCCGCGCTGGGCGTGCCCGATCCTTCCTTCGGCTTCTCAAGGGTGTTGGAGGTGATGCTGCGGGAGCGGTATCCGCAATCCCGGTTCGAGATCATCAACACCGCCATGATGGGCATCAACTCGCACGCCATTTTGCCCATCGCCCGCGAATGCGCCTCCTATCAGCCGGACCTGCTCCTCATCTATGCCGGCAACAACGAGATCGGCGGCTTTTTCGGCCCCACTACCGTTGCTCCCGGCGAGAATCTCCCCAGCCTTGCCGCCGTGCGCGCGGACTTGTGGCTGCGATCGCTTCGCCTTGGACAGTGGATTCGAGGCGCCGCCGGACCAAAAGACGCCGGCGCCCCGCAGGACATGAAGGCGTTTCTCGAACATCAGGCGGCTGCGAGCGAGCCGCGTTGCCGCGAGGTCGCCGAGCGCTTTCGCGACAATCTCGCCGACATTCTCGCGGCCGCGCGCGCCGCCGGCGCTGCGACAGTGCTCTGTACCGTGGCCGTCAACGTCAAGGATTGTCCGCCGTTCGGTTCGCTGCATCGGCCGAATCTGTCGGCGCCGGAGCGGGCGAACTTCGACTCGCTCTACGCCCAGGCGGCCGCTCACCAGGCGGCCGGCCGAACCGCGGATGCCATCGAGGCGTTTCGCCTCGCGGAGAAGATCGACGATCAATACGCGGAGTTGCATTTCCGTCTCGGCCGATGCCTGCTGGCTGCGGGACAATTTGCCGAGGCCCAATCACATTTGAACCTGGCCCGCGATCTGGACTCAATTCAATTCCGCGCCGATTCGCGCATCAACGCGGCAATTCGCCAGGTGGCCATGGCGAACAAGGATCGTGGCGTGGCGCTTGCGGACGTCGAGCTGGAATGGCGTTCCGGGCGCGTCGTGCCCCATGGCCTGGTCGGCGAGGAGTTGTTTCACGAGCACGCGCATCTAACCTTTGATGGCAACCACCTGCTGGCCGCGACGGTTCTGCCCGCGGTGGTGTCCTCGCTCGCGGCGCTGAGGTCGGTTGCGCCGGCGGCGGGAGAGCTGACGCGGGAGCGTTGCGCCGAACTGCTGGCCCTGACGCCGCTGAGCGAACTGCGGATGGCCGAACCGATTGCCGCGCTGAACCATAAGCCGCCGTTTGTCAACCAGTACGATAACGCCGAACGCAAAGTCGCCGCGGCGCGACGACTCGAGGCCGTTCGCCGTCGCGCCGAGTCGGCCGACGGAAAGCGCATGCGCGAACTGTGCGAGGCGGCCCTGGCACGGTCTCCTGAAGACTGGCGATTGCATCAGAACTACGCCGATGTACTGATGTTCCTGGGCGATATTCCCTCCGCTGCGGAGCACCTGCAAAAGGTGCTGGAGGTTGTGCCTCATCACCGCTGGACCGAGCGTTCATTGGGCCAGGTCCTGATTCGCCAGGGCAAGGCCGCCGACGCCGAGGCTCATTATCGCGCCGTGCTGAAGCGACGCCCCCAATTCCACGCCGCCCATAGTGGCTTGGGCGACGCTTTGGCTGCCCAGGGCAGGCACGACGAGGCCCTCGCGTGCTATCGCCGCGCCAAGACGCTCAATCCCGGTGATGCGGGCCTTACACGCGCGATCGTGCAATCGCTGGCCGCCCAGGGCAAGCTCGACGCGGCCGTAGAGGAACTTCGCGCGAGTCTGGCGGACCAGCCGGCCGCCCTGCGGTCGGCGCTGGCCGGCTTCTATCAGTCGCATGGCAGGACGGAACAGGCCATAGGCTGTCTCCGGGAGGCCGTCGAGCAGTCGCCGTCCGACGCCGGCGCGCGCATCGAGTTGGCCACGATGCTCCTCGGAACCGGACAAAAGGAGCGCGCGATCGAGGAGGCGCACGCCCGCGGCGAGAAGGCGCCGCGCGGC
>CAYSSA010000100.1:16589-16871 GCA_964433485.1 uncultured Tepidisphaeraceae bacterium | reverse complement strand
GGCGAAAGCCGCTGAAGATCGATCATGGAAAGTCACTTTTCCCGCCATGCCTGCCAACACCGCGCCCCAGGAAATGGTGGTCACAGGCAAGGACAAAACCCTGACGCTACAGAACATTCTGATCGGCGATGTCTGGGTGCTGGGCGGCCAGAGCAACATGGAGTTCCAGATCCCCAAAGTCGACAACGGCGATCTCGAAGTGGTTTCGGCGATTTTCCCAATATCCGCCTCTTGAACGTCCCCCAGCAGAACGGCCCTGACGCCAAGGCGTCTTTTCCCCGC
>CAYSSA010000100.1:15551-16530 GCA_964433485.1 uncultured Tepidisphaeraceae bacterium | reverse complement strand
AAGGTTACTGGGATGTCTGCTCGCCGGAGACCGTACGCAGCATGTCGGCCATCGGCTATGTCTTCGCCCGCCGCATCCACATGGCGACACAGATACCCATCGGCATCGTCAATGTTTCCAGGGGAGGAACCTGTCTTGAAACCTGGACGCCTTTGGAGGTGCTCAAGTCAATCCACACGCCTGAGGTCAAAGCCAAACTGGCCGAATGGGACCAGAAAGTCGCCGAGTTCAACCCACAAAATGACCTGGCGGATCGAGTGAAGCAGTTCAATCAGCGGCTCGCGCAGATGAAGGGAAAAGGGCAGGAAGTCTCCAGTCTGACACCGCCATCCGACCTTCGGCCTGGACCGGCCCTAGACATGAACCGTCCCGGCAACTGCTACGCCAGCATGATCGCGCCGCTGGTCGGGCTGGCCGTCAAGGGTGCCATCTGGCACCAGGGATACAACAATGCCCTGGAGCCCAACGGACACGTTCTATACTATCAGGTTTTTGCCCCGATGATCAAGGCTTGGCGGACGGCCCTCAATGATCCGGACATGCCCTTCGGCATCATCTCGCAGGAAACCGACGGCGAGCCGCAGGATCTGGACAACTATCTTGAGAAAATGCCTGATGAAGGAACCTATATCCGCGAGGCGCATTACAAGACCTTCCTGGACCTGCGGAAAGCCGGTGACAAGAACATCGGCTATGCCAGCAGTTTCGATCAGCGCCGTAGCTGGTATCATCCCCAGATCAAAATCCCGGTGGGCGAGAGAATGGCCCGCTGGGCCTTGGCCACGCAATATGGGATGAAACAGATCCGCTGGCTGCCCCCGACCATCAAAGCGATGCAGGTGGAGAACGGCAGGATCGTGCTCACCACGGATGAAGATACCGCGCCTTACAATGACGGCCCGATTCTGGGATTTGCCATCGCCGGCAAGGACGGCAAGTTCCAACCGGCCACCGCCAAGTTCCTGGAAAAAGGCAAGGA
>CAYSSA010000100.1:13870-15527 GCA_964433485.1 uncultured Tepidisphaeraceae bacterium | reverse complement strand
TCTGACAAGCAGGTGATCATCCTCTCCAGCCCACTGGTTCCCGAGCCGGTCCATTACCGCTATGCCTGGTGCCGGAATCCGTTGGGTAATCTCAAATCCACAGACCATACGGACATTCCCTTGGAAACCCAGCGCAGTGACGACTGGTCCATCGCCAGCATGTATGAAAACCAAACCGGGAAGAAACCCGCCGTTCCTGGCGTGCTGAGTCGCAACGAGCACAACGAACTGATCAAAGCCCTCCGCGCGGCCGATCTGGAACGGCGAATCGCCGCAGCCAAATCGCTCCTGAAGGAAACACAGAAATAGCCCGCCATTTTGAATAAGTGAACACCATGAAACAAATCCTCACAACCCTGACGGCCTGCCTGCTCCTCTGTGCCCAGGCTTTTGCTGCCACAGCGGAGAAACCCAACATCCTCTACATCCTTTGCGATGATCTTGGCTATGGCGATGTCAAATGCCTCGGCGGCGAACGCAGCAAGATCGCGACGCCGAATCTCGACCGGCTGGCCTCCGGTGGAATGATTTTCACCGATGCGCATTCGAGTTCCGCGGTCTGCACGCCGACCCGCTACGGGATCCTCACCGGCCGCTACAATTGGCGCACGAAACTTCAAAATGGCGTGCTGTCTGGTTACAGCGCCCCGCTCATCGACAAGGCCCGTCTCACGGTGCCGGCCTTCCTGAAGCAGCACGGCTACGCGACGGCCTGCATCGGCAAGTGGCACCTTGGCATGGATATTGCCCAGAAGAATCCGCTGGCACCGGTTGGTGATGGCCCGACGACGCGCGGTTTTGATTCCTATTTTGGCATCAGCGCTTCGTTGGACATGCCACCGTTTGCCTTCATCGAGAACGACCGGTTCACCGAAGCCCCCACGGCTCAAAAGAAGTGGGTACGCATGGGCCCAGCGGCTCCGGGCTTCGATGCCGCGGACGTGTTGCCGACACTGGCGCGGAAGGCTGCGGAATACATCACCGCACGTTCCAAGGAACAAACCCCGTTCTTCCTCTATCTGCCGCTGACCTCGCCGCACACGCCGATTTTGCCGACCAGGGAGTGGCAGGGCAAAAGCGGATTGAACAACTACGGCGACTTCGTGATGGAGACCGACTGGGCCGTGGGCGAAGTGCTCGCGGCGCTCGATAAAGCCGGTATCGCGAACAACACGCTGGTCATCTTCACCAGCGACAACGGCTGTTCCCCGGCTGCCAAGGTCGAGGAACTGGAGAGCAAGGGACATTTCCCGAGCGAATTGCGACGCAGTTACAAGGCGGACATCTGGGACGGCGGGCACCGCATCCCGTTCATCGCGCGCTGGCCCGGCAAGATCAAAGCCGGCGGTCGCACCGATCAACTGACCTGCCTCACGGACCTGATGGCCACCTGCGCCGAGATCGTCGGCGCCAAATTGCCGGACAGCGCTGGCGAAGACAGTGTCAGCATGTTGCCCGTTTTGTTCGGGACTGCAACAGGGCCGGTTCGCCAAGCGGTGGTGCATCATTCCATCAGGGGCAACTTCGCCATTCGTCAGGGCCAGTGGAAGTTGGAACTGTGCAAGGGTTCCGGCGGCTGGAGTAAAGGAGGCATCACGGATGAGCCTGGGCAGCTTTACGACATGAGCAAGGATGTCGGCGAACGGAAGAACGAATA
>CAYSSA010000100.1:7251-13850 GCA_964433485.1 uncultured Tepidisphaeraceae bacterium | reverse complement strand
TACAATCAGCATCCGGAGATTGTGTCCCAAATGACAAAACTGCTGGAGAAATACGTGGCCGACGGCCGCAGCACTCCAGGGCTGCCGCAGGCGAACGATGTGAAAATCATCGTGCATAAGGCGAGCGAGAAAGCTTCGCTGGAATAGTGTGAAATAGTTGGCCTGCTCACCGATTCCTCCCCGTATGGCTTGGGCGATAGGCGATCTCCTCGGCCCGGTCACTGTGCAGGCAAGCGAGCCCATCAAATGAAAATCCAAAGCTTTGGAAAAACGCCATGAAACACACCCTCGCACTCTTTGCCGCCGTGCTCCTGTTGGCCGCCAATGACAGCGCGCGCGCGGCCGACCGCCCCAACATCATCCTCATGGTCGCCGATGATCTTGGTTACAACGACCTGAGTTGTTACGGCGCAACCAAGATCACCACGCCGCGCATTGACACGCTGGCCGGGCAGGGAGTGCGTTTCACGGACGCCCATTCCACGTGCGCGATTTGCATCCCCTCGCGGTACTCCATCCTCAGCGGAACGTACTATTTTCACGCGAAGTTCAGAGGCGGGTATCCGCTGATGTTTCATGAGGGGCAAGTCACGCTCCCGTCGTTGCTGAAATCCGCGGGATACCGTACCGCCGCCCTGGGCAAGTGGCACAATGGTTTTGGTCGCGAGCCCGAGCCGGATTACAACAAGGAACTGAAACCCGGCCCACTGGAGATCGGTTTTGATTCCTTCTTCGGCACGCCGCGCACGCACAGCGAACCGCCGCTGGTGTTTGTGCGGGATCATTGGGTGGTCGGCCTCGATCCGGCAGACCCGATCAGCGTGGATCATTCCAAACAGTTTGGCGCGCACGGCAAACAGATCGGCGGCACAAAGGCGGCGGCGGCGCGGCCGGATGACCAGATTGATTTTATCCTGGCGGACAAAGCGGCACGCTATTTCGCAGAGCAGAAACCCGGTCAGCCATTCTTTCTGTACCTTGCTTTCGCCGCGGTGCATAATCCGATCGACCCGGCGCCGGAGTTCCGGCAGAAGAGCAAGGCCGGACTGTACGGCGATTATGCCCAGCAACTCGACCACTGTACCGGGCTGGTGCTCGACGCCCTGGAGAAGAATGGGCTGGCGCGGGACACCTTGGTTATATTCACCAGTGACAACGGCGGCCGATACGAAAATACCGCGATGAAGGCGGGGCATCGCACCAATGGCGAACTACTCGGCCAGAAGACCGACGCGTGGGAGGGCGGACATCGCGTCCCCTCCATCGCGCGCTGGCCGAACCATATTCCCGCAGGCACGGTGCGGAAGGAGTTCTTCGTGCAGGTGGATTTCATGGCCACGCTCGCCGAAGCCGCCGGCATTACGCTGCCCGCGGGGGCTTCCCCGGACGGCGGCAGCGAACTGGCCGCATTTCTCCAACCGACGACCGCGCCAGCGAAACGCACCGAAGCCCTGCTGCAAGG
This sequence comes from uncultured Tepidisphaeraceae bacterium, assembly GCA_964433485.1. GTDB lineage: Bacteria > Planctomycetota > Phycisphaerae > Tepidisphaerales > Tepidisphaeraceae > JANYKD01. The sequence continues at coordinate 12,388 of CAYSSA010000100.1, read as the reverse complement.
CACCAAGGGCATCGTCCTGCGGCAGGGCGACTGGATTTACTTTCCAAAGCAGGGTTCGCTGGGCTACACGGCGCCGGAGCCCGAGAGGCCCTTCGGCCTGCCGTATGCCAAAATGGGGTTCATCAACAGCGACATCGACGAGCACGGGCAGATCAAGCCCGGCGCGCCGAAGGAACAACTCTACAACCTCGCCACAGATCTTCGACAAAGCACGAACCTCGCATCGAAGGAACCCGACCGAGTCCGCGCGATGCACGCGCGGTTCCTAGAACTCGCCGGCCCTGCCGCCGGCGGACGAGCGGCAAGCCAAACACAAATCACAGAGCCCAAACAATGAACTCAATCATGGAAGGGGTCGCCATGACCGAAACCAAGCCACAACCCGCAACCGGGCTTCGCAAAATTATTGCCGGAGGCAACACCATCAGCCGACTTCTCCGAACCGCCGTCCTATTGCTCATCGGCTGTCTGGGCTTTTATTGCTCCGAGACTCCAGCGCTGGAAGAATCTTTTAGATCTCCTCCCGACTCCGTCAAGCCTTGGGTGTATTGGTTGTGGATCAATGGCAACATCAGCCGCGAGGGTATCACCAAGGATCTCGAGGCCATGAAGCGCGTGGGAATCGGCGGCGTGATCTGGATGGAGGTCAGCGGCCCTAATTGGGCGCCCCAAGGCCCAGTGGAGAGCGGCGGTCGCGAATGGCAGGAGATGATGCAGTGGGCCATCTCGGAGGCCAACCGGTTGGGGATGGTCTTCGATCTGACCGTGGATTTCGGGTACAGCAGCGGCGGGCCACACATTACCCCGGATCTTTCCATGCAGCAGATCGTCTGGAACGAGACGCCCGTCACAGGCGGCCGAAGCGCGGTTGTTCGACTGGCAAAACCTGCGGTCGACTACCAGGATGAGGTCAAGCGGGCGTGGTTGCGTCCTGGGCAGCAGATGAACCCTGTGGTGATGAAAGCCCTCCAGGAAGTCGATTCCTATCGCGACATCGCCGCCTTCGCGATCCCTGCCGCCAAGAAGAATTCAGTGATTTCAGACATTAAAATTCGCAACGGGCTTGGTTCGCAGACGGACTTATCGCCGCTGGACAAGCAGAAGAACCTGGTATCATTGCCAACGAATGAAATAATCGATGTTTCGGGTCGGGTCGGGGCAGACGGGGAACTCCGCTGGGACGCACCTGCGGGTGACTGGGTTGTCATTCGGCTCGGCTACGCCAGTAATTTCAAGATGACCCGGCCAAGCCCTCAGGCGGCAGTGGGTCTTGAATGCGACCGCCTGAACACGCGCGGAATCGACGCGCACTTTGAACACCAGCTCAAGCCAATCCTCGATGCGGCAAGGGACAAGGCGGGGCGCACGCTGCAATACATCCATGTCGACAGTTGGGAGGCCGGCGGCCAGAACTGGAGTGCGGGCTTTGCCGAGGAGTTCCGCAAGAGGCGGGGCTACGATATCCGCCCGTGGCTGCCGGTCCTCGCCGGGCACTGCGTCAAGAGCGCCGATCAAACCGAACGCTTTCTCTGGGATTTGCGCCGGACGGTCAGCGAGGTGACGCTGGTCAACTACATCGACCGGCTCCGGGAACGGATCGCCCCTTACGGCGTTCGGTTTTCCAATGAGCCGTACGGCCGTCTGTGCGTGAACAGCCTGGACTACGCGAGCCATGCCGATTTTCCGATCGCCGAGTTCTGGACGGAGCGGGAATACCAGAAGCCGTTCCCAACCTTCTCAAACTACTGGTACAACTCCATGAAAGGGATTGCCTCCGTGGCCAACACCTACGGGAAGCCGCGCGTGGGTGCCGAAGCTTTCACCGGGAGCCGTGGCTGGGTTGACCACCCGTATCTCCTCAAGGGCATGGGCGACGAGGCATTTTGCAACGGTATCAGCCACTACATTTTTCATGTTTCCGCACACCAAGCCTATGACTTGATGAAGCCGGGCCTGACGCATCGCAAGTGGGGGCAGCACTTCAACCGTCAGCAGACCTGGTGGGAGTTCAGCAAACCCTACTTCGACTACGTGGCACGCTGCCAATTGTTGCTCCAGCAGGGACGGAGAGTGGTGGACGTCGCCTGCCTCTACCACGAGGGCGCGCCGCTGAACTTCAATGACATCCAGTTCAGCCTCCCGCCGGGTTACGATTATGACTTGTGTACGGCGGAGATCATCCAGCGGATGAGTGTCGAGAACGGACTCATTCGCCTTCCCAGCGGAGTCAGCTATCGTTACCTCGTGCTGCCCGGTTCGGGGCGACTGACGCTGCCGGTCGCGCGCAAGGTCGCCGAGTTGCGGCGGGCAGGCGCTGGCGTTTACGCGCAAGCACCCATTGTCGGAACACCCGGCCTGGAGGGGTATCCGGAGTCGGACCAAGAGGTGAAAAATATCGCCCAATCCTGGCCGGTGCTGCCCAAGGGAGGCTGGGGCGAGCTTTTCGCTTCGGACAAACTCGCGCCGGATTTTCAGGGCGATGACCTGAAATGGATCCACCGCAGGGTCGAGGGGGCTGACATCTATTTCATCGCCAACACCAAGCCGGCGTCCACAGAACGTCAGTGTAGCTTCCGGATTTCCGGGAAGACCGCCGAGTTGTGGGATCCCGAGACCGGGGATATTTATGCGCTCCCTGGAGCGCCGCTCCCAGACGGCCGCGCCGGCGCGACATTGCGATTCGACCTCGCGCAAAGTTGGTTCGTCGTCTTCCGTGACAAACCGAGTGGCCACCGGTCGTCGCTGAATCCGTTTGCTCCTTGGAAACCACTCATGGAAATGGAGGGTGCCTGGAGTCTGAGCTTCGACCCCAACTGGGGACCGAAGGACACCCTCACCCTGGACCGGCTGGATTCATGGTCTGCGCACCCGAATCCATTGGTCAAATACTACTCCGGCACTGCCACCTACCAAAAGGTCTTCGACTTTCCCCAGGCCGTTCCCGGCATCCAGAACCGGAACCGCCGGGTCAGTCTGGATCTCGGACGGGTTGAGGCCATCGCCCAGGTCACGCTCAACGGACAAGACTGTGGCATCGCGTGGAAACCACCCTACCGGGTGGACGTCACCCGCGCCCTGAAACCCGGAACAAACCAGCTTGAAATCCGGGTCGTCAACACCTGGGTCAACCGCCTGATCGGCGACGAACAGCTCCCCCTCGACGCAAAATGGAAGGACTGGGAAACCCTCTTGGCCTGGCCGGATTGGTTCTTGAAAGGCTATCGCAGCTCGAGCGGGCGATATACCTTTACCACCGCCCGCTTTTACAACAAGAACAGCCCGCCCCAGCCCTCCGGCCTGCTCGGACCGGTCACACTAATGGAAACGGAAGAATACAAACAGTAGTTGTGGTTGGTTCTCAATATCGCCAATGACCAAGGCGATTTGTGGGACATTGCCGCCGACCGGTTTCTGGTCAAGCAAGGCTTGCTCAACGGCGAGCCGACTCTCCAAGCCCCGGCTACGGGTGAAAAACTCATTCCCGCTCCCAAACAATAAAAGAACACCATGAAACAAATCCTCACCACCATGATGACCTACCTGCTCCTCTGTGCCCAGGCGTGTGCTGCCGCGGCAACGCCCAACATCGTTTTCCTCCTCGCGGACGATCTCGGCGGCGGCGATCTGCATTGCTACGGTCATCCGTATTCGCGTACGCCGAACATTGATTCCCTCGCGCGCGACGGCACTCGCTTCCTGCAGTTCTACGCCACCGGCAGCACCTGCTGCCCGGCGCGCACGGGCCTGATGACCTCGAAATTTCCGGCGACGTATCCGACCTACCCAGCGAACGGCGGCTTTGCGAACCGCGTCACGATCACCGAGCTGCTGAAAAAGAAGGGCTACGCCACGGGGCACTTCGGCAAATGGCACATCGGCCCGGTGAACAAGCCAGGGACTTACGGCATTGATTCCATCGGCGTCGAAGGCGGGGGCGCGGCGATGAGCGCGGGCGCGACGCGGGCATTTACGACGCGGCTATCAAATTCATCGAGCAGCATAAAGACGGCCCGTTTTATGTGAATGTGTGGGGTCACATCTCGCACTATGCCGTGAATCCCCCGGACTCGCTGGTGAAACGCTGGAGCGGGCTGAAAGTGAACGACAGCGATTTTCCCCCGCAGATGCTCGCCAAGTTCAAAGACGCGCGCAAAGCCGGCAGCGACGTGGACGCCGGCATGCGCCGCTATCTCGCGGATGTCGAATCGCTCGACGACGGCGTGGGCCGATTGCTGAATCGGCTCGATGAACTCGGCCTGCGGGACAACACTATCGTCGTCTTTAGCAGCGACCAGGGCGCGGACATAGGCAAGATCGACCAAGGAGGGCTGCGCTTCAACATGATGGGCTGCAACGGTCCGTTTCGCGGCGGCAAGCACACGCATTGGGAGGGAGGAGTGCGCGTGCCCTGGATCGTGCGCTGGCCGGGTCATGTGCCCGCAAGCCGCACGGACACGCAATCCATCATCAGCGGGGTGGACTGGCTGCCGACGCTCTGCGCGATCGCAGGCGTGGAAATCAACGCCGCTGATTTTGACGGCGAGGATACGTCCGCCGCATGGCTTGGCAAAGGCCCGCATGTACGCACCAAGCCGCTTTTCTGGAAAGCGAGTGCGACAGCCAGCAACTCCATGGTGCGGGTTGGTCAATGGAAATTGGTTCATCCATCACGCAAGCGCGGCGAAGTCGAGTTGTACAATATTACGGCGGATCCTGCCGAGTCGAAAAGCGTCGCGGCACAACATCCCGACATCGTCAAGCTGCTCTCTGCGAAAGTGGAAGCGTGGGACGCCGCGCTGCCGAAGGAATACCTCAAGACCGGCGACAAGCAGGATTGAACCGAAATCACGACTGCCCAGTTGAGTGTTTTAACTTCATAGAAAATTTACAAAGGACTTGATCCCCGTAACGCCGGCAGAGAATTGTCGAGGTCGTGTTGTCTTCATCATTTCAGATCGCATGTGGCTAAAACCGGGAATTTCAACAAGACGGGGCCGAGGAGGCCGGACGAGAGCAGCGGTGAGTTGGCGTTGAATTTGTTGGCGATATTCGTACGCGTGAACTTTGTTTTAGAGACGCCACGTGCATCGCCGACAATCCGGTTGTTCGCGGTGACGGCGAAACCGGCCTGTGGATC
>CAYSSA010000100.1:2714-7232 GCA_964433485.1 uncultured Tepidisphaeraceae bacterium | reverse complement strand
AACCCGCGTGGGCGTATCGGGCGATGTCCAGACAGTAAGGGGTTTTCCAAAGTACCCCGGCCTCATGTCCATTCACGCGAACCACGGCGACTTCCTTGACACAGCCAAGGTCGAGGATGACCGGGTTCAAGTCGCCGGCAAACGTGTCGGGAAGCGCAAACTCCTTCTGATAAGTCGCGGCGCCCGAAAAGTATTGCACGTCGGGATCGGGAAATTGGGTCCAGTCGGTCAGGGTCTTCATGGTGATTTCGTCCGGGGCCCCGCGATCTTTGGGAAAGGTGACACGCCACGGACCTCCGATGATCTGGTCGGCTGGAACTTGCTCAATCACCATCTTTCCGGTGCGGCCGCTCGCGGCTTTGAACTGATATTCGCCCGGACGCCACACTTGGGCCTGGACCTTTTCCCCGGTCATCGCCACGACCTCAATCTCCGGTCGGTCTGCTGGCGAAGCACCGGCCTTGGACGCGGAGGTCCGCTGGATGCCAACGAGATGATCTGGAGCCTTCCCCTTCGCAAAGACAACGAACACCGACGAAGCGGGCGCAAGGTCGAGGGTGAGACGTGTGAACCCGTCTTTGGTTTCATACTCATGGCAGGGGGTCACGGTGCCGTTCTCCGCGTGCCACAGGCTCGGAACTCGTCCCCAACCTACGCGGAACCGGCATCGGACCACTTCGCGGTTCATGGAGCTGTTTGATACGAAGTAGATGTCCTCGTTGGCCGTAGCGCGGTGAATGTAGTCGATGTGCTGATCTGCGTTACTGACATTTTCCGGGGAGAAGTCTGGGGCAACACCCATATCGGCCAGCACGGTGGTCAAGGGGACATTCCAAAGCACTCGGCCTTTGCCATATTGATTGGTCCGAACCCGCTCACCGTCGCAATCGCCCCATATTTGAGCCGCAAGTTTCCTCACTTCGCGGTCGCAATCGGGATAACCACGCAGGCTGTTGGAACGTTCCGGTTTTGGGCCGACGACCGTGGCACCGGATTTTACAAACTCAGCAATCCGTTTCAGCACCGCCGGTGAGATGGTTTTCCGATCGGGCAAAACCATCAGGCGGTAGCTCATGCCGTCCGGAAAAAGGAATTTGCCATCCTGAAATTTCATCCGGTTGAGAATCACGTCCTCGTTGATGTAGTCGTAATCATACTCATGACCAAGCGAATCGAGGTTGACCGGTTTGGGGCGGCCGCAATGGCCGCATTTGTCCTTGCTCCAAAGCGGCTCGATGGTCGGCGCGATGCGCCGCGCCGGCACGAGATTCGGCGCATTGTCCCCGTAGTAGGCGCAAACGTCCGCCACGAACAGCCCCTGCTGGAGCATATGGCAGCAACGCGACATATCCTCGATCATCGGCCCGGCTTGATTCCACCAGGTGGAGTTGACATTGAAATGTTCTCCCGCATGGTAGGCGTAGCCGGGAAGCCCAGCCTCGGGCGGGTTGTGGGCAAACGTGTGGAAGGTGACCTGGTTGAGCCCGGCGCACAGGGCAATGTCGAGCAGCCGCTTGTAAGCCGCCGGGCCATCCTGCCAGTTTTGCCAGCCGGTAAATGCCTCCGCGTTGACGAGGCGCTTGCCATAAATGTGAGCCGCGCAGGCGGCTTCCTTGGTGACCCAGTTCTTCCGGTTGTTCCAGAATTCGCCCATCGGGATGTCCGCGGCACCGAGTGCCTTGAGCGGATCAACGCGCGCAGATCCGCCGTGGCCCGCTTCGGCGAGCAACTCCATGCCCCGTCCGTTAAGTAATACGCGGGCTCGCGCAAAGTGATTCTCGATGATTAAGTCGCTGACCATCTTGTGGTAGTCATGCTGGAAGCGGTCGCTCAACTCCTTGTTGCTGACGGTCCAGCCTGCGAGCACCGGCAGCCAGGGAGTGGGGTCGTAGCCGTTGTGCGCGACAAACGCCTTGATGAAATCGGGCGTCCAGTCGATTGCTGGTTTGACCTCATAACTGTCGAGCTCGAAGATCTTCACGGGTCCGAATCCTTCGCGCCCCTTGGAAATCGTGTCCAGCATATGTTTGAAGTGCGCCTCGGTGGCTTGCCGGCTCAGGTGATCGATGATAAGCCCTTTCGAATTCGGGCTCGGACAATTGAGGAATTCCCCGGTGTTGTCGCACACGAAACGCAAGATGCGCCAGGTGCCGAAGGGCACCGACCAGGTCAGCCGCCCGTCCTGGGCGAGATGGGTGTCCAGTCGCACGGCGGTGTTTGTGGCAGCGATGGATTTGTCGGATTGATCGGGCACGGCCAGAATCGCAATGTCCCGGTGGCGTTCCGAGACTTTTTTGGGCAGCGGGAGAGGACCGGAAAATTGGGATGGCCCCTGGACCGCCAGTTCACTCCAGAGCAGTTGTTTGCTGCCGTCCTCCGGCGTGATCCAGGTTCCACCCGCATTCCAACTGCTGGAGGCAAAGACGCCGAGCTCAAGTCCAAGGCGTTGGGCTTCATCCATGGTGTGATGAATGTTCTTCAGCGACTCAGGGCCAAGAAGCCGGGGTCCGGCAGGGATAATTTTATCCGGATCGATGAGAGCGCCGACGTCCCAGATGATCCCCCCGCGCATGCCCTTGGCCTTCATTTCCTCCAGTTCCCGGGTGATCTGCTTCCGATCGACATGGCCATTGAGCCAAGACCAGAAGGCAGACGGTCGCGCCTGGATGGGCGGGTTGCGGAATTCTTCCCGCGATAGCTCGGCCTTCAAGGGGGAGGCGGCAAGTAGAGTCAGGCCGAAGGCCAGTATGATGGCTGAAAGTGTTGAGAGCTTTTTCATGATGATAGGAAATTTGATTCCGTGGTGTCGAAGGTGGATGAGGCTGGGGGCGTGGGGGTAGGAGAGAGGGGCGGTTGGGAAGAACATTCTTCACCTCGATGATGCCTGTTTTCGCTGACATGCGCACCGCCTTGGCTCGTTTCATGGTTTTACGCCGACCTTCAAAGGCATGGGGATCATCCTCGGGCAGTGCTGGGGCAGTATATACCTCCGCGCTCGACAACGACAAGAGCACCCCTTCGCGGGCGATACGGTCGAAGGTGGGCGTACGCACCACCTTGTCGCCCAGAGCCCCGCAGTGTGGCCAACCCCAGTCATCCCCGATGCAGAAAAGGATGTTGGGGCGATCGGGTTGGCGACTGCTCTGGGCGTATATTCGCCGAGGCAACGTCGCGAGGGCGGCGGTGGCCGTGGACACCACAGTCCCTTTGAGGAAAAGACGCCGATTGATTTGCCGCGCGGTCACGTTCTTGCCAGCGGACATGGTCAGAACATCCTTCTCATCACCGATACCACAATGTTGCCACTCCTGTTAAACGCGGCAAACCGGGGGAGTCCGCTCCGACCGACTCAACTCGACCTCAGTCCGGACTACGTCCCGCAGCCTTGCCACCAGTGGCGTTGCCGGCTCTCCGGCCGGAAAGGCCGGGGAACGCTGGTGGCACCAATTCTCTATTCCATGCATCCAGCGTCGTGCCTAGGGCCTTGGCGACGCCGCTCTGTGCCGTGGCCAAATCAGTGGCTTCGCTGATGTCGGCAGGCACGTCGTAAAGTTCGTCTTTCTGGTTTGCGTGCCGCACCAGTTTCGACTGTTGTTCTCGCATGGCTAACTGTTGGGCGCTGCGCCAAAACAGTTGCCGATGCGGTATGCCGGCCTTCTCGTCCGTGAGAAACGGAATCAGATCCACGCTGTCGTACTTCTTGTCCGTCGGCATCGGCACGCCGGCACAGGCCAGAGAGGTGGCGAACACATCCAACGAGACGACGGGCTGATCGTAGGTCTTGCCCGCGGCAAACTTGGCCGGCCAACTCACCACGAACGGCACGCGAATGCCACCTTCATACACCGACCCTTTGCCAGCGCGGAGGGGCGTATTACTTGATCCATTGACCCCGATCGGGCCGCCGTTGTCGCTGAAGAAGAACACCAGCGTGCGACGATCCTGGCCACTCTCACGCAGAGCATCGAGCGTCTGGCCGATGGCATCATCCATCAAACTCACTTGGGCGGCATAAGCACGGCGTTTGGGGTTGGTGATGGAGGCGAACTTCGCCAGCCGCTCCGGCGTCGGCTCATTGGGCGTGTGAGGCGCGTTGAACGCCAGATAGAGGAACCACGGCTCCGCCTTATGCCGCTGGATAAAGGCGGCCGCTTCTTTTCCAAATGCGATCGTGAGATGGTCGGTGACTTCGACCGGCTTGCCGTTCCGCTCGATCGGAACCTGGTATTCCGCCGCGAGGTTGGGTTTCCAGTTCTGGTAGCGATGGCCGCCGCCAATGAAGCCGAAGCCCTCGCTGAACCCGCGATTCATCGGCCGAAACTCCGGCGCCGCCCCCAAGTGCCACTTGCCGATCCAGCCGGTGACGTAGCCGGCATCGCGCAGGTACGCCGGGAGGAGTTTCTCCGACATCGGCAGGCCTTCGCGGTGGTCATTGGGATCGTAGAACGGATTGTTCTCGTGCCCGAATCGCTGTTGGTAGCGTCCAGTCATGATGCCCGCACGGGGGGGGCTGCAGAA
>CAYSSA010000100.1:2467-2704 GCA_964433485.1 uncultured Tepidisphaeraceae bacterium | reverse complement strand
CCGCTGGTACAGAGGACTCCCTCTCGGGCCAGGCGGTCGAGGTGCGGGGTGGGAATGTCTTTGCAACCATGGAAACCGACGTCGGCATAGCCATGATCATCGGAGACAATGAGCAGGATGTTGGGCCGAACTGTGGCGGGCTCGGCGGCCCTCAACGAGCCGGTAAAACAAAGGGTGGTGAACAGACCGGCGAGCGTCACGATGTTCTTGAAGGTGGTCATGAGGTCACTCAATTCC
>CAYSSA010000100.1:2168-2435 GCA_964433485.1 uncultured Tepidisphaeraceae bacterium | reverse complement strand
TAGGTCAGGATGAAAAAGATATTGGGCCGGGCGGCCGGCCCGGAAGCCGCTCGGATCGACGAAATAAATCAGTACGACAACCGACAGAATAAGGATTGATCCCCATTGAGTTTTGGACATGTCCGCTGCCTCCAGAAAGATTTGGACTTGTGGCGACGTGGGCAACAGGCGTCGCCCGAGGTTCAGCTATCCTATCTACCTCCGCCGTATTCCGGTCGTCGAATCTAACAGAAAATATACTGGACTCGACCTGCGGCTCCCGCAAAT
>CAYSSA010000100.1:1472-2145 GCA_964433485.1 uncultured Tepidisphaeraceae bacterium | reverse complement strand
CAAGCATATTGCGGTTTCCGGGATAGACGAACATGATCAGTATATCTGGTCGCCAGGAAGCATTCAGGGAATTCGAGCCTCCCACGGATGACCCGTCCGCGCGTAACAGATTGCAGGAACAAGCCAAAGGAGTCCAGGTTGAAGACATTGAACTGTGCCATCGTGATTTTCAGTCTGTTGTGCTTCTTCCAAACCGCCTTTGCCGCCGACAGGCCCAACATCATCTTCATCCTTGCCGATGATGTCGGCTACGGCGACCTGGGCTGCTACGGCGCTAATTCCGTCAAGACGCCCAATCTCGATCGCCTCGCCAAGGAAGGCACGCGCTTCACGGACGCCCACGCCACGGCCTCCGTCTGTACGCCGACGCGATACGCTTTCGTCACGGGCCGCTATGCCTGGCGCCAACCGGGCACCGGGATCGCACCGGGCGATCAACCATTACTCATCAAGCCCGGAACGGCGACGGTCGCTTCGGTGCTCAAATCCGCCGGCTATCGCACCGGGGTCGTGGGCAAATGGCACCTGGGTCTGGGCGAACCTCCAAAAACCGATTTCAACAAAGAGATCAAGCCCGGCCCGTTGGAACTGGGCTTTGACTATGCTTTCCTCATCCCGGCCACCGGCGACCGCGTGCCCTGCGTTTTCGTCGAGAACCACGGCGTTGTCGGCT
>CAYSSA010000100.1:621-1442 GCA_964433485.1 uncultured Tepidisphaeraceae bacterium | reverse complement strand
ATCCAAGTGAGTTTCGGCCAGAAGATCGGCGATGCGCCGACCGGTGCCGATTCGGGAGTCAACCTCAAGATCAAGGGAGGCCCCGGTCACAAGGACAGCATCATCAACGGCATTTCGCGCATCGGCTTCATGACCGGCGGCAAGGCCGCGCACTGGGTGGATGAGAACATCGCCGACACCCTGGCCTCCAAGGCCGTGAAGTTCATCGAGGCCAGCAAGGACGGGCCGTTCTTCCTCTACCTCGCGCCGCACGACATCCACGAACCGATGGTGCCAAACCCGCGATTCCGCGGCACAAGCGAATGCGGCTGGCGCGGCGACGTTATCCACCAACTCGACTGGACCGTGGGCGAAGTCCTGGCCGCATTGGATCGCCTCAACCTCGCGTCCAATACCCTGGTCATCTTCACCAGCGACAATGGCGGCGCGATCAAGAACACCTACGACGATGGCACCAACGACCTGCACGGCCGACAACCGCCCAATGGCAAACTGCGCGGCAGCAAGGGCACGCTCTACGAGGGAGGCCATCGCATTCCGTTCCTGGCGCGCTGGCCCGGCCGCATTGCACCCGGCGGCGTCTCCGACCAGTTGATGGGCCATATCGATGCCATGGCCACATTTGCCGCACTCACCGGACAGCAACTCCCGACCGACGCCGGCCCCGACAGTTTCAATGTCCTGCCTGCATTGCTCGGTGAGAAGACTGCGCAACCTCCGCGCGACCACTTGGTCCTGCAGAACAACGGCCAGGCCCCGCTGGCACTCCGCGAAGGCAACTGGTCGCTGATCGAAAAGCCCGGACGCCGGCAGGGTGCGGC
>CAYSSA010000100.1:278-556 GCA_964433485.1 uncultured Tepidisphaeraceae bacterium | reverse complement strand
CAACGACCTGGCCACGAAAGAACCGCAACGGGTCAAGGACATGTCCGCCCGTCTGGAACGAATTCGCCAGCAGGGTCACAGCCGCCCGGGCGCGACGGCCGGCGCCAATTGAGGGTATCACCATGAAAGCAGTTCTCTTGTTTCTGGTTCTCCTGCTGTTGAGTATTCCTGGCGCCAGGGTGACTGCGGTCGAACCATCTCGGCCCAACATCCTCTTCCTGCTCTCCGACGATCACAGCTATCCCTTTGTCGGCTGCTATGGCGATACGAACGTCAAG
>CAYSSA010000100.1:0-226 GCA_964433485.1 uncultured Tepidisphaeraceae bacterium | reverse complement strand
GTTTTTTCACCACCGCGCCGCAGTGCGTACCGTCGCGGGCGTCGTTGCTCACCGGCCGCTCGGCCGTGGCCGCCCGCATCACCCGGTTTTCGTCGCCGCTGGCTCGTGAAGAAGTCACCTTCCCTGAAGTGCTCCGCGAGAAGGCCGGATATTTCACCGGCGTCTGCGGCCGGTCCTACCACCTCGACGGCTCCGCCGGCAATCGTGGCGACGCCATAGGTCAACT
>CAYSSA010000099.1:14916-16939 GCA_964433485.1 uncultured Tepidisphaeraceae bacterium | reverse complement strand
CACTTCTCGTCTCTTGCTCACCCTGACGCGGACCCCGCAGGCTCGGGTCAGAACCCGCAGCATGGCCGCAGGATCGTTGACGGAAGCGATGGTGTAGATGCTGTCTCGAGCAAAGGGTTGGTCCGGCCGGTCGTACCAGATCAGTTCGGCCGTACATCCATCGATTTCCCGCAGTTTGAGTCGGCCATGCGGCACGTTGAAGTAGGTGTCGGTCTGCAACATCCGGTGCTGACCGCGGAGTTCGAGCGAGAGGACGAGCGCGCGTGCGCGGTCGAGGTCCATGCATCGCGCCTTCAACTCGATGTTCCGGCACAGTGTACGAGGGGTGGCAGCGCCTGGCATGTTCTGATTACCTCACGACTTGGGTCATTGTGGTGCGGCCTTCCGACCGGCCACACCCATTCAGCGATCCAACGCTCTTCCTGTACAATTGCCTCCCATGATACGGAAGCCCGTGCCATCCTGGCGATCGTGGCGGCTGCAACTCTCATGCTGGGGGTTGCTGGTCGTCGCCATGGGGCTGGCGAGCATCGTTCAGCAGCGTGTGATCGCCAGGGTACGAGTGGAGCTGCTGGGGTGGGAACAAGTGGGACCGCTCCATGTCAAACGCCCGCACGGCTGGTCCGAACGTCGAATCGGCGATGCCATCGTTTTTGAGGAACCCGCCGCGCGAAGCAGGCCGGGCCGAAGGCTCGAAGTGTCGCGCCGGCAGGTGCCGGTGACGGTTTCGCCGCTGGAATATCTGGTGCGCGCCGAGGAGCTTTCTCCTCGCGATCTGGCGATGGCCTTCGCGCAGTCAACCGGCCAGCCGCTTCGCCGCCAGTTCCGCATCGGGGGTTGGCCCGGAGTGCTGCTGTCGCAGGACCGCATGATCCTCATCGCCTCCCGCCAGGCCATCCTGCGACGACTGACGCTCGGCGCCGTTGTCACGCCGACGGGGCAGGCCGTGACGGTCAAGCTCGAAGGCTCGGGAACGAGCGACTCGGACCGTGAGTTGGTTTGCCGGGTCGGCGAATCCGTCATCCTCGAACAAGTCGCCGGTCCACGATTGCTTCGCGGATCCGTGGAGATTTCCGAGGATATCCTCCTCGGCGTGCCGCCGGGACTGGCCGAGCCCTCATCGCCGCCGCCACTGCGCCTCGACCGCACCATGCTCAGCCTCACGTCGCCGGACTGGCTGGCCGTGTCTTTCACCCCCTGTTGGCTGCTGCCCGGTGAAACCGGCGCCTCGCTGGGACACAGGCTGCTGTTGCGCGATCCGGCCTTCGCTCCGGGACCGGTGCGCCGGCTGGAGGAAAACACCTGGCAGTGCTCCAGGGTCGCGGGTCATGCTTTCGGCGCCACCGCCTATTTCCAGGCCGGACCAAACGGCCGCGGACTGATTGTCGAGTTTCGCTGGGCACACTCCAACACCGGCGAGGCCGAGTCGGCCCGGCTCTGGCGTGAGATCTCCCCGACCATCCGTTTCACCCCGCCCGCTTCGCTGCCGGAATGGCTTGCCGCGGGAGCGCGGGCCGTCGCGTCCGTGACTGCCGAATCGCCGGACCTGCTTGGACAACAGCCCTCCGAGGAACTGTGGCAATGGTTCCACGAACGCTCGCTTCTGACCTCGCGCACGCAGGTACGGCGTCGCGTCAACGATCAGGGCGCGTGGTGCAGAATGGCGACCGACCAGTGGCCTGCGCCAGGTGGCGGCGGACGCGAAGTCGTGGAATGGTCCATCGACTCCGACTGGAAGAACTACGAACTGAGCAGGCTGCGAGCCGGTGCGATCCCCGCGCTGTCGCAGGAATCAAAAACGGAGCGTGGAGTGCTCATGTCGGCCGTCGGCGAAAACAATCGATTGGTTGCCCAAGGCGAAAGCCCGATCCGGCCGTGGTCCGTGCCGGGTGGGTTGCTTGCCGCCGTACTGGGAACCGCCCCGTTGGAGAAGATGGCCCTGGAGACCGAGGCCATCCCCGGCATCGTCGATTCGGCCTCGGCGATTCCGCTGCTGGTGCTGGCCGAGCCCGCCTTTGACATG
>CAYSSA010000099.1:0-14885 GCA_964433485.1 uncultured Tepidisphaeraceae bacterium | reverse complement strand
AGGTCGAACCCATGCGCTGCTGGAACGTCACGATCAGTGGCTGGGGGCAAACCTCGCGATGGTACTACGACTCCGCGGGAAGCCTGCGGCACATCGCTTTTTCCGGTGGAATCCATATGACCCGAATAGACCACCCCTCGACGCGGCCCTCAACGGTCCCGGCGAACTTCCCCGCCGAACCAAACGGCACGGATTATTCATGCGACGATTGAAATCAACCGCCCGCCAGCCTCCTCTTTCCGGCTTCTTGCCGGAGGGTTGACACCAATCGCATCCCGGGTGATTCAGGCTACCCTCCGTCACCAAGAGACTGAAGCAATTCGCGTGCCGGGGTGAAGCGCGGGTCGGCCCGCAGAGCGCGAAGGGCGGCCTCGCGGGCTTGTTGCGTCTGCCGGAGGCGTGCGAGGATGGTCGCGATGGCGTATGGGGCCCGCGGCGATCCCGGCTCCAGCGTCTCGGCTTTCAGCAAGGTCTGCAACGCCCTGGCCCGGTCCCCGGCCGCCTCATAGGCCAACCCCAGATTGTACATGGCGGCGGCATGTCTGGGATCCAGTTTCACGGCCTGCTCCAGAGATTCAATGGTCCTGGTCCGGTCGCCGGCTTCGTTGTATGCAAGACCCAGCTTGTATCTCCACTCCGCGTGATTTGGCTCCAGTTCGACCGCCTTGCGCATTGACGCCAATGATCCGGCCGAATCGCCCGCCATTGCGCTCAGCACCGCCAGGGCGTCATACGGCGCGGCCGAGTGCTGATCCCAGTCGGCCGCGCGAAGGAACCAGCGCCGGGCGTCGGTCGGTTCCTGCCGGCCCAGGTGCCACAAGCCGAACGCCATCGCCCCACCGGGCTGGTCGCTGTTGAGTCTCAAATACGCCAGCAGTTCGCGGCCCGGCGCGGATTCCGGGGAGATCCGTGCCCGCAGGATCCACTGGGCGGCATTCCGGACATTGCGGAACCGATCCGACAGAAGCCGTTCCAGCGTCGCGGTCTGGGAATCGGCCAGCGGTTCGAGGCTCCGCGCCGCCATTTCCCGCACCAGCGGATCGGGATGCCGCGTCGCTCCGACCAGAGCCGTCACCACTTCCGGCCGGGCGACATGCTGTGCGAGCAGCGCCGCGGCCGACGCCTGCCACAGCGCGATCGGCTCCTCGGCCAGCACTTTCAGCAGTTCTTCGCGTGCATCCTCGCGGCCAAGGCGTCCGCGCGCGATGGTTTGGGCGCGTCGGCGCGTGGGCCGGTCCATCCGGACCCCATACCATTTGTCGCACGCCTCCAGAGCCCAGTCCGCGTCCTTGTCCTTATGGCAACGATTGCAAGCATTTGGAATCCCGAAGTGCTTCGTCAGCAGCGGGTCGGGGATCGTGAAGCCGTGGTCATGCCGCCAGTGTCGCTGCATGTAGACCGTCTGCGGCATGTGGCATTCCGTGCAGAGCGAACCCGTGCTGTCGGGCTTGTGGAACGTATGCGTCGCGGCGTCGATCTTCGGTGACTTGGGGAACGAGCCGTTGTGGCAGGACATGCACAGGGTGTTGCCCTCGAGGATGGGCCGGGCCGTGTGCGGGTTGTGGCAGTTCACGCAGCGCACGTTCGACTGGTTCATGCGGCTGGAGAGAAACGACGTATACTCGTAATCCTCGTCGCGCACCTGGCCGTCCGGATAGAACAGATCCGTGTGATCGGGAATGGACAGGGAATAGTGGCTGAAGAAAGAGTCGCCCGGCACGTAGTCGCCGGTGAGTTCCCGCCGCCTGGCGTGGCACGACCCGCAGGTGTCGAGCCAGCGATCGGGCGTGAACTTCCTCAGTGTCGGGTCCGCCTTCTTCGATCCATGGCGCTGCTGCCAGAGGACATGATTCTTCATCGGCCCGTGACAGGCCTCGCACCCCACGGTCAGCTCGGCCATCGCGGTGGCGTAGGAGTCGGTCTCGATATCGTAGTTCTTGCGGACTCGTGTGTTGTGGCACGACGCGCACATGTTGTTCCAGTTCATGCCCCGCCCGGTCCAGTGGCCCCATTCGCCCGGTTTGCGGTCTTCGTCGCCGAAGACGTTGAACCACTGGTCCTTCGCCGGGTCGTAGGAGGCTTCCAGCGTCTGCAGGCGGCCGCCCGGCGCGGCCACGAGGTACTGCCGCAGGGGGCGATTGCCGATGACCCGCTGGGCCTGGTATGCCTCGCGACGCCCGTCGAAACCGTCGGCGATCACCTCGAACCGCCCCCCGGTCTTGCGTATTTCCGTGCTTTGCGTTCCGTGTTTGAAAGACCGCGACGCAAACGCCGCATCGTCCATCTCCGGGTCCATGGGCCGCTCGGCCAGCCCATGATTGGACTGGCGCCACAACTCATAGGTGTTGCGGTGGCACTCGCGACAACTGGCCGACCCGGCGTACTGCGAATACGCGGTCTTATCATCATCGCCGGCCGGAGGGTTGTAGTCGGTCCTGTCGCGGCGGAGCCAGAACACGCCCACGCAGACCATCGCCAGCAGGAACATGGCGATGAGGATGATCGCTCGCCGGTGGCGCATCGCGACATGTGGAGGTGTCTGCTGTGGCATGTGAAACGCCTGTCTCCAACGGGACATTCACAGGAATACCAGAAACGCTTCGGCTCCGCGAGACGCAATTGCCGTTTCGTGACACGAGACGTGGGTACAGGCAACCACCGGCACCCTCGGCTGTATAGCCTGACAAGTTCCGGCGATCGACGTTCTGTCGAGAGGAAATTATGGTGCGAGCAACAATTCTCAGCGTATCACTGGTGTGCGGAGTTGGTCTGACGGCCGTTTCTCAGCCGGCAAAGAAGCCGCCGGTGCAGGGCTACGCCGCCCAACGCGTCGTCGAGCGGCTCAATCGGGGTCTGATCGCCAGACCCCTCGGCCAGGGGCGGGTCTATCTCGGCTGGAGGCTGCTCGACACCGATCCGAAGGATGTGGCGTTCCATGTCTTTCGGCGGGTCGAGGGGGATGCCCGGCCGACACGACTGACGGATCGGGCAATCGAAAAAACCACGGATTTCATCGACGAGAAAGCTCCCGGTGCGGCATGCCGCTATTTCGTTCGACCGGTCGTCGGCGGAAGCGAACAGGAGGCATCGGAGGAAGCGTTGGCCAACTGTTCGGCATCGCCGCAGCCTTATATCTCGATCAGGCTCGACGGCAACCACACGTTTCAGAAGGTCGCCATCGCCGACCTCGACGGCGATGGGGCATATGACTTTGTCATCAAGCAACCGCTGGCAAACGTGGACCCCTATGTGCAATATTGGAAGAAGAGCGAGGGCACCTACAAGCTCGAAGCCTACCGGTCCGACGGCAAATTCCTCTGGCGCTACGACATGGGCTGGTCCATCGAGCAAGGCATGTGGTATTCACCTTATATTGTTTATGACTTTGATGGCGACGGCAAGGCCGAACTGGCCTGCAAGGCCGGCGAAGGCGACCCGCGCGATCCCGACGGCCACGTCACCACAGGTCCGGAGTACCTGGCCATCATGGACGGACTGACCGGGAAGCAACTGGCCGTGCTCGATTGGCCGAGCCGCGAAGGTTTCCCCAACTACAACTACTACTGCCGCAACCAGCTCGGCATGGCGTATCTCGACGGCAGGACTCCCTGTCTGATCGTGCAGCGCGGCACTTACAACACCATTAAGTCGCAGGCGTACGAGTTCCACGGCGGCAAACTCCGGGAGCTATGGCGGTGGTCGGACAGCGAGGAACCCGATAAGGCCTATCGCGGCCAGGGCGCGCATTGTTTGCGCTCGGCCGACATCGATGGCGATGGCCGCGATGAGGTGATTCTCGGCTCGGCCGTGCTCGATGACAACGGCGTGGGGCTCTGGTCCACGCGCATGGGACACCCGGACCACGTATATATCGGCGATCTCGATCCGCAACGACCGGGCTTGGAGATCTACTATGGCATGGAGTCCAAGCTGAAGTCGAACGGCATGTGCATGGTGGATGCGGCGACGGGCAAGATCCTGTGGGGCTACGATCAGCCCACGCGCCACGTTCACGGACAGGGGCTCGTGGCCGACCTCGATCCGGGCGCGCCGGGTGTCGAATGCTACAGCGCTGACACGGATGAGAAGAAGGATTTCCTGTACTCAGTGATCCACGACTGCAAGGGCAACATTATCGGCCGGGAGAAACTTGAGGGATTCGCCCCCAAGGCGGCCTATTGGGACGCCGACACGCAACGGGAGCTGATCCTGCGCGGAAAGATCCAGAAATACCGGGGCAATGAGATCAGCCCGAAGATCGAAGGCACGGTGATCGCCGTGGCCGATTTGTTCGGCGACTGGCGCGAGGAAATCATCACCAGCGTGACCGGCGAACTGCGCATCTACACCACCACCATTCCGGCCACCGACCGCCGTGTCTGCCTCATGCGCGATCCGATCTATCGCAACGATGTGGCCACGGCCTCGCAGGGCTATTATCAGATCCCCACGCCTCGGGTGCTGCCGGGCACGGAAAGGTAGGCAGGAAGCGGAATTGGATGGTGGCCGCGACTACAGACTATCGAGTTCCGCCAAAGTGCCCGGAATGTCCGGGGCGGAGAACTGGTTCCCGGCCTGCTTTTCGTCGATGGTCTCGGTGAGACGGATGGCCCCGGCCCGTGGAGTCGCCGAATGTGCGCCGGATCGCCGGTCGATAAATCGTCCTGCGGGCAGTTGAGAGAGTGTCGTCCCTTCATCGTATGTGCTTCGCGGCATGCTCCCGTCGCGGCTCACCTGTCGGGCGCGGATTCGTCGGCATCGCGATGTTCAAGCAACTCGCTGGACTTGCCGCCCGTGCGCAAATGCATGTTGATAACAACGCCGCCCGGTTCATCTCCATCAATGCGAAATCCCTTGGCACGCAACAGCGTCAATACCGTGTCGTTCCAGGCGCAAAACTCGGCTCGCTGCTGCATCGGATCACTTCCTGAGATTACATACATGCCTCTGATTGAAGGCAGGTCCACAGTCCGGCCATCGGCATAGATGCGACAGTGCCGGTCGTTGGTCATGCGGTGTGAGGCGTAGTAGTCGAGGTATTGACCATATTCATCCTCCCCGAAGCAGTACCAGATCGCCCACCCTGCGCCGATGATCTTGCCGCCCTGTCGCAATTCTACGTTGGAGGCAGGCAGTACGAAGCCCGAATGCCGGAACTCGTTCGCAAAGGTTTCTTCAATTTTCGTCATATGATCCGCCTCCTGATCCTGCTGTCGACAAGATGCACGAAACCCATACGAGAAGGTCTGGGTATGTGAATTATCGTTTGGGAATCTTCCGCACACAAGATGCCGGGCGTGGGGCGGAGCCGCTTTCCGTTGGGGGGGGCCGGGCGTTCTCTTGCCTCTGCGAGGTCGCGGCGACGGGGTGACTTGCACGTGGATAAGCCTGCTGAGAGAATCCTCACCATGCGGAGTGTCATTTTCATCCTCGCCATCTCGCTGTTCAACGCAACTGTCTTTGCCGCCGACGCGCCCAGAACGCTCGACATCGGCGCCGTCGCTCCGGACTTCAACCTGCCGGGAGTGGACGGCAAGATGCACGCGTTGAAGGATTTCGCGGCCGCGAAAGTCCTCGTGGTGATATTTACCTGCAACCACTGCCCGACCGCGCAGGCCTATGAGAAGCGGATCATGCGGCTTTACGACGACTACAAGGATAAGGGCGTGGCGCTGGTGGCGATATCGCCCAACGACGCGCTGGCCGTGCGCCTGGATGAGCTTGGCTATACCGACCTGGGCGATTCGCTGGAGGAAATGAAGATCCGCGCCAAGGATCGCGGCTTCGCGTTCCCGTATCTCTACGACGGCGAAACCCAGATCGTCTCACGCGCCTTCGGCGTGGTCGCCACTCCGCATGTGTTCATATTCGACGCCGAGCGCAGGTTGCGCTATGTCGGACGAATCGACGACTCGGAAGTGAAAGAGGTTAAATCGCACGACGCCCGCAACGCGATCGAAGCGCTGCTGGCCGACAAACCCGTGCCGGTCGAAAAGACCCGCGTGTTCGGCTGCTCCACCAAGTGGTCCGACAAACGTGAGGATGCGAAGAAGTCTCTGGCCAAATGGGACGCCGAACCGGTGTCGTTGTCCGACATCGATGCGGCCGGAGTCAAGTCGCTGGTCCAGAACGACACCAGGAAACTGCGGCTGATTAACGTCTGGGCGACATGGTGCGGGCCGTGCGTGATCGAAATGCCGGAACTGGTCACGATCAACCGCATGTATCGTGGGCGGCCGTTCGAAACCATCACGATCAGCATGGACACGCCCGACAAGAAGGACCGCGCCCTCGAGCGCCTGAAGGAGCTTCGGGTGTCCTGTGCGAACTATATCTTCAGCGGCAACGACAAGGACAAACTGGCCGAGGCGCTGGACAGCCAGTGGCCCGGACCCGTCCCGCACACGATCCTCGTCGCCCCCGGCGGCAAGATCATCTACCGCAAGACCGGCCAGTTCGATCCCCTTGAACTCAGGCGGGCAATCGTTGAGTACCTCGGGCGCACCTACTGAGCCGCTCGGGGGTCGCCAAGACCACACGCCATATTGGCGAGCCAGCATTTCATAAGCCGCTTGGCCTACGCCACCACGGGCACGGAGGCCAATCCTTCCGCAATATCCGACTGCGGCAGGTCGTAATCCTCCAGTTGTCCGGCCAGGTACTGATCGTAGGCGCCCAGATCAAAGTGTCCGTGGCCGGACAGGTTGAAGACAATGCACATTTCCTTGTTGGCATGCCTGGCCTGCACGGCCAGATCGATGGCGGCCTTGATCGCGTGGGCGCTTTCCGGCGCCGGGCAGACGCCTTCCGCGCGAGCGAAGGCAACGGCCGCCTCGAAGACCTCGTTCTGTTTGTAGGCGATGGCGTCGAGAATCCCCATATGGCGCAGCAGCGAGATGACAGGCGCCATGCCATGGTAGCGCAGCCCGCCGGCGTGAATCGCCTTGGGCATGAAGCGATGGCCCAGCGTATACATCTTGGCCAGCGGCGCCATGCCGACAGTGTCGCCCAGGTCGTAGGCATATCGGCCGCGCGTGAGCGAGGGACATGCGGCCGGCTCGACGGCCAGCAGCCTCGGGCCCGTTCCCTTGAGGACTTCCGGAACAAACGGGAGGATGATCCCGGCCATATTCGAGCCGCCGCCGGCGCAACCGATAATCACATCCGGCTTCTCACCGGCGATCTTGAGTTGCTGCTGCACCTCCAGGCCGACCACCGTCTGATGCATGCAAACGTGGTTGAGCACGGAGCCGAGCGAGTAGTGCGTGTCTTCTCGCGTAGCCGCGTCTTCCACGGCTTCGGAAATTGCGATGCCCAGCGAGCCGGAACAGTTGGGATCTTCGGCCAGGATCTTGCGGCCGCAATTGGTGTCGGCGGAGGGCGACGCCACCACATCGGCGCCCCACAGCTTCATCAGCGAACGACGATAGGGCTTCTGGTGATAAGAGCACTTGACCATGTACACCTTGCACTGCAGGCCGAACAGGTCGCAGGCGAAGGCCAGCGAAGAGCCCCACTGCCCGGCGCCGGTTTCGGTGGCGATGCGTTTGATGCCCTCGACCTTGTTGTAGTAGGCCTGGGCAACGGCGGTGTTGGGCTTGTGCGAACCGGATGGCGAGACGCCCTCGTGTTTGTAGTAGATGCGAGCGGGAGTCTTGAGGGCGGCCTCGAGGTATTTGGCGCGAATCAGCGGCGTCGGCCGCCAGATGGCCAGCTTCTCGCGAACGGGGTCGGGGATTTCGATCCAGCGCTCGGTGCTGACTTCCTGCATGATCAGGCCCATGGGGAACAGCGGGCGCAGGTCGTCCGGACCGAGCGGCTTGCAGGTGCCTGGATGCAGGTGCGGTGGGATGGGCTGGGGCAGGTCTGCCGCCACGTTGTACCACTTCTGGGGAATGTCACGAGCCGAAAGCAGAATGCGATGGTCGTCCACGAAGTCTCCTTGAACTCAAGAGGCCGTATTGGTACCTGAAAAGCCCCCATCACGCAAACGCCGTGCACGACCAGCGGTATCCCGTTTCCCGCGATGTCCGTTGCCCAAGGCCCTCGCCGCCGGTATTTCAAGAGAAATTGAGTAAACCCATGAACCCTCGCATTGCACTTTTCGCCCCTTCCAGCGCTGTCGCTCGCCACGAATTCATGCGCGGCATCGAGCTGCTGCGCGGCCAGGGATTTCCGTGCGATATTCACCCGCACACCTTCGCGGTGCAGTTCACTTTTGCCGGCGCTGACCAGCATCGGCTGGAGGGTCTCTCGCGATGGGCCTGGTTCTCCGACATTGACATCATCATGGCCGCCCGCGGCGGATACGGAGCCGCGCGGCTGTTGCCCATGCTCGACGCTCTGACAAGCACGCTGGGCGCACCCCGGAGGAGACTGCTTGTGGGATACTCCGATGTGTGCGCCCTCCATGCGTATGTCCACGAGCGATGGGGATGGGACACGCTGCATGCGGGAATGCCGTCCTCGCCCGGTTTTGGCGCCAATCCCGATGAGTGGCGGGCGATGTGCGGCCTGTTGTGCGGACGGCCGGAGCCAGTGGTGTTCACCGGCCTGCGGTGGCTGACGAATCCACCCAAGGGAGCGGTTGAAGCCCGGCTTGTCGGCGGCAATCTGACGGTGTTGGCTTCACTTTGCGGGACACCCTATCAGGTCAATGCGGCGGGGAAGCTGCTGTTTCTCGAAGACGTGGGGGAGCCCTGGTATCGGCTGGATCGGTGCATTACCCAACTGACCCAGGCGGGCGCGCTGCATGGGGCCGCGGGGATCGTCCTGGGGACGTTCCATCTCTGCAGGGACGATGTGCCGCAGGTAGCCGATGTTGCCAATCCCGGAAATACGGTCCCGTTGCGACCAACGATCACGGAAGACGAGGCTCTGGCGGAGATATTCGGGTCGTTGGGCGAGAGGCTGGGCCTTCCTGTGGCGTCAGGAGTTCCTGTCGGTCACGGTCGGGCGTGTTGGCCTCTTCCGCTGAACGCGACCTATCGGTTGTCACCGGAAGGGTCGCTGGAGCTGGTGGAGTGGGCCTGGTCGGCGGCGGATTCACCGGCACGGACGGCTCAACCATGAGCTTGCGGGCGCCGTTGATCACCAGATCCCATTGGAATGCCGGGCCCGGATCCTGTTTGTCGGCCTGAATGTGGTAATGGCCCAGCACACCCCGGAACTCGCCCAGCACGGCGTCATCCAGCTTCCGGGTGATCAGTCGTCCATTCACGTCCCTGGGGTAATCGCAACGGATTCTGGGCAGCACGAGACAGAGCGTCGCAGTCAGTCTCGTCAGAGCGTGGTACTGCTCGGGAGTGAAGTCCCACTGGCGTCGTCGTTTGCCCTGGATTTCTCCCCAGATCAGCCTGTCACGTGCGGGCCGGCCGACGAAATCCGGCGTCAGCACGCCGCCATCGCCCAGCCGCGAAGGTATTATGATCCGCGTCCTGCCCGTGGCATCCTTTGCGTACCACATCTTGAATGGATCGGTGTCATTGGCCGCATAGGCTCCCATGTTGGCAATCTCGATTCCCACCGAACGCGAGTTCGATGTCGTGGCATGCCAGGCGCGTTCCTTGAGATCAAGCGTCTGATAGATGGTTCCGTCAATGTCGAGCAGGAAATGAACCGAAAGAAACCGGCTGTCATGCAAGACCTGGAAACAGACCCGCGACACGCCGCAGACGTCGTAGTGCAGGACGAACTGATCGACGCGATCCTGCAACAGGGCGAGATCCCAGCCGCCGCCGCGCACGCGTTCGACCTCCTCTGCGCTCAGGACCGATTCTCGGAGGTTGTACCGCACCGGATCCCGCTCGCGGGCAACCGTGGATGCTCTGGTGGTCGCCTGCCAGCCGGAATCTTCCCACCTGGAAAACCGCTTCTCGACCCGGTAGGCATCGTATCCGCCGGGATCTGTCCATAGAACCACCCTGGTTCCGGTGTGAAAAAGCTGGCCGCAGACCATGATCTCGTCGCCCGCCCGTTCAAGGCGCTGTCCGGGCCGGGTACTGAAAGCCGGTCCGGTTGTGCCGACGGAAACGGCCTGCCCCCGGCTCAAGGGCGAGAAGACCATCGTGATTGCCAGTGCCAGAAAAATGAACCTCATGGCATGGGGCATCATCGGACAAGCCTGCCCTCCACGTCAACTCCACCCCCTCGGAATCCACCGGCAACCCAGCGGAACTTTGTCGGAGCCGAAGGGACTGAGGTTTGGAGGCGCGAAGGCACACAATGGAAGCAAGAGCCCGGTGGAACTCCCTCTGGCGATCGAATTGACCGAGCATGGGACGGCCCTGTGTGAGTACCCTGAGCAGCATTCGCCCGGTTGATTGCCTGTGGCCGGCTGGGCGGTACAATCCATGGTTGAGGTCGCCGCGGCGTGTTCGGCCTGGTTGTCCGCGCCGCGGGACCGGTGGTTGAAAGGACTGGCGGCATGTCGTGGATTGAGAACCGGTTTGAGGAAGGCCTGATCGTCACGAGCCTGGACTTTGCGGTGAACTGGGCGAGGAAGAACTCGCTCTGGCCGATGACCTTCGGCCTGGCCTGCTGCGCCATCGAGATGATGGCGGTGGGCGCTTCCCGCTACGACCTGGACCGCTTCGGCGCCGGCGCGTTTCGCGCTACGCCGCGACAGGCCGACCTGATGATCGTGGCGGGCACGGTTAACTACAAGATGGCATCTCGAGTCAAGAGATTGTACCATCAGATGCCCGATCCGAAGTACGTCATCGCCATGGGAGCATGCACGGTGGGCGGCGGGCCGTATTTCAAGTGGGGCTATAACGTGGTCAAAGGCGTGGACCTGATCGTGCCGGTGGATGTGTACGTCCCCGGATGCCCTCCCCGGCCGGAAGCGCTGCTGGAAGGAATCATGCGGCTGCAGGACAAGATCGCGGCCAAGACGATGGGCCTGCCCAAAGGCGGACGAGCCACGGCCGATATCCGCCCGCTGGTGGCAGCGCCGTGAACCATAAAGCGGAACCGCCCACAAGGAGATGGCCTCTTTGTGGGCGGCGAGTGAGTTTGCGAGCTCGAAGTCGACCGGGGTGATCGACTTGTCTTAGAACAATATACGGCCTGTTGAAGTGGGCGGCCATACCAAATTTCGTAAATCTATTGACGAAATTCGTACAAATGCTAGGTTGGGGCGATCATGCCCCATCGCATTCGCATTGCCCTGCTGCTGAATCGCTGGCACACCTATGGGCGTGGAATCATCGAGGGCGTCTATGACTATGCCGATACGCTCGACCAGTGGTTGATCCGGGTGTTTGATCCGGAGGCGCGCGAAGTGAGGCGGCTGAGGAAATTCGGGCCCAAGGGCATCATCGGCTTCCTGCAAATGCCGGAACTGGCCAGGGAAGTGCTGGCGATGGGTGTGCCGGTGGTGAACGTGTCGGGCGAATTGAATCTGCCGAGCGTGCCGCGCGTGGGGCTGGACGACGAGGCCATCGGACGCATGGCGGCGCAGCACCTGATGGAACGGGGACTGCGCCACTTTGCCTTCTATGGTCACGTGCGTTCGGGGTTCACCGAGCGGCGGCAGTCTGGATTCACCGCCGAATTGGCGCGCCACGGTTTTGAGTGCCCATCGCTGCGACTGGATCCCGAACGGCTGGTTTCCGAACGCTACGAGCCTCACGAGGCGCGTGTGCGCAAGTGGCTGCTGGGATTGGAGAAGCCGGTGGGCATCATGGCAGACATGGACCTTGCGGGGCGCGCTTTGACGGAGGTCTGTCGAGACGCGGAGATTTCCGTGCCGAGCGATCTGGCCGTACTGGGGGTCGATGACGATGAATTGCAATGTCGCATCGCGCACCCGGCACTGACCAGCATCCGCACGCCGACCCGAGAGATCGGACGGCGGGCCGGTATCATGCTCGGGCGACTGCTGGACGGACAGGATTCGGGCCCTTCGCCGGTGCTGCTGCCGCCGATGATGGTGGCCCCGCGAGGCTCGACGGATCTGCTGCTGCTGGACGACCCGGATGTGACGGCCGCCCTGAAGTTCATTCGCGACAATGTGGACCGGCGAATCACCGTGGACGACGTCTTGATGGAAGTGCCCATCTCGCGAAGCTGGCTGGAGAGGCGATTCAAGGCCGTGCTGGGGCGGACTCCCTACGACGAGATCCAGCGCCTGCACATCGAAAGGGCGCGACGACTGCTGTCGGAAACGGACTGGTCGGTGGCGAAGATCGCCGAGGCCAGCGGATACGCCAGCGCATCACGTTTCAGCCACGCATTCCGCCGGGAGACGAGCCTGACGCCGGTGGATTACCGGCGCAAGGTCAAGGATGGATAGAAAAGCTACTCGGGCGGGTTCTCGGACATGTCCTGAATGGCGTCGTCGATTTCCCTCGCATCCATCAGGCCGAGTTCCTCCAGCGCCAGCAGCGCGGCCTTCTGCTCGGCCATCTTTTTGTTCGGGCCCCACGCGCCTGAAAACCGGCGGCCGTCGATGTTGACGCAGACCTCGAAGCACTTGCTGTGGTCGGGGCCCTTCTCGTCGAGCATCTCATAAACGGGCGTGGCGCCGAGGTATTTCTGGGCGTGTTGCTGGAGAATGGCCTTGTAGTTCTGCTGGTGGGTGGATGCCGCGATGGAATCGATCTTGGGTCCCATGGTTCGCAGCACGTATTGCTTGACGACCTCAAAGCCGCCGTCGAGGTAGACCGCCGCCACCACCGATTCGTAGACCGCCGCGGACAACGAGCTTGGAAGAGAGACCCCGGAACCGACGCCCTTGCCGGTGATGAGCACGTCAGTCAGTCCGGTCTCGATGGAGACTTCGGCGCAGGTGCGACGGGAGACCACGGCGGACTTGATCTTGGTCAGTTCGCCTTCCTGGTACTGGGGAAAACGCCGGTAGAGGGCCTCGCAGATGATCAGGTCGAGAACGGCGTCGCCAAGGAACTCCATGCGTTCGTTGCTGGCCAGGCGCGTGTCGGCGATGGAAGCGTGAGTCAGGGCTTCCTTCAGCAGATTCTGATTGCTGAACACATGCCCCAGAATTCGCTGCGCCTTTTCAAGTATCTCGGACTTCACGGTTGCATTGCTCACATTCGCATTGTGGCGGAACGGCCCATCGAGGCGCAGGCGCCAAGCGGCGATACGCGCCTCCTGCCGCACGCGGCCTGTTTTTCGAACCTATCGCGGCATTCCGTGGTTGTCAATCAGCGGCACGCTCACTGGACAACGCGGCGATTCGCCGCCAAACTGCCCGACCACATGCTCTCGCTGCATCCGTCATCCCTGAGTCCGTCCACGGCGGCGATGCTGTCGCTGTCGTCGGGTTGCGCCGCAATGCTGGCGTCGGTGCTGATGCACAGCCGGGGGTTGGCGCCGGAGAACAGGGAGCACGTCACTCGCCGGGCGCTGGGACACTGGCTGCCGATCGCCGTCGTGGTGTTGACGGCCACGATTCTGAAGCACGCCGACCTGGCGATCTCACTGGTCTTCGGCACCGCGGTGGCGGCAATGTCGGGAGTCACGGGATTTCTGCTGATCGCCGGGCGCGACGACGGAGCTCCTCCCTTCGCGCAGCGCGTCTGGCTTTTTGCGCCGATCCCCGTGATCCTGGTCTTCGCCCTGGGGGCGCGCGGACACTTGCTTCCCAGGGACGCGCTGCTGTTGCTGGCCCAGGGGCTGCTCCTTGTGCTGTTGTGGGTGGACGCCCCCGCGGGGGACGAGCCACGGCCGATTGCCCGCGAGGGCCTCTCGCGACGACTGGCATGGAAAGGCGGGGAACTGCTGCTGTGCCTGGGACTGTGCGCGGCCGGCGCCTGGCTGGCGATTCGCGGAACCGAGCAAATGGCGTCGCTCGATCGCCGCTATCCGTTCATCGCCACGGGGACGACGATTCTCAGCGTGGTTCTGGCGATGCCGATCGTCAACACATCGTGGCAGCTTGCCGCCAGCGGACGCATCTGGGCGCCGCTCACATCGCAACTGGGCGTGGTGTTCCTGAACTTGTGCGTTCTGCTGCCTGCGGTCATCCTGCTGGCTGGAACGGGGTTGTCGACGGCAGGCTGGGATGGCCTGCCATCGTGGTCGGTGGTGGTCTATCCGCGCGTCGCCTGGCGGCTGGACACGTTGGCGCTGCTGGTTCTGTCCCTGCTGTATGTGCCGGCCGCGTGCGGCCGGCTTCGCTTCGACTGGCGGCTGGCGCCCTGGCTCATCTGCGGATATTGCGCATATCTTCTGGCGGTGCTGGTCGCCAACACGCGCCATTGAGCCGGTTCAGTTGTCGTCCACCTGCTTCTTCTTCAACTTCTCCTTCTGTTCCGCAGTCAGCTTCTGCTTGATGGCGGCCTTGGCCTGGCGGAATTGCTGCACGGCCTCTTCTCGCACCTTGACATCTTTGGTCGAGGCGCTGCCGGACTTGTCCTTGACGGC
Source organism: uncultured Tepidisphaeraceae bacterium (assembly GCA_964433485.1). Lineage (GTDB taxonomy): Bacteria > Planctomycetota > Phycisphaerae > Tepidisphaerales > Tepidisphaeraceae > JANYKD01. The sequence goes on along the minus strand of CAYSSA010000099.1, from coordinate 494 downwards.
CTTGAGTTGCTTGGACGCCGAGGCAATCAACGGCTTGAGTTCGGCCTTCTGCTGCGGGGTGATGCCCGAGGCATCGAGCTTGGCAAAGAGCTTGTTGGCCCCCTCGGCCATGTCGTCCATTTCCTTGTCCAGGGCGGCTAGGCGACGATCCAGTTCGCTCTTGAATTGCGGATTGTTGTAGATGACGGCCATTTTCTGACGGAACTGCGCCTCGAGCGCCGCGCGGCTCTGCCGGGCCTTGGGAGCATTCTCGGGTTTGGCGTCCACATCGGCCAGGAGCGATTCCTGCTGCCCCAGAAACCAATCGACGGCCTCGATGGCACTCTGGCGGATGTCCGGTGGATAGGAGGCGTCATCAATGGCCTCATGGGTCAGTTTCAGGTCGCCCATCTTCCATTCCTGTCGTAGCTGGGCCGACGTGGCGGCCGCGGGTTTGGCCTGAGCAGGAGCCTTGGCCGGCCTGGCGGCCAGCGGCGCGGGCTGCCGGCCAACGG
>CAYSSA010000098.1:11139-16965 GCA_964433485.1 uncultured Tepidisphaeraceae bacterium | reverse complement strand
ATCGGGCTGACCGGCTATGGCGAGATGCCGGACCGGCCGGGCGCCATCGAGGTCAGGATGGTCTGACGGCGATGCCTCGGGCCGCACACGGCCGCCGATGTCGCCAATCTCCCGGAGTGACGCATGTTTCGCTGGTGTCCGATCTTCTTGGTGTTGTTCTGCGCTCTCGCGCTCGGGACTGTCGCCGCCGAACCGCACTACTACTATCCGGTTTCGCCCGCCGATCCGCCGCAGATGTTCGATGTCGATGTCTGCGTCTACGGCGGAACGCCCGCCGGAGTCGCGGCGGCGGTGCAGGCTCGGCGAATGGGACGTTCGGCTTCGATGTTCGTCTTCAACAAACACGTGGGCGGAATGCCGTCGGCCGGCCTTACCGCAACCGACGCAGGCAATATTCGCAGTGTTGGCGGCATCGCCCAGGAGTTTTTCGCCCGCGTCGGCAAGATCCATGACTTCAAGCCTTCGGCGGCCGAGAAGACTTTTCTCGCCATGCTCGAACAGGCCCACGTGCCGGTTTACCAGGAACACCGCCTCAAGTCCGTGCTCAAGACCGAGAACCGGATCAACGAGATCGGTTTCGAGAACGGCAACCGTGTCCGGGCCCGCGTGTTCATCGACTGCACCTACGAGGGCGATCTTCTGGCCATGGCCAGGGTCTCCTATCACGTCGGGCGAGAGGCCAACACCATCTACGGCGAGACCCTCAACGGCATTCAGCACCGCAGCAAACACCAGTTCATCTACCCCACGGACCCGTTCAAGGAGGAAGGCCGGGCTGAGTCCGGGCTGCTTTGGGGAATAACCCCGGACGAGCCCGGCATTCAAGGTGAGGGAGACAAGTCCGTTCAGGCCTACAACTTCCGAATGTGCCTGAGCAACGCCGCCGACCGAGTGCCTTTCCGCAAGCCGCGGGATTATGACCCGGCGCGCTACGAGCTTCTGGTGCGATACCTGCTCAAGAAACCCGGCGCAGACTGGAAGTTCGGCTACGGCGAAGGCCCCCTCCAGCTCAGACAGGGCGATTCCAACAATGAAGGGGCTTTCTCCACCGACTTCATCGGCTACAGCCACCAATGGCCCAACGCGGACTACATGACCCGCGAACACATCTTCCAGGAACATCTGGCCTATCAGCAGGGGCTGGTCTGGTTTCTGGCCAACGACGAACGGCTCCCCAAGGCGTTTCGCGACAGGGTCAACGCCTGGGGGCTTGATCCCGGCGAGTTTGTTCCCACCGGGCACTGGCCTCACCAACTCTATGTTCGCGAAGCCCGGCGAATGGTCTCCGATTACGTCATGACCGAGCACAATTGCATGGGCAAACTCGTTGTTGAGGATTCGGTCGGACTGGCCAGCTCCGGCATGGATTCGCATCACTGCCGGCGTATCGTGGTCGGTGGACAGGTCCGCAACGAGGGCGACGTGCAGGTGGCGGTGCCCAGACCATATCCCGTGTCGTATCGTTCGATTGTGCCCAGGGAGTCTGAGTGCGCGAATCTGCTGGTTCCCATCTGCATTTCGGCCAGTCATGTCGCCTACGGTTCCATTCGCATGGAGCCGGTGTTCATGATTCTCGGCCAATCATCCGGCGCTGCCGCAGCCATGGCGATTGACGCCGGCGCCTCCGTGCAGCGCATCGCCTACGACCGCCTGCGGGCGAAACTTCTGGAAGCCAGACAGGTTCTCGATTGGCAGGAACAGGTCCGGCCCACCACCCGGCCCAAGCCGTAGTCCGTGGTGATCGGCATCAGCAGTGCGGCCGGGGCCGGAGTGCCGCTTCATGGCAAGACTCGCAACTCGAAAAAAGCCGTGCCTCGAGCCGCAAGTCTTCCACAGAACAAACAAACCACACAACCCGGCGAACGATCTCTCAGCCGAGTTCGCCTGGCCGGTCCCGAACCATCGGCGGCCTACAGGGCCGGGCGCCGGCGATGCCACGGCGTGGCCTTTTCGTACATCCTGGCGATGCGCAGCAGCAAGGGTTCCGAGAAAACCGGCCCGAGCAACTGCATGCCGATGGGAAGCGGCCGGGCGTCGGTCGTTTGGCCACAGGGCAGACTCAGACCTGGAATGGCCGCGATATTGGCGGTGACGGTGAACACATCGATCAGATACATCTGCAAGGGATCGCCGCTCTTCTCGCCGACCTTGAACGCAGGCACGGGACTGGTGGGACAGACAATGGCATCGCATCGCCTGAATGCCTCGTCAAAATCTCGCCGGATGAGCGAGCGCATCTTCAGCGCGCTCACGTAGTAGGCATCGTAATAACCGGACGACAGGGCATACGTGCCGATCATGATCCGCCGCTGCACCTCGTCGCCAAAGCCTTCGGCCCGCGATCTGCTGAACAGCTCGACGATATCCTTCACCGGCTGCCGGGTTCGGTGGCCGAAATGCACGCCGTCGTAGCGGGCGAGATTGCTGGATGCCTCGCATGGCGCGATGACATAGTAGGCCGCGATGGCATACTCGGCATGCGGCAGCGAGACCTCGACAATCTCCGCCCCCATGTCGCGGTAGACCTCCAGCGCCCGGGCAATCGCCGAGTCGACCTGTGGATCCATCCCGGAGGCGTGCGAGTACTCCTTGACAACGCCGATGCGAAGCCTGTCCACGGGCTTTTCCAGATCCGCCAGATGATCGGGCACGTCGCCGGGCACACTGGTTGAGTCCAGTTCATCGTGGCCGGCAAGGACGTTCATCATCAGGGCCACGTCGGCGCAGTCCCATCCGAACGGGCCAATCTGATCGAGTGATGACGCATACGCCACCAGGCCATATCGGGATACCCGGCCGTAGGTTGGCTTGAGTCCGACCAGCCCGCAGAACGCGGCCGGTTGGCGAATGGAGCCGCCCGTGTCGGACCCGACCGCGGCACAACACATTCCGGCCGCCAGCGCCGCCGCCGACCCGCCCGACGACCCACCCGGCACGCGACTGGAATCCCACGGATTGAACGTCGGCCCGAAGGCGGAGTTCTCCGTGGACGAGCCCATCGCGAATTCGTCGAGGTTGGTCTTGCCGACAATGATGGCGCCGGCCGCCTCCAGCTTGCGAACAACCGTCGCGTCGTAGGGAGCGCGGAAGTTCGCCAGCATATGCGATGAGCATGTCGTCAGGCCGAAACTGGTGCAGAGGTTGTCCTTGATCGCGATGGGCACCCCCGCCAGCGATCCGGTGCGGGCGCCGGCGTCAACCTCCTTCGCCATCTGCAGGGCGCGGTCGCAATACACGCTGTTGAAAGCGTGAAGCCTGCCGTCAAGACGATGAATGCGGTCCAGTGCCTCGCGGACGAGCTGGACCGACGAAACCTGTTTCGAGCCAATGGCCTCGCGAGCGGCGATGAGTGTGTCGGGACTGAGCATGGGATTGCCTGTGGAGAGCTTCAACCGGCCGAGTCTTCCTCACCGCCGATCACCTTGGGAACCTTGAAGAACGGACCGTCCGAATCCGGCGCGTTTTGCAGCACCTGCTCGACCGAAAGTCCCGGCCGGGCGACATCCTCCCGCAGCACATTGTGAATGGGCAGGGCATGGGCCATGGGTTCAACGCCCGTGGTATCCACCTGCCCGATCTTGGCCACATACTCGAGGATGGGTTCGAGCTGCGCGGCGAACCTCACAAGCTTGTCTTCCGAGATCGCAAGCCGCGCCAACCGGGCCACATGCCGGACCTGTTCAAGCGATATCTTCTGGTCGGACATGAGGGAAGGTTTTAGCGTGCAAGCGGACCGGAGGCAAATGCCCCAACTCCTCCGCGCTCGCGTGCTGCTGGCGGCGACAACAACCACTCCCCCGTTGCCATGCCGAAACGAAGAACGATCCCCGCATCCCGAGGCTTACGATGGCTGAGCATACGCAGGCAGCGGCGATGTCAGGCGAATGACGACATAAATGAAGATGCCGGTCAGCAACAGATTGAGGGCAAGGCTGAGCATGGCGATCGTCACAATGGGTCCGCCGATGCCGTAGCTGATCGAGATAATCAGCACTCCGGCGCCCACCTCGCCGCGGGGCCACATGCCGATGGCGCAGGCCAGCCGCTCGCGCCAGTGCGCTTCCCTGCGATAGCAGAAAGCGGGAAACAGCTTGCCGATGTTCGAGATGACCGTGACAAGCACCACATGGACGCTCATCATGCCCCACCCCATGGCGGGCTGCGCCGCCGTGACCCGGCCGATGCGATCCGACACGCCGATCTGCGCGGCTTCACTCTCCGCCGAAGGCGAACCGCCGCCATGCATCGAGGTCTCCACTGCGCCGGCGACGCTTTTGCCGCCCGCTTCGCCGCCGACAATCACCGGCATGGAAAGCCCCACAAGCACCATGAACGCCGCCGCAACGATGCTCGTCACGCGACGCTCCGTAGGCGTCTCCAACAGCGCATGTGCGTCATGGAAATCTCCTGGTTCGTCGTCTCCCCCGCTTCCCGACTGGTTCTGCCTGCGGGGATAGGCCATCATGCAACCGAGAACGAATGCCGGAAGCAGCACCTCTATGTGAATCGGCACCGACTCGTCGATGATCTTCGATGCCTTGTAAATGATCTCGCTGCCGACTGCGATGCCGATCGCATAGGCCAGAATCCAGGGCCACGTCAACGGGATGCGCACCTTGTGCAACAGCAGATACGCCGCCGCCAGCATCACCCCCATGATGACAACGATCACTCCCAACTGCCACGCCAGCCCGACCATGAGCATCTTCAGCGGAATCATCAACAGCACCGTGTCGAGGTCGTCAAAGATGGCGAGAACCCTGGCTTTGTGGAACAACCACGTCGCACCGAGTCCGGCGGCGGCCAGCATCGAAAACAAGACCCCCGCGGACGTGGGCGCGGCAAATCGTCCGGCCAGCAGAGTCTCTTTCCATGCCGCCAGGCTTCCCCACACATCCTGCGGCAGCAGAATGAACACGAAATAGCCCGTGACAAAGATCCACGGAAAACTCGCCGCGGTGAATGCAACCACGTAGTCCCAGCCATATTGCCTGAGATTCGACTTGTCGATGTCAAATTCGAAGCCAACCCGGATCATGATGAAGGACAGCCCGGTCATGGTCAGGATGCGAATGACATCGCCCACATGACCATACCTGGCTCCAACCGCTCCGGGAAGCCACTGCGAACCGACCAGACCCAGCAACAGCAGCACGGAGAAGATCAGCACTTTACGCATGGAGAATCCTCGATCCTTCCCTGATACAGGGCCACAGAACAAGCCCCTGGCGTCCCAGCGGTGGTTCTCCAAGGCTATCCCGACTCAACGCGGGATTCAACTCATTCCAAGCGGCAAGACGGAGAACCACACAACCACCAAGGGTGCCGCGCAACGCCCGCGTGCAGCGCCCGCGAGGCTGATGGGCGGACACAACATCATAGGCACGATCCCCCGGCCGGCCGTTTGCTCAAACAGGCAGCTCGCCCGGAAGCTGCGAAGCCCCGCCCGACCCGCCCTCACGCGCCTGCGCGGCCTTGTCACTCCGCACCTCGCGCTTGGCGTTGGACAGGTGCTGTTCCAGAAACTCCTGCACGGCCACCGCCCGACCTGTCTCGGCGCTCTCGATCGCCGCGAACGTCATGGCCACGGTCTGGATGTGGTCCTTCAGGTGGGTCGGAGGCAACGGCCCCTTGCGACACCAGTCGCAGAACTGCTCGGCGAGCCAGGCGTGCCCGAAGCACTGCCCCTCAAGCAGCGGCACATCCTCGCTTCTCGGCCGATCCAGGGCTTCGCCCGTGGTGACCTGCAGTTGCCGGTTGTCAAGCTGCACCGACGCCTTCTCGCATTCAGCCCGAACCTGCTCAAAACCCCATGGATGGTTCGAC
>CAYSSA010000098.1:8253-11101 GCA_964433485.1 uncultured Tepidisphaeraceae bacterium | reverse complement strand
CGCCGATCTCCCGCTCAAACGCCCCCAGCGCCGACGTATCGCCCTTGAACTCGCCCCACAACGTGTTCCAGGACTGGGCGAACACCGTCCGGGCGTTGGCCCCGCAGGCCATCCGGAACAGATCAAAATGCTGCATTGCCGCCTCCAGAAGCAGCGGATGCCGCATCATGTGCCGGTGCGCGCTCCAGGAATTGAGCTTGCGGAAATTCTGCGCAAAACGCACCGCCACGTGACTGATCCGGCCCACGTCACGTGTCCGCAGCGACTGAAGCAGCGTCTGCTTGTCCTGCTCGAGCGCGGCGGCCGATGCGACAACAAATCGCTTGCCCACGTCCCGCACCCGGCGATAGATGCGGGCGGCGGACCTCATCGAATCCGCCAGCGGCGGCTCGACCAGCATGTGCAGGTCGAACGTCAGGCACATCTCCACGTACTTCTCGTGCTGTTCGCCCGGAGTCGTGATGACCGCGAAGTTGGCCGTGGTTTCCTGCAGGGCCTTGAGCGGATCGGTGAAGGTCCGATCCCTCGAGACCTCCAGGCGAGCCGCGGCCATTTCCAACCGCTGGCGGTCCGGGTCCACGATGGCGGCGCAAGTGGCCTTTCCCACGTTCTCGAGATGGGGCAATGTCACCTTGCACCAGAACGGGTGCGCCCCAAACAAAATGTACCGCAGAGGTCCGTGCATGGCCTGTCAATGTTACGCGCTGTCCACAGTCAATATGCCTGTGCGAACAGCACCTGCACGCGGGTTTCCTTGCCGCTGTAAATACACTTGCCAGGCCCGGCCGGCTGGTCGAAGGGGATGCAGCGCACCGTGCCCTTGGTCTCTTCCTTGATCTTCGCCTCAATCTCGCGGTTGGGCTCGAAATGGCAGCGCACAAAGCCGCCCTTTTCCGCCAGCAGCGACTTCAACTCATCATAAGTCGTCGCCGAACGGATGTTCTCGTCACGATACCTGCGGGCCTTCTCCAACATCGCGGCCTGCGCGTCGCTCAGCTTGGCCGACAGCCACGCGGCAGTGGCTTCACCAATCTGAACAACGGCCTTTGACCTGTCCAGCCGCTGCTTGAGCACAAAGCAGTTGCCGTCCACATCGCGCGGGCCGACTTCGATCCGCAAAGGCACGCCACGCTGCTCCCAGTGATACTGCTTGTCGCCCGGACGGGCGTCGCGCCAGTCGACCACCACCCGCTGATGCGTCTGGCGGTCGAAAATATACCCGGCCACCCCGTCCTTGCTCATGCGCCGGCTTCCACCGACAGTCTCAGCTTCGCCGACCAGACCGACCAGCAATTTGTCGATGAAAGCCCGAACCTTGGCCTCCTCCTCCGGCGTCTTGAAGATGGGCACGATGGACAGCAGAATCGGCGCCACGCGCGGCGGAAGAATGAGCCCTTCATCGTCGCTGTGAGCCATGATGGTGGCGCCAATCAGCCGCGTGCTGACGCCCCAACTGGTGGTATAACAGGGATGCTGCTGCTGGTCGCGGCCGAGGAACTTGATGTCAAACGCCTTGGCGAAGTTCACGCCAAGGTTGTGGCTGGTCCCGGCCTGAAGCGCCTTGCCATCCTGCATCAGCGCCTCGATGCAATAGGTCGTGTCGGCGCCGGGGAATTTCTCGGCATCGGTCTTGGAGCCTTTGATGACCGGCAGCGCCAGCGTCTCCTCGGCGAAGGCCGCGTAGACATCGAGCATCCTCAGCGTTTCCTCCTGCGCCTCCTCGGCCGTCTCGTGAGCGGTGTGGCCTTCCTGCCACAGAAACTCGGCCGTCCGCAGGAACAGCCGAGTGCGCATCTCCCAACGCATCACGTTGCACCACTGGTTGATGAGCACCGGCAGGTCGCGATAGCTCTGAATCCACTGCGAATACATATGACCGATGATGGTCTCGCTGGTGGGGCGAATGACCAGGGGTTCCTCAATGGGCGACGCCGGCTTCAGACTGCCGTCCTCGCCCTTCTGCAGCCGCGAGTGCGTAACCACCGCGCATTCCATGGCAAAGCCCTCGACATGCTGGGCTTCCCTGGCCAGGAACGACTGCGGTATCAGCAGCGGGAAGTAGGCGTTGACATGCCCGGTGTCCTTGAATCGCCGGTCCAGGTCGCGCTGAATCGCCTCCCAGATGGCATAGCCCTCCGGACGAATCACCATGCAGCCCTTCACAGGCGAATAGTCCGCCAGTTGCGCCGCCTTGATGACATCCAGGTACCACTGTGAGTAGTCGGTTGAACGAGGTTTGATGTTTTTGGCCATGAGGATTCGATGCAGAATGATGAATGATGAATGATGAATGATGAATGCAGAATGATGAATGCAGAATGTCGAAGACGGTTACATTCTCGATGCCATCCGTTTCTGGGCAGTGGCGGCTGATGTCACCAGTATTCGGGTCAGGGCATCAACTTCGGCAACCAAAGGTTGACAGTGTGGTGATGACATGACTTTCGACTCAATCAGCAGTTCCAACCAGTATCCCGTTTCATCCAGTTCCTGAATCGCACTTTGAATCTTGCTCGCGAACTCCGCCGCGGACCTCGCCCGACATGCCTCGCGGTACTGAGCGCCGACCGAGGTGCCGGAGCGTACAAACTGCCTGCCGATAATGCCGCCGAGTTCAGTCCTCGGGATACGACGGTAGAGATCAATGACTTGCAGCGCAAATCGCGTTGTCCGTGCCCGCAGATCGTGAGATCGCCCATAACCCATAATGCCCATTGTATTTCATTCTGCATTCCGCATTCCGCATTCCGCATTCCGCATTCCGCATTCCCCATTCCGCATTCCCCATTCCGCATTCCCCATTCCGCATTCCCCATTCGCCTTCAATGCGGCATCGGAAACTTCTTAC
>CAYSSA010000098.1:7941-8171 GCA_964433485.1 uncultured Tepidisphaeraceae bacterium | reverse complement strand
CATGTCCGCTTCCTTCAGTCCGCGCGTGGTCACGGCCGGCGTGCCCAGACGCACGCCACTGGTCAGTTTCGGCGGACGAGGATCGTTGTAGATGGCGTTCTTGTTGGCGATCATGCCGGCGGCCTCCAGCGCCTTTTCGGCGTCGGCGCCCGTGAAGGCTTCGTTGCGCGCCCGCAGGTCCACCAGCATCAGGTGATTGTCGGTGCCGCCGGACTGGAGTCGATAGCCCT
>CAYSSA010000098.1:2914-7923 GCA_964433485.1 uncultured Tepidisphaeraceae bacterium | reverse complement strand
CCTGCTGGCAATAGGTCTTGAACTCCGGCCTGAGCGCCTCGCCGAACGCCACCGCCTTGGCCGCGATGATGTGCATCAGCGGCCCCCCCTGGCTGCCGGGGAAAACACTGCGGTTGATGGCCTTGGACAGTTCCTCGCTGTTGGTCAACAGCAGCCCGCCCCGCGGACCGCGCAAAGTCTTGTGGGTCGTTGTGCTGACGACATGCGCATACGGGAACGGCGAGGGGTGCGTGCCCGTCGCCACCAGCCCGGCGATGTGCGCGATGTCGGCGAACAACATCGCCCCGACTTCATCGCAGATCTCGCGAAACTTCCTGAAGTCGATGATTCGCGGATAGGCTGAATAGCCGCACAGGATCATCTTCGGCCGAACTTCCAGCGCCTTGCGCCGGACAGAGTCAAAGTCGATCGTCTCGGTCTTTGGATCCAACTCGTAGTGGTCCGGCTTGTAGAAAATGGCCGACGTGTTCAGCTTCATCCCGTGTGACAGATGCCCGCCCGAGGAAAGCACCAGCGACAGATACCGGTCGCCCGGCTGCATCATGGCCATGAACGCGGCGAGATTGGCGTTGGCGCCCGAGTGGGGTTGAACATTGGCGAACTGGCACCCGAAAAGCTGCTTGGCGCGATCAATGGCGATGTTCTCAACCTGGTCGTAATTGCCGCAACCGCCGTAATACCGCCCGCTGGGATACCCCTCTGCGTATTTGTTGGTCAGGCAGCTCCCCGCGGCCTCCATGACGGCCCTGGAGACATGGTTCTCGCTGGCGATCAATTCCAGCGTGCTCTCCTGCCGGTCCTGCTCGACCGCAATCAGCTCTGCGATTCTCGGATCCGTCTGCGCCAGGCTCATGAATACCTCGTTTCGATGAAAGCGGGGGATTCTAGCGAGAGGCGCGGCGAAAGAGAATAGGCCGGACCACCGCGGGCGCCGAGACGAAGGCGACGAAATGTTGCCCTTCCAATCGGCAGCAGATCACGGCATCCCGTGATCACGACCTGACTGGCTGGTTATGTTACAGGAAAACCGATGCGTTCTTCATCAAATCGGGCAGCCTCTCCCGTGTCTGGGCGATGCTCGCCTCGCTCAAACCCACGGAGCCAAAGTCGATCCCGGCAATCGACTGGTTCTTTGCCGTCAGGTTGAAGCCCCGTCTCTCCTCGCAACAGAGCACATCCGCAACCGCCACCAGCGTAACCAGCAGACGCGAATCAGCCGGCAGCGCGGAGGGTTTGTGATGATGCCCGGCCACCAACTGGCAGGTCCGAGGGAACTTCCACAGATCGCATAGCGCCTGCCCGAGTTGCTGGTGATCCACACCCACCATTTCACGCTCCAACTCGCAGAATGGAGTTGAGCAGACCATGGCCTGCTCGCAGATCTGACGAAGCTGATCCGGCCGCAGTTGCAGCGACACCAGCAATCCAACGTCATGCACCATTCCCGCCAGAAACGCCTCGTCCACCAGCGGTATTCGCATGGACTTCGCCAGATCCGACGCCGCCACCGCCACACTGACGCAATGCGTCCATAGATCCCTGGCGGTGAACTGCTCACAGACCTTCACGCCGCGGAACAGTTGCCCCAGACTGGCCGCCACGGCGATGTTCTTCACCGCGTTGAGCCCCAGCAAGACGATCGCCCGATTGATCGAGGCAATCTGCCCCGGCAAGCCATAGAACGCCGAGTTGACCACCTTCAAAACTCGCGTCACCAGCGCTGGGTCGTGCGAAACGACCTTGTGCAAATCCGACGGAGAACTGGCCGGATCCTCCACGATTGCGATGATCTTCGCCGTCACCTCAGGCAGTGTCCCGATGCTGTTCACCTGCTTGACGAGTTCTTTTGCGGACACCTGCGGCATGGCGATTGCAACGGACATCAATCGGTCCTCCCTCAACATTTAAGAATCCATTCTTGGTCAGCTCTACAGTAATTACTATCGTTCCGCCGTCCACCCGACGTTAGTAGCGAATGAGCTTCTTGACCTCCGGTCTGGCGTTGGCAAGCCCCGCGATAATATCGGCCATCCGTTCACCGGCGCCGCCTTCCCCGTAGACGTTTCGGCATCGGCTTCTTAAAGGCTTGCCCCCACGCCAGATGTGTCGGCAAACCTCCACGATCTCGCCAGAATCATACGAGCAATGCCGGACATTTCCGCTCGCCTGGCGTCCCATCTGTCTGGGTCCGATATCCACAACTGGCGTTCCAAAACTCGCCGCTTCGATGATCCCGGACGAGCTGTTGCCCACCAGCATTGCCGCGTCACGCATCAATCCGAGGAACAGCGAACGCGGAAGATTCCGCTCCAGCACGAGATCCTCATCACCCCGGTGCCGTTCCCATGCCGCGACGATGCCCGCCGATCCCGGATCGTTGTTGGGATAAACGATGACGATGCGCCCCACGCCTGTCTGACGACAGGCAGCCAGCACACCTTCCGCCCGTCGGCGCTCCACCCGCGAATCGGGTTCCGCCGGATGCAACACCAACAGGATGTATCTGCGCTTCTCCAGCCCGGGAATCCGCTCGCGGATCTCGGATACGCTGGCCGCCTCCTGAACAATGCCGTCATTTCCGGGCGATCCGACGTTGAATACCCACTGTGGATCCTCTCCCAGCCGCAAAATCCGCCGGGCGCTTTCGGCTGTCGCCGCAAAATGAAGGTGCGCCAGCTTGGTGATGGCATGACGCAACGAGTCATCGACCTGTCCGACGGCCCGGTCGCCTCCATGCACGTGGGCCACCAGAAGGTGTGACAGGTGCGCCGCCGCGGCGGCCGCAAAGGGCTCCACGCGATCGCCCGCCACCAGCACCACATCCGGTCGAAGGCGGCTGTAGACACGCGACAGACCGGTCACTGCCCGACCAGTGGCTTCCGCAAGGTCCCAACCCTCCGGCCAGGGAACCGTGGCGTTAACCCGGAACCCTTCACGAACAACCTGCCGCAAGGTGTAACCCCGGCGACGATCCAGATGCATGCCTGTCCCGACAATCTGAAGCTGCAATTCGCGCCGACGCTGAATTGCCAGGAGCACAGGCTTCATCAGCCCAAACTCCGATCGCGTTCCCGTCACAAAACACACGCGAATGACTCGCGACCGTGCTGCCATAGCCCCCTTATCGGCAAAAACCGGCCGCTCACACCCCTACCAAAGCAGGTCGGAACCTCGGAACACCGGGCCGTCAGTACAAGCCAGACGATAGCACCAGTCTCGGCCAGCCAGCGGCGGGGTTGCGGGATTCGGCTTTCGGACCTTGATAACACAACTCTGGCAGGTTCCCATTCCACAGGCCATCGCCCGCTCAACCGCTACCTGGCACTGCACCTGGTGGGTCTCAGCCAGTTCCGCAACGCGCCGCATCATCGGTTCCGGGCCGCAGGTATACACGACGGTCGCCGCACGTCGGGCAGCCGGCAATGCTTTCAGATAACGTTCCAGGGCATGGGTGACAAATCCACGGTAGCCGCAAGTGCCGTCGTCAGTTGTAATTACCGCCGCCGTGCCACAACGGGAAAACTCCTCCGCGCATAGACATGGGACACCGTCCGCGTCGGGAACCTGACCGCGAACATCCAGCGCCAACAGTCGACGGGTTGTAGCGCCGCAGAACGCGATCTTCTCGACGCCGACAAGCCAGCTGGCCAGATACAGCATCGGGGGGATTCCTACCCCGCCTCCGACCATGAGTGCCAGGCCGTTTGGGGGTGGAGGGTCGAATGCAACCCCAAGCGGACCAATCACTTGCACCATGTCGCCGCACGTCAGACGCGACAGCCAGTCGGTTCCGACGCCCACGACCCGCTGGATGAGGTGCAAATCGACGCCGTTGTCATGATCGATTCTGCCGGCGAGGGAGAAGGGCCGGCGCAGGAAGGCCAAAGGTCCGAGGAGTTCTGGTCCGGTAAGACGAGGGATCTGGGACTCCGACCACGCGTATTCACGATCGGCGAAAAGATCTGGTGATGAATTGCGGCAGGCGATCTGTATGAACTGGCCTGGTCGGCTCGCGGGGAAGCCCGGCAGGCGCAGGACAAGCCGGAAATGTTCATCGCAAACCCGCTCGTTGGCAGCGACGCTGGCAAGGAACTGGCCGGACACAGAGGGGGGAGCCTGCTCGATCATGGTGCACTAAAGCCTTCCCAAAAAAAGACTTCCGGAGGGGTGGCTCCAATCCACCTCCGGAAGTACGCCACGGCGCTGAGCCGCGAAAACGGAGATTAGTGCGATCCCGGTCTGTTTCATCAGCCGAGGGCCGACTATACCTATGCGACACCGCGATTGTCAATTGAAGGCGCGGCAATAAATAAAAACTTGCGACCCAATACAAGTCTATTTATATCAATAACTTATAACATTATATAATAATACGCCGCATCGTGAAGGAATTCCTTCATGGCCGTGCATGGCCAAGCTGGCAACTAGTCCATTGGGATGCTGGTAATGCGAGGCTTGCGATTGCCGACACCGATGCCGGCGCGATCGACGAGGAAGCACATGCGTCGCTCGGCAACCAGATCTGGAACGGCGGTGCCGACATTCCGCCAGCCTTGGACGAGCACATAGACCGTGAAGGAATCAGATCGGGTGGTGACGATGTTGCTGATGCGGTTGAGGAAGAGGTATCGCTCGTTGAAGTCGGTTCGGATTCCATAGGTTGCGGTGGTTCCCGGCGCAGGAATGAGCATGCCCTCGTTGGCTCTGGGTGCGACGGCATTGCGAAAGATGTTGTTGCGTTCCCAGTTGCGCACATCGTCCACGAGGTAGAGTTCGAAGATGCTGCGGAAGGGACCGTGGGGCTTGCCCGTGCCGTCGTTCTCGTCGCGGAACCGGGCGATGGCGCGGGCGATGGTGACGTTCTGAGCCCGGTTATTGCTGAAGGGAATGGCCGCCAGCACGGGAATCGGGGCGGTGTTGATGTTGATGAGGCCTTCGAGGCCGACCTGGTTTTCGTCGCTGGTGTTGGCGTTGGTTGCCAGGTTCGAGTTCAGGACGGGAGTGCCATT
>CAYSSA010000098.1:2638-2904 GCA_964433485.1 uncultured Tepidisphaeraceae bacterium | reverse complement strand
GTCCTGAGACAACGGCGGCGTTGCTCCAGACGACGGCAGTGGCCGCCGGCAGGTAGTCCTTCGCGGGCAGATCGACACAGAGGAACTCCGGGGCTTTCATGGCCCAGCGATAGCGCCAGTGCGTCGGATTGGTGCCGTAGTCGCGCCAGGGCTTCTCGGTAGGCTGAGGATCGCTTCCATAGACCAACCCGTCGGCGGGCTTGAGCGGGACCATGCGTCCAATCTGCTCGGCATCTCCTGGAGGCGCGGTTCCGTCGTCGTTGTCC
>CAYSSA010000098.1:0-2609 GCA_964433485.1 uncultured Tepidisphaeraceae bacterium | reverse complement strand
CATGGTGATGGCGTTTGCCTCAACAAGATTGCCGCCGTTATCCAGGATGACATAGGCCCCGATGAAGGGCGCCTGCATGACATCGAGGGAGCGGGCGAAACCGCCAAAGGGATATTGGAGCCTGTTGCCCGGCCTGCCTTTGCCGAACGGGCCGGGCGAGTCAATCGAAGCAATGGGAATGCTGAAGGTCGGGGAATAGGTGGCGGGGAATGTCGCTGCGTTCACCGGCTTTCCAAGCAATGGGTGTTTGTTGTCGCCGGAGAGCCAGGCCGAGCCATCGACCTCGCCGGTATAGAAACCGGTTGCCTGGTCGGTTTTCCGCGCGTAGGTTCTGTGCAGCGTTCCCTGTTGGCGACGATCGGACCGACTGCCATCATAGCGCCCTGGATAGACGCACCTGTATTGGGAGTAGGCCGCCGTCCCGGCGCCGGTGATGGCGCAATTTCGACGATAGATCCAGGCGGTGAAGGTGTCATTCTGGTTGGACTGAATGGGGGGCATTCCGGTGAGGTCGAAGGAGTCGACGGGAACGATCCGGGTCCAATCGACGGTGTTTCCGAGCGAGACGGCGCTGCTGAGAGGCCGAACGAGAATGATCTCGCGTCCGATGGCCTCGCTGAGGTCGCGTGTGACGCCCGGGTCGTTGATACTGATGCGATGCCGCATGGTTGGCGGTGGCACGCTGACGCCGATTCCCGTGCCGGCGCTGGCGATGTCCCTGGGTTCCCAGCCGTCGTTGTTGCTGACATCGCCGGGCAGATATCGCTTGGGGTTGTTCAGGTCGTTTGGGTTGCCGCCGTCAGCGTAGTTCCAAATCACGAGGAACCCCTGGCCGGGGACTCGCGTGATCTTGTCGTTGGAGCTTGTGGTGGGAAACGTGTAGAGCACGGTCGCATTGGCAGGGGTTCCCGCGGAGCGATCGACCAGAATGAGCTGCCAGCCGCCGATGTCCAGCGCTCCGTTCAGTTCGGTCGTGGTGTGCGGGTTGTGCAGAGTGATGGCGATGAAGCCGTTTTTGTTCTGATAGAAGGGCGCCACCGAGATGATGCGGGAGTTGGGATCGTTCGGGTCCTCGCGCCGGGAGACCGCCCGCAGGGCGCCATCGTTGTTCACGTAAACTTCGCCGATATACGGCTGCGGCTTGTTGCCGAAGATGCGGGCGGTGATCGCTTTCCCGGAAATCGTCTTGAGAGGGATGTCAGGAATCTGACGGCGCGTGTCGGGGTCCAGGTTGAGGTAGTTCCGAATCCCGGTGAGACTGGTGTTCAATGGGCCTTGGCGCAGTTCCATCGTATTGGCGGCCGCCAGGGCAGAGCGCAGCAGGAGTTGTTGCGAAGGATGGAGCAGGTCGCCGGCGCTGCCGGCCGGGCGCAGACTCGACCGGAACATTCGCCAGCCATGTTCTTCGGCCGGAGAGGCGGCGTTGCCGGTGGTGGCGTCGAACGCCATGCCGACGTAGGGTTTGGACAGTTGCGATGCGTCGGTGGCGGTTCGGGAGAAGGGCGTGGTATCGCCGGTGGGGTTGGCGGCCTGCTCGATACGGTCGGCCATGACATGCCAGTAGGCCCGCCACAATTGACGGAAATCCCCGGTGTTCAGGGATGCCTTGACGGGCAGGCCGCGGTTGACGGCCGGATCCTGTGCCAGCGCCTCTTCCGGTGCGCCGGGGAAGCCCGAGGTGAGGGTTGTGCCGGACGCAACCGTAGCGGCCGGATTGGGGATCGACTGCCCCAGGGCGTTGCGGGCGACCATGAGAGCGCGGCGGGAGTAGTAGTCGGAGTTGGATCCCCGGTAATAGGCGGCGTTGCCATACCAGAAATTGTCGCTGAACCACTCGTCCATTTCGCCGGGGGCATAGGGGGTGGTCTGGTAAAGCGAGACCCGCCCCATGCCGGAGGCGCGCCAGACGAGAGTATGAACGGTCGGATAGAGCCGCTTCTCGACTTCCGACGAGATGACCGGACTGGAGACGGTGAAACCTCGCGCCAGAGCGGCCGCATCGCTCAGCGAAAGTGCCCGGAAGGACTGGCGCTCTGCGGAAAGGATCTGGCTGACACCGGGCCGCTCGATGCGAGTGCCGACCTGTCGCCAGAGCGAATCATAGATGGAATAATAGAGTTCAGGTCGCACAGCGCCGGCGTCGTCGTAGACGGCAAGCGACGGGGTGAAGCGCGAGGGTTGATCCAGCGAGTAATCGGTGATCTTGTTGCCGAAGCGATAGATGTTCAGCCAGGCGAGTTGGTCGGAGGCGGAGGTGAACTGGAGGGGATCGCTGCCGGGGCGGGCAAGTGGCACGCTTGAGGACAGCATGCCGAAAAGATCGACGCTCGTCGGGAACAGGTTGGGCCGGAAGTTGGAAGCTCGATACCAGGCGACGGGGTCGGTGGGCTCCTCCAGTTTGTTGGCGACGCTGACGTTGACGGCGCCGCCGTTGTCGATGATGCGGATGGCGCCGAAATAGACGATGCCGTTCTGTTCGCCGGGAGGCAGGCGGAACAGGCCGGCGTCGGGATTGGAGTTGAGCGCCGTGTAGCCAGGGCCGCGCGTGGCCTGGCTGTATTCCGCATAGACCCGGGCAACCCGCTCGCGGTCCTGCGGATGCAGCCGGG
>CAYSSA010000097.1:14999-16996 GCA_964433485.1 uncultured Tepidisphaeraceae bacterium | reverse complement strand
TGCGAAATGCGCGACACCTCCTCCGACTTCTCAAGCAAAGTGTACAGGTCCTCGCCCACCTTCACCGGGCCCTGTCCGGCTCTCTTGCACAACCGCATCAGTTCGGAATCGAGCTTGTAATCACTGGCCGCCTCGTTCACCGCCGCCACCCGCGCATAAGCCTCCTTCGCGGCGTTGAATGCCGTATCCTCGTCCGGCGCGTACAAGACCATCCGAACGGCCACGCCCATCGAAATCTGCCGGTATTCCCATCGTTGCAACATCGGCTCGACCGGCCGAGTGGCGGGGACGGCGGATTGGCTCCCACAGCCCAGCGCCGCCAGCATCGACAAGACCGCGACAACACACCCAATTGCCTGTTTGTTCATACAACTCTCCAAGCGATGTGCCAATACGAACGGCATCAGGGCTTCTCACTTGCCGCCGATCAGGCGATTCAGCAGATCCTGCTTTCCGCCGGCGGCATCCCTTGGCTTGTCCATAAACCGCGCCTTCATCCGCCATGCGGTGTTGACCGGATACCACCAATGGTCGCCTTCGAACGGACTGCGAATCTCCGCCAAGGGCATCTCCTCGCCATAACCACACCAATCCAGCGTCGTACCGGGACCAGCCAGACGGGCCGAGCTGATCGCGTGAGACACTGTATTGGCCGCATCAAACCGCACCGTCTCACCGTAGATTTCCCTCCCTTCACTGGTCAACGCCGACAGACTGTACCAGCCACTCTCGCTCACCGGCCAGTCCGCCTGGAAGTGGCAAACCGAGCCGTCCAACCTGTGCCACGCCCAGCCGGGCGCGTAGTCGCCCGAGATATCCGTCACGGGAACCCGACCGTCGGCCCATCGGTCGCCGTCGGCCGGCTTCCAGATTCGCATCGGCTTGCCATCCTTCAACAGCCTCACCTCAACAAGCCCCTCCGGCGGACGGACCGTCACCATGAGATGCGCGAAGAACTCGCGACGAAGCTGAATGAATCGTGTATGGTTGGCGATGGCAAGCAACACCGCCGATGCGGGCGATTCACCCGGCTTTGGCTCCGTGGGTACGACATACACCGGACTGGTCATCGCCCAGTTGGCGCGCTGGTCCTGGGCTCGCAACAAAAACCAGCCGGGCGCCTCGCCGGCGGAGAATTCCCGCTCCAGAACAACCTCTCCACCGCGTCCGGCGACATTGAAGCTGTGCATCATCCCCGCCGGCCCGAATGTCTGTGCCTGGAGCAATGGTCCCAGGCTCCGCACCACGCCGCGAAAGTGGACCTTGCCTCCCGCGGGCACACGGACAATCTCACCCGGCTCTTTGCCGTCAACCTCCAGAAACGCAAAGACCGGCCCGCCGTTGGTCGCCATGGTCCGACCGGCCCGCATGGCGACCACCATCTCCCGATAGTCCAGCCGCCCGCACTTTGCATAGACACGACGGTCGCCCGGCGACAGGGTCTGCACCCGGCCCAGCGCGCAGTCGGTGTAGCTGCTGACTCCCGCACGATTGCCCAGGTTCAGCGCGGCGAAGTAGAGCAGTTCCGACGCCGGCGTATCCACATCCATCAGATCGCCGCAACGGCCCAGCGCCGCATCGCTCCACGCCTCGGTCGCACCCATCCAGTGCAGCAGGTGAGGCGGGGTGAAGGTATGCGTGCGAATACAGATGCCGCCCAGTTCATGCACCTCCTCGGCCAGCGCCAGCGCCGGCAACGGCCGCCGCATCATTTTTTCGACCCGGTCCTGTGCAATCGGGCGGAATATCCCCGGAGTATTGATGTGTCCAACAAACGGTCCAGGGCGTTGCTCCAGCGCCCGGCGATAGAGAAACGACGGTGTGTCCAACTCATCCGCGTCGGCTCCGGGCAACGGTGGATCGGCCTCGGTGATGACGCTCAGCCCATTGGCGCGGGCCTGCAATGCCGTGTAGGCGGCATCGGTACGCAGAGTGGCTCGGGCGTCGTGCTGCGTGTGGACATGGTGGTCACCACCGTACCAGCCCAGCCCGACCAG
>CAYSSA010000097.1:9711-14971 GCA_964433485.1 uncultured Tepidisphaeraceae bacterium | reverse complement strand
AGGTCGATCCAGCGGCGCGGCGTGACCCGCACCTGCAATGATCGTCCGCCGGCAAGTTCCAGGGTCTCCTCCACCGGCTCGAATTCCGGACCGCAACCCACCCGCAGGATCGTCCGCCCAGAGCGACAGGCCACCTTGAACCGCCCTTCGGCGAAGAACCGCCCATCCTTGTAAACGCCGCGGCCCGAGCCATCCGGATGCGATCCGTCGGACGCGGTAACGATCACTCTGGACGGTCTGGCGCCTCCCCGCTCATCGACGACTTCGACGACCAGTTCCGCCTGCTCGGCGTTCGTGAATGCAGTCTCACTGAGTCGCTGAATGGGTGCGGCGGCGACAAGGGCCAGAAGCAACGTGACTGGAAATCGCATGACGGGATTATACTGGTGGACGTCGCGCTGGAAGGTACGCTGGCCACAAACCCTCCCGCAAACGACTGACGCGGCGAAACATGGGCAGACCGGCAAATGGAGCAGGAAAAAAGTCGCTGCTGTTGACGGCCCGCCTTGTGCTACAATAGGCTGGTGTGGTCCATGACAGTCTGTGATGAACGCCGCATGCCAATGGACCGAGCATGTCAGGTATGACAGTGGAGCAACAGATTCTCGAACCCGCCGCGGCAGGCGTCCAACCGGCCGCGGCGACGTCGCGCGCTTCGCGCCTGCCAGTCCCCGAACTGGCCCGCCCCGTCATTACGCGCGTGCTCTATCCTGAGCCTGAGTATCGCAAGTACTGCAACGGGTTCATTCCGGAAACCGGTCTGGCGGACTACCTCTTCGGAACGTCCGGGCAGGAGATCGACCCGGACAGCATCTTTTCGCGGCTCCGCTGGGGCGGGTGTTTCGTTTTCGTATCCACCCGACACCGCGAAGTCGAAGAACTGGCCCGCAAGTTCCCCCCGCGCGGATTCATCGTCGAGCGTGCGCCGGCGTTTGTCCGAACGGGTCCGCGATGGCTCCCCTTCCCGCTGCTCTCCAGCAAGATTCACTATTTCGTCGCCCGAAAAGTGCAACTCCTTCTGCCAGGACAGGATACGGAGCGATTCACCTATCAGGTCTCGCTGGAGCGACACCCGGACCCGCGCGAACCCTTTGTGGTTCTCAAGGAGGTGCCCTCGCCCGAATCGGTTGCAATGCGGCTCCGCAACCGCTTCCCGGAAGTCTCGCGCGAGATCATCGAGAAACGGGCCCGCAAATTCACTGAGAAGATATTCCCGACGTTCCTCACCCGCGAGGCGGCAATTCTGATGATTCTCCAGGAACACATGGCCCCGCCGTATAACCGCCGCGTGCCCCGCGTGATCAACGTCGAGAAGGACGACCGGGGGTTCGTGCGCCGGCTGCGCATGAACTGGCTGCGAAACGGCGGCGAGCCGCTGCCCCAGATGGAATTCGCCCGACAAAGCGCCGACCTCCTGCGAGTTGTGCATGACGTGGCCGGCGTCATCCATCTTGACCTGCGACTGGACAACTTCGTCATCACCCCGGAGGGCGTGGGGTTCGTCGATTTCGGGTCGGCGGTGCGCGTCAATGAGAATCTCGCCGAAAACCCCATGCTGGAAAGCCTCTTCGACGAACTGATGCGCACCAGCCAGATACAGCGTATGCTCGAGAAGATGACCATCAGCGGGGCCGTCACGTCCAGTGCCATCAGCCGCGGCTATCAGAAAGTCGACAAGGCGGTTGATTTCTTCTATCTGGCGGTGCAGTTCAACTCGCCCCATGCCAACCCCGATCTGGCCGGGCTGATCCTGCATGATCCCGCCGGCCGCGACGCCCGCGATCTCTCCCGGCTGACGGAGATGATCCTGCGTCCGCCCGATCCGTCCAACCCCCCTTTCAAGACATTCTCCACGGCGTCGAGCGGATCATGCTCAAGCTCGACCAGCGACCGCGCGGCTGACATCTCAGCCATAACGCCGCGCACGTCGCAGCGATCCAGGAAACCAACATGAATCTTAAATTCACGATTGTCCCTGCCATGCTGCTGGCCTTGGCTCACAACCTCGCGGCGGCCGGCGCCGGCGACTATCTCGACCGGCCTCCGGAATGGTGGAAGTCCGATCAAGCCCGCGCCATCGCCGCGAACATCCTTTCCTGGCAATCGAACCTGGGCGGCTGGCCCAAGAACGTGGACACCACGGTCCCCTGCAAGCAACAGCCACAGGATCTCAAGCCCACGTTCGATAATGGTGCGACGACCGACGAACTGCGGTTTCTGGCTCGATTCCACGCCACCACCGGAGATGACCGCTGCCGCACCGCCTGCGTGCGCGGAATCGACTACATCCTTGAGGCGCAATACCCCACCGGCGGCTGGCCACAGTTCTACCCGCCGGGCAAACAGTATCACCGGCACATCACCTTCAACGACAACTCCATGGTGCGACTGATGGAGTTTCTCCGCGAGGTCCACTGTGCGGGGCTTTTCGCATTCCTGCCGGAAACGAGCAGGACACGCGCCGGCCGGGCGTTTGACGAGGGAATCCGTTGCATACTCAAATGCCAGATCAGGGTGAACGGGAAGCTCACTGCCTGGTGCGCCCAGCACGACGAAATCGACTACAGCCCCCGCCCCGGTCGCGCTTACGAGCTGGTTTCCCTCAGCGGCTCGGAATCCGTCGGCATCGTACGCCTGCTGATGAGCATCGAGAATCCGACCCCGGACGTCATGACCGCAATCGACAGCGCCGTGGCGTGGTTCGAGTCGGCCAGGCTCAAAGGAATCAAGGTTGTCGAGGTGGATGACAAAGATGCGCCGAGGGGCAAGGACCGCCGCGTGGTGGAAGACCCCGCCGCCCCGCCGATGTGGGCGAGGTTTTATGAGATCGGCGCCAACCGCCCGATCTTCTGCGACCGCGACGGCGTGCCGAAGTACCGGCTGTCGGACATCGGCTACGAACGCCGCAACGGATACCGCTGGCTGGGAGACTGGCCTCAAACCCTGCTGGAAAAGGAATACCCCGCCTGGAAGCGCAAACGGGAACTGGCCAAATAGCGGCGTACTCTCGCAGGACTGACGCGGACAGTGCCTTCCGATACCGGCTCTCCAGCCGCGCCTTCCTTGCCGCATCGGGGGCGTAGGGAAGAGGATTGAAGATCCGGCATTCGGCCAGCCCGCGATGCCCACAACGCGGCCAGTGCGAGGCCGTTGACAACGGCCTGTCCACCCGGCAGCATCCCGCATGTCGCCCGAAAAGGATGGACGCCGCCATGACATACCCATCGCTCATCAGATCCGGAGATGCTCGCACCCTCGCATGTATCGCCGCCGTTCTGGTTTTTGGAGGAGTGGCAGGCGGAGCGGACGACGCCACGGCCCGGTGGTCATGGCAGCAGCCTCACGCGAAGGTGCTGCCGACCGGCGACCTGGAATGGGCCCCGCGGTCATTTGAGTTCAAGGCGGGGGATTCGCTCCGCTACATCGACTTCGAGTCCGGCCGCGATGACAACGACGGCCTGTCGAAGCAGTCGCCATGGAAACACCATCCATGGGATCCCAACGCGGCCGGCAATTCCAAGGCCTGCAAAGGCCCGCACACCTACGTCTTCAAGCAAGGCGTGGTTTACCGTGGGGAAATGAACGCCACAGAGTCCGGTACGGAAGCCTCGCCGATTGTTCTGACCCGCGACCCGTCGTGGGGCACGGGACCGGCCGTCATCTGCGGCTCGGAAGCAGTGACGGGATGGAAGAAGGGCGCGGAAAACGCGCTGATCCCGGAGCCGGAGAAGGTCTGGCGAGTGGATCTCGACTGGGCGCCGCGCAATGTCTGGATGGAGGGTAAGGATGGAACGATCACCCGGATCGACCTGGCCCGCTCGCCGAATTGGAAGATCAGCGATCCGGACGACATCAAGAGCGAATGGTGGGTCTGGAAGAACCCCGACAAACCGTTTGACAATTACGCCACCGTCAACGGCCAGCGCCGACACATGGCGTTTGACAAGGAGCATATCAACAGCAGCAAACCCCAGGATTACTACCAGGGCGCCATCGTCTGGACGACCAAAGGGTGGGTCATGGGCAGCCCGTTTCCCGCGAGGGTTCTGGCCGCCGACCGCGAAAATGGTTCGCTGACCTTTGCGTGCCAGTGGGGAGGCAACCCAAGCTACAAGATCATCCGTGGCTGCCAGTACTACCTGGAAGACAAGCCCCACTACCTGGATGCCCCCGGAGAGTTCTGGTTCGACAAGAAGGGCGCCGGCGGGCGGCTTTATATCCGCCTGCCGGGAGATCAGGATCCGAACCAGGTCCGCGTCGAGGTGGCCAGGCGAATCCGCGCCATCGACAGCCGGGGCATGAGCCATGTGCGAGTCAGCGGACTGACCTTCCGCTTCACCAACGTCTACTGGAACCCGATCGCCGCGCCCTATTGGGTCTCGCGAGAGAGCATCGACGTGGAGCCCGGCTGTGTGCGTCTGCTGGGCAGCGGCACCGGCATTCAGGTGACGAACTGCGCCTTTGAGCATGTTCACCGGGGCGTGCGCATGAAGGCCATGGGCAAGGAAGATGTCATCGACAAGATCGTGGTGAGCGACAATGTCTTCTCCAATGCCGATGCCGGAGGGGTGGAACTGGCCGATGGCACCATCTATGCCGATCTGGAAGGGCCGATGGGCCGGCTGTACGACGTCCGCGTGCTGCGGAACAGATTCGATCATATCGGCATCCGTCCGGATCTGTTCGGCCAGGGCGGAGCGCTGGTCGTCACCTTCGCTCAAACCGTGGAGATCGCGGGAAACATGTTTGACCGCGTCTGCTCGCAGGGGATCGACGTGCATGGAGCCAAGCAGAGCGGCGCCTCCACCGACCGTCCCTTCACCCGCATTCTCATTCATCACAATAAGGCGGTCGATACGCTGCTGAACAACGACGACTTCGGCGGCATCGAGACCTGGCAGGGCGGACCGGCGTATGTCTATGCCAACATCTCGGGCAACCCCGGCGGCTACCGCAACTGGGACCATGTCCTGAGTCCAAACACCGAGGACCGCTTCGGGCACGCCTATTACCTGGACGGAGCATTCAAGAACTACTACTTCAACAACATCGCCTGGGGCAAGTCCAAGGGACCGGCGGGCAAACTGGCCAACACCTCGGCGTTTCAAGAGATCATCAGCTACGAGAACACCTTCTTCAACAACACTGTTTACAACTTTGTGCGTGCCTCGCGGCGGCAGGCGCCACAGGCCGGCCGGGTCAAGTTCCTGGGCAATGTCTTTCAGGGCATGGGGTTGAGCGTCTTTCGCGACGCCGACCC
>CAYSSA010000097.1:3425-9671 GCA_964433485.1 uncultured Tepidisphaeraceae bacterium | reverse complement strand
GGCGCTCGCCGCAGTCAGTTCGCGCTGGAAACGAACGCCTACGCCCGCAATGTCTTCCATGACATCGGACTTGGCGAGGGCTTCGGCGTATTCGAGCCTTCCGGACGATGGCACAAGACTTTTCAGGCATTCCGGGATGCCCTGGAAAGCTGCAGGCCGCTGGCCGCGGAGGTGGGCGTCATGGCCGACCAGCCGCCGTTGCGCGACCCGGCGGGGCGCGACTTCCGGCCCTCGGCCGATCCGGCCGTTCGCGGGCGCGGAGCCAGGGGCTTCGTGCCGTGGAGCCTTTCCGAGACAGTGGGCGAGTGGAGTTTCTGTCCCCTTCCGGGCGATCCGGCGCGTATTCTGGATGAGCACTGGTGTATGTCGTCATACTACACCAGCCGTGATAACTACTACACATTCCCCACCTATCCGCTGAAAGGAGTCAACATCGGATTGAAGGACTTCCGAAGCGGTCCGCTGGAGAACTGGACAACGGGGGCGCTGCACTTCGACGGCGCCGGGCAGTACGCCGTGCTGGCCAACGAGGAGATCGACCGGGGCGTCACCATGATCGCCGGTCGGGGTGGCGACGGCCGAAAGAGCGAAGTCCGCGGCGCCGCACTGCGCAGCCCACAGATTCACGCATCCAACTTCCTGATCGAACTCTACTTCAAGACAGCGCCCGGACAAACGGACGCCACGCTGGTCCGCAAGATGGGCGCCGCCGGCTGGGCGCTGGAGGTCAATCAGGCGGGAGGCATCTGGCTGACGGTCAAGTCCGGGGGCGCGACGGCCGGCCTGGCCAGCCGCCGCGTCGTCAACGACGGCCAGTGGCATCACGTCATCGCGGAGGCCGACCGCAAAGCGGGGACGTTCACCCTTTACATTGATGGAAAGCGGGATTCGAGCGGTCCGGGCGTGGGCGCGGAAATGTCCCTGGCCAACGAGGCGGATATGTACGTAGGCGGCACGCCGCAGGGCAGGAACCTCAACGGCGACATCGACTTCCTCCGTATCGCGCGCAGCACCCTGGCCGATTCGAGAACAACCATCGAAGAACTGCACACATGGCAATTTGACGGACCATCGCAGGACGACTTCACCGGCCGCCGCCGCCCGGCTGATGGAGGGTGCGCCGGCGCCATCGGCCAGTGATCTCAACCGGAAGAGGCTGCGGCACGAAAAACGCCTCGCCGGTCGACGCATACGAGTAACATTCGGCCGCACCAAGCGTATTGATGTCATGCCGATCTCCATCTCCTGTCCGCATTGTCGGCGGCCTTACCGGCTCAGTGACGAGCTCGGGGGCAAGCGGGTCAAGTGCCGCGACTGTGGCCAGCCAATCGCCGTGCCCAAGACCATCGCGCCATCGCGGGAAGTCACTGAATCCGGAACCCCGGTTTATCGCTATCAGGAGAGAGCCGGGCCGCCGAAGCTGGCCGAGGGAGCCACCCCGTTTCTGCCCGAGATCGAGCGGCACATTGAGCGCACCATCGGACCATCGCCCATGGTGTTCCACGAAATCGTGTCACCGGAGGTTCACCTGGACCTGCACATCGTTCCGCCCCAAGAGAGTGAGCCGGACGAGGACCACCCTTTCGGCACCAATCACTACACAGTGATTACCTCCGGACTCTCCTCGCGACCGATGAATCTGCCCGCCGGCGCACCGGATTCGATGCGCTATGCCGAGCTGATGATCGCCCTGCCGCCAGACTGGCCCGGACTGCTGCCCGACGGCACATTCGATGGCGAAGCCATGAAGGATGAGGCAAACTGGTGGCCATTCCGCTGGCTCAAGCAGGTGGCCCGCATGCCGCACGAATACAACACCTTTATCGGGCCGGGGCATACGATTCCGAACGGCGACCCGGCCGAGCCCTTCGCGCCGGGAACCGAGTTGTGCTGCATGCTGGTCCTGATTCCACTCCTGGCTCCCAAGTCGCGGACGCTTCTTATTAACGATGATATCACCATCAATTTCTATGCCCTTTGGCCGCTCTACCAGCAGGAAATGGAACTCAAACTGAAGCAGGGCATGGATGCGCTTATCGACAAGATGGATGGGATCGGAGCGACGGAGTTGATCGACATAAGGCGCGAGAACACCTGCAAGCGGCGATTTTGGCCGTTCGGACGGAAGTGACGCCATTTGAAACATTGCACCGGGCGCCAAACGCGGCTTCAGCAATCGCCGAAGTCTCGGGTAGACTGTCCAAGGCATGCAGGTGAACGGAAGCGACCGCCACAGGCGTTGCCGGCCCTGGTCCGGCCTCGAATTCCGCCCCGCGCGAAGGGAAGGCCGACCGGACGAGCGGATTGGTCACAAAGGCGTTCCCCGCACCGCCCAATGGAGTCAATCATGCGCACCACGATGTTGCTGATATCGACGTTGATGCTGACCCCCGCGACGCGCCTGACCGCCCAGGAGGACCCCTCCACCACAAGGAAACTGGCGGACCAATGGCGAGCCGAGCGCCGGCTTATCGACATGCACCAGCACGTCGAGATGAAACCCGAGCGCCTTGACCGGGCGGTGAAGATCATGGATGCCTCGGGGTTGGGCCTGGCGGTCAATCTCGGCACGGGCACCGTCACGCGCGGACCCAACGGGGAACCTTCGGCTTTCGAGCGAGGCAAGGCACTGACCGACCGGTCTTACCCCGGTCGATTTCTGCATTACATGGTTCTCGACTACCGCGGCTGGGATGCGCCGGATTTCCCGGAGCGCGCGGCAAAACAGATTGAGGAAGGACATCGGCTGGGGTCGGCCGGGCTGAAGGAATTCAAACGCCTGGGACTGTTCCTGCGCGACGGTCAGAAGCAACTGATCCGAATCGACGACCCGAAACTGGATGCGGTGTGGAGGCGGTGCGGCGAACTGAACATGCCGGTCTCGATCCACGTCGGAGACCCGAAAGCCTTCTGGCTGCCGTTTGACGAGAAAAACGAACGATGGAAGGAACTGAAGGACCACAAGGACTGGTGGTTCGGGGATGCGACAAAATATCCGGCATGGAAGCAGCTGCTGGAGTCACTGAATCGTGTTATTGCCCGCCACCCGGGAACCACATTTGTCTGCGTACATTTCGGCAACAACGCCGAGGAACTCGATTGGGTGGATCAGTCGCTGGATCGGTATCCAAACATGATGGTCGACCTCGCCGCTCGCATTCCCGAAATCGGACGGCACAAACCGGAGGAAGTGCGGAGGCTTTTTCTCAAGCATCAGGACCGAATCATGCTGGGCACGGACTTCATGGTCTATGGCCGGTTGATCCTTGGTTCCAGCGGGAACGAGCCGCCGCCCACCGATGCCGACGCCGAGTTGTTCTACGCCAAGCACTGGCGCTGGATGGAAACCACCGACCGCGACTGGGCGCACATGACCCCGATTCAGGGCGACTGGACCATCAGTTCCATCGGTCTGCCGGCCTCGGCGCTGCGGAAGATCTATTTCGACAATGCACGCAAATTGCTGGCCCGGTCATTGCCCCTGCCCGTGATCAAAGCAACGCGGATCGAAAGGGACTTTGATCCGGATGGCGATCTGAGCAAGCCGGCCTGGGGCAAGGCCGCGCCGGTGCGGATGGAACTGTCACTGCGGGAATCGAATGCCCGACCCGAACTCTCCACCGAAGTCAAATGTCTCTGGTCGGAGGATTACCTATACCTCGGCTTTGAATGCCCGTTTGCCCGACTGACGGTGTTTGAACCCGTGTCATCGAAGGAGCGGATCGGATTGTGGGACAAGGACGTGGTGGAGGCTTTTATTGCATCGGACGTGAATAATGTCGAGCGATACGCGGAGTTCGAGGTGTCGCCCACCAATGAACGGCTGGACTTGATGATCGATCCGCCGAAGAAGGATTTCGGTTGGGACAGCAAGTTCCAGTCGGCAGTGAAGGTGGACGAATCGGCCAAAGTCTGGCGCGCGGAATGGCGCATTCCGCTGTCGGCGCTGGCGGCAAATAAACCCCGGCCCGGCGCCCGCTGGCGGATGAATCTGTACCGCCACGACATTGCCGGTCGGGTTTTCCTCGCATGGAATCCGACGCTGACACCCACCGCTCATACGCCACAACGTTTCGGCATCCTGGAATTCGGGCAATAGGCCTCACCGGGATATCCAGCCAATGGTCCGACGAGCTACTTGACACTGCAGGTGCAGGTTCCCACCGGGCAAGTGGCGCGATTCCATGGCATTCTCGCCAGCATCGTCGCCATGGCGCAGCGGTCCGTGATGCCGGCATAAACCATACCCGCGCCCGCGAATGCGGAAATGCCGATGAAACCGATATGTACCGTCAACGCCAAAACGACCCCAACCAGCACCATTAGACCGACCGCAATCCGCACCTGACGGTCCAGAGGCAGCACGCTGGACTGGCCACGCTCCACGGGCAGTCCCGCAGCCACCCAGGCGTCGGTTCCGCCCTCGACGTTAACGACATTTGTGATTCCGGCGGCATGGAATTTCTCGCAGGCTTTGCGACCGCGGGTGCCCGCCTTGCACAGGACATAGATCGGGTCGGCCGGATCGCCCACGCGAGACCGCAGCACCGCCTGTACATCGAGGTCGTCTACGGGCACAAGTTTGGCTCCGACAGCATGGACGGCCGCGTATTCGCCCGGCGTGCGGACATCGATGAAATCGATGCGCCTGCCACTGGACAGCAGTTTATGCATTTCGGAGGGTGTGATCGTGTTGACAGCCATGGTGTTCAGACTCCCTGGTCGGTTGAGTGATCGTCGGATGCAAGAATAGCCGCATGTTCCTCGCGGATTTGCCGCATGACGCCGTCACAGACAAGTTTGCACAGATCGAAGATCGCCTGGTCCTTGATGAAGTAGATGGCCTGCGCTCCCTGCCGCCTGGCATCGACAATGCCCGCGCGGCGCAGCGTAGCCAGATGCTTGGAGATCGACGCCTGCGAATGCCCCACCGCTGCGGTGAGCGTGTTGACGTTGGCGTCGCCTGCCTTGAGCCTCAGCAGCAGACGTATCCGCGTTTCGTCAGCAAATGCCGTGAAACGTTCGACAATTCGGTCGAGAAACTGAGGATTGATGGTCTCCAAGTCCATTCTTATATTCCTTATATCGAATATCGCGATAAATGCAATACAGAATATTTTGCAGTACCCCCCCTCAGTCAACCATCTTGTTGTTCGGATCTGAATGGCTGGCGATCTCAGCCGAGGGAGTAGAATGCGGCGGCGTTGTCGTGGAATAGTCTCCGTTGCCGTGACGGCGAATCCGCGGAGACGATCTCACGCAGGAGCCCAACCCACTTGGCCAACGTGCCGCCCCGCAAGACCACCGGCCAATTGCCGGCGAACATGACGCGATCGGGGCCGAACTCGCTCAAGCAATGACGCACCACGGGGGCAAGGGTCTCTGCTTCCAGCGGCGCGCCGGCGGCGTTTTCCAGGACGCCGGAAATCTTGCACACAACGTTCTTGAACTTCGCCAGGCGCGCGACGCCGGCGGCCCATTGCTCGCGGGCCCTGCGAATGCCGGCGTCGTCGCGATATGAACTTAGAAACCAACGGGCACTGCCATTGCCGCAATGATCGAGCACAAACCGCGTGTCGGGGAATCTCTCGGCCAGCCCAGCCGCCAGGGAAAGCGACTCCGCCGGACCGACGAGGTCGAAACACAACCCCCACTCGCCCAGCAAGCGGAGGTTGGCCTCGACCGCCGCATTATCCCGCCACTGCGGCCGCAGGGCTTTGCGAACGCCGCGAATGGGTCCATTGCGGTAAGCCGAGAGGTAATCTCGCAGCTTCTCGTCGGAGAGATCGCCGGCAATCACCGCGGCGACCGTGCGAGAATCTGCCTTCCGGCAGAGGGCCACGATCCAATCGGCTTCCGCCTGACGTTGTTCCGGGACGACATCCACTTCCATGTAGACCGCCTTGACCACATTCAGGCCATCCGTGGCTTGGCGGTATTCCTCAACGAGATAATTGCGTCGCAGATCGGCCGGGGCGTTGTCGAGCCAAATCCCAGAGATGCTGGTGGGTGTCGATGATGGGCGGGGGCGCTTCGGCCGCCAACACAGGCATCGCCGCCAGGGCAGTTGCGCACAGACAACTGCGACGGGAGATCGGCTGATGCATAGTGGCTTTGTCCTGCGCCTATTTACGCTTGGGATGCACCGGTTTTTTTGGCGGCGCCTTGGCGGCCGCCTTGGACTTGGCGATGGTCACCTTGGGTTTCGCCGAGGTGGTTGCCGACGCCGACGTGGACGCCTGCGAA
>CAYSSA010000097.1:3106-3373 GCA_964433485.1 uncultured Tepidisphaeraceae bacterium | reverse complement strand
ACCTCAGCCAGATCGTCCGGCGTCACCATACCGTCGCAATTCAGGTCGCCATTGAACCAGACGCCCGGGCGTCCCATGTTGGCAATGACATTCAAGGTATCTTCTTTTGTGACCTGCCCATCAAGGTTCGCATCTCCCGGCCAGGTGTGCTTGAGAAGGATCTGGCGGAAGTCGGCGCCGTCGGCGATGTTCTGGCCGGACCATTCCGACAGACGCCACTGGCTGTTATCGGCCATGCCGATGGCGGCCGGCCGGCTGGGGGCAATG
>CAYSSA010000097.1:0-3083 GCA_964433485.1 uncultured Tepidisphaeraceae bacterium | reverse complement strand
GAAGAGAAAATCGACGGTGTGAGGCCGATTCGACCGTTTTGCAGATACTGCCGAACCTCGTTGATGGTGGTGGTTTGCGTGTATTGCAGGACCAGGTCGTTGTCGGTCAGATCGAGGCTGCCGCCCGAAGCGATGCCGAGGCCGCCGATGAGGAGCGTCCTGCCCCCTGGGGCCACATTCAGGCGAGCGGAAGCATCAACGGCCATCGAGCCGACCGCGATGGCCGGTCCCGAGCCGCCGAGACGAATGGAGGCGATGTTGCCGTATGTGATGGTGGCGGCGTTCAGGGTGACATAGGACGTTCCAACAGTCAGCGCATCTCCGGCTGCGGTTCCGGTGATATGCAAGACGTCACCGCCACCGACCAGACCCTGGTAATTCAATCCGCCTGTCGGCACAGGGCTGCCATAAGAGAAATCCACCACCAGAGTGTCTGATCCGGCGTCACCCTGCACGATCAGCGGTGTGGAGGTGAAATTCGCCAATGGAGTGTCATATGGCTGGTCGGCGGTGCTGGAGACCAGCAGGAAGTCGTTATCGCGCCGAAGCGTGATCATGTCGCCGCCGTCGGCGCCGACGATCGTATCATTGAGCCAGGCCGTCGAACCGCCGGCGGCAAGCGCATTGCCGAGGAGATCCGTGATTCCGGCCGGAACCAGCGCCAGCGAGTACTGGCCGATTCTACGCGTGAGGGCGGCCAGCCCGACAAGGCTCCAGCTCCCGCCGCCGTTGTTGATGAGACTGGCGCCCGTCCAGACGATCGCGGAACCGTCACGTTGCAGAATGAGGTGGGCAAGGTCGAGTCCTTCGATCGGTTCGCTGAAACCAAGGGTGGCCGCGTCGGCGTTGATGCGGTTGATGGAAAGCAGAGCCGGCGGCACGGTGTCAATGGTGTACACCTGGCCGGCAAGACCATTCGCCAGCGGATTGGCCAGAGCGTCAAGGATGCTGTCGTTGTCAATCAGGTTCAGGCCAAGAGTCCCCGCGCCTGAAACACCGTTGACGACCACCGTATAGCTCGTCCCGCTGCCAGTCACGGAAAGGATGGTCCCGGTGACGCCGGAGAGCGCGAGCGCGAAGTCGGTCGCATCCACGCCGGTGACGGCCTCACTGAATACAACGGAGAACTGCACGCTGCTCGCATTCGTTGGATTGGTTCCCATACGATTGATGGAAATCGCAGCCGGGGGGACGGTGTCAACGGTGTACGTCTGACCGGTGAACCCCGCTGCCAGCGGAGTCCCATATAGGTTGAGGATGCTGTCGTCATCCACGAGGTTCAGCCCCAGCGTTCCGGCGCCGGAGATTCCGGCAACGGTCACCGTGTAGCTCGTGCCGCTGCCATCGACAGCGCTGATGGCGCCGCTGACGCCGCCGAGGACAAGCGCAAAGTCCGTGGCATCGACTCCGGTGACGCTCTGGCTGAAATTCACGGAGAATTGAACGCTGGCCGCGCTGGTCGGGTTGGCGCCGACTCGATTGATCGAGACGACCGTCGGTGGCTCCGGCACCATGGTCCATATCTCGACGGCGTTGCCGATCAATGTGTTGCCAACGCTGTCGGCAATGCCGGAACCGGCCGCAGTGAGCGTCAGAGTGTACACACCAATTGCGCCCGTCAGTCCAGCGATATTCCCCAGTGTCCAGGTGATGTTGTTCGAGGTGGTGAGGGTCGCCGGGGACAGGTCGATGAATGTTCCATCGCGTGTCAGCGAGAGATCGACCATATTAAAGCCGGTGATGGCTTCGCTGAAGACGATCGCAATACTCCCGACCGAGGTGCTTCGCGGATCCGGCGATACGGGCGTGATCGTCACCGTCGGCGAAGTGGCATCCATCACCCACGACTCGGTGGCCGCAGCCGCCGTCGAGATGGCGTTGCCCGCCCGGTCCGTAATGCCCGATCCGTTTCCCGTGAGCGTCAACACATAACTGCCGCTGGCGCCCGTCAGTCCGGCCAGGTTGCCGAGGATCCAGGTCTTGTTGTCGCTGCTGGTCAGGGTTTGCTCGCCGCTCAGCAGATTGGGTCCGCCGCTCAGCCTGAGGGTCAGATCCGCCAGATCAAAGCCGTTCACCGGCTCGCTGAAGTTGATGGTGATCGAGTCAACGACCGTATTTCGCGGGTCAGGCGACACCGCGGCAATGCCAACAATCGTTGGCGCGGTCTTGTCGCACACCCAGGTGGTGGATGCGCTGACGACCATCGCGTTGCCCAGAGAGTCGGCAATCCCGGCAGTCGCGGCGTTCAGCGACAGGACATAGGTTCCGGCCGTGTTCGTTGGAGAACTCAGCCCGCTCAGAGTGAAGGTGATGTTGTCTGATGTGGACAGCGTCGCCGCGCTGATGCTCACCGCGGAGCCGTTCCTCGTCAGCGCCAGGTCCGTTTTCGTGAACCCGGTCACCGCTTCGTTAAAGACGATGAGGATCGATGAAACCGAGGTGTTGCGCGGATCGGGCGTCACCGGCCCGATCGTCGCTGTCGGTGGCGTCATGTCCGCCGTCCAGGAATCGCCGCCGCCGACAAGCATCACATTGCCGGCCAGATCCGCGATGCCGCTGCCGGTCGCATTGAGCGTCAGGCTGTAAACACCGCTGACGTTCGTCAGCCCCGACAGATTCCCCAGCGTCCAGGTCTTGCCGTCCGTGGTCGTCAGGGTCTGTGATCCGCCGAGCAGATTGATTCCGCCGTCGCGCGTCAGAGAGAGGTCGGCCATATCGAAGCCGCTGACCGTCTCGCTGAACACAATGCTCATGCTGCTTACGGCGGTGTTCCTCGGATCCGGGGCGACGGCCGCAACAGACACTGTCGGCGCAGTCACGTCCATGGTCCAGGACGCCGTGGCGTTGGTCGTCAGCAGATTGCCGAGAAGATCGGAAATGCCGGAGCCCGCCGCCGTCAGAGTCAGAGCATAGCTGCCCGCGGCGGCCGTTATGCCGGCCAGATTGCCCAGCGTCCAGGTGATGTTGTCGGTCGTTGTCACCGTCTGCGCGGTCGTGAGCAGATTGCCCCCGCCGTTGAGCTTCAGGCTCAGATCGGCGCGGTCAAACCCGGTGACCGCTTCGCTGAAAACAATGCTGATGCT
>CAYSSA010000096.1:8347-17121 GCA_964433485.1 uncultured Tepidisphaeraceae bacterium | reverse complement strand
TGGTGATGTTGTTGCCCATGGTCTTGACGATGCGCCAGCCGCCGAACATGGTGCCCAGGGCGATGGCGCCGTTGCAGGTGAGGATGATCCACCATGCCACATTCGTGTTGGCACCCCCATAAAGGTGGAATCTATTCATGAAATGGTCGGGATTCGATTGCGACCATTGATGTAAGCCGGCCGCCGAGAGCAGCATGACGATGATTCCCATGGTCTTCTGGGCATCGTTGCCGCCGTGGCCCAGGGAATAGAGAGCGGCCGAAACAAGCTGCAACTTCCGGAAGAGCTTGTCAACCTTCCATGGCGTGGCCCGCCGGGCCAGCCAGGAAACGATGACCATATTGAATGTGCCCAGAATAAACCCGAGGATCGGAGCCAGTACAATTCCGATCAGGACCAGCATCCATCCCTGCGGCCTCAGCGTCTTCAATCCGTCGTGGAGCACGGCCGCTCCACCCAGCCCACCCACCAGGGCGTGGGAGGAACTTGTGGGCAGGCCGAGAAGCCATGTGATAAGGTTCCAGAAAATGGCGCCCATCAACCCGCCGCAGACAACGTAAATGTCGATCAGGGCGTTGTCCACCATATCACCGGCAATGGTCCCCGCGACCTTGGTGCCAAATACAAATGCCGCTAAAAAATTAAAAAACGCCGCCCACACCACGGCCTGCGCAGGCGAGAGAACCCGCGTGGCAACAATTGTTGCTATGGAGTTGGCGGCGTCATGAAAGCCGTTGAGAAAATCGAAGACCAGGGCGACCAGGATGAACGCGACCAGGAGTACGAGCATGCCCGTTGTCACAGGCTGGGTCGTTACCGCCGCAAGGGTGTCCGTGAGGTGCATGGCTCTCTGGGTGTGAAAGGAATCAACTTCAGCCGTTCTTCAGTACGATGCGCTCAAGGGTGTTGCCGACGTCCTCGCAGCCGTCGATGGCGTTCTCGATATAGTCGTAGAGTTCTTTCCACCTGAGAACGTCCAGCGCGTCCGTCTGGCCGGAAAACAACTCGGACATCGCCGCGTGGT
This sequence comes from uncultured Tepidisphaeraceae bacterium, assembly GCA_964433485.1. GTDB lineage: Bacteria > Planctomycetota > Phycisphaerae > Tepidisphaerales > Tepidisphaeraceae > JANYKD01. The sequence continues at coordinate 16,097 of CAYSSA010000096.1, read as the reverse complement.
GGTTGTCGTCGCCCACGCTCTCCTGGTGGTGGATTTCGATCAGGCAAGAGCTCAGGTCGGTCAGTTTGTGCGTCTTGCGGAGCATGCGGACGGCCTTGGAAACCGCCTCGGCCGCCGCCAGAAGCACATCTGTCTGCTTGACAAATCCCGCAGGCATGCTGGTGATGTGGAACAGCGGAATACGCTTCACCAGAGCGTCAACCGCATCGACAATGTCGTCCATCTCGTTGACCAGTGTGTGTATGTCCTCTCGATCAAACGGAGTGATAAACGTCCGATCAAGTCGATGGAGCGTCTGGTGGGCCACGTCATCGGCCTCGTGCTCAGCTTTTCGGATCAACTCGATCGGTCCGTCAATCTTCGGGAACTCCTTGGCCAATCGCTGCAAATGCAAGGCGGCGTCGATGACCCGGTCCGCAATGCCCTCGAATAGATCGAAGAATACGGTGTCTCGGGGAAGCAGGTTGAACATATGGCGAACCTTCCACGCATCCATTACACTAAGATTGCGCTAAGAAATGATTGTATTTTGGCTAATAGCGAACGCAACCGTCAGGAGACGGGAATCTGTTCCTGCGACAAAACCAGGAAACACGCTCAATCAGATCAGTGAACGGTAGTAGCTAATGGTGCGTGCAAGCCCTTCCTCAAACTGCACTTGCGGCTCGTATCCGATGGTGTCGCGGGCCAGGGAGATGTCGGCCAGCGAGTTGCGGATTTCGCCTGTGCGCGCGGGTTGGTGGTCGGCGGCAATATGCGTTCCCAGCAGTCTGTTGGTCGATGCGACCACGTCGTTGACGCTCACTCGCTGTCCGCAGGCGATATTGAGAGTCAGTCCACTGGCGCAAGGCGCCTGCGCCGCCAGCAGATTGGCCTGGACCACATTGTCCACATAGCAGAAGTCGCGCGTTTGCTCGCCGTCCCCGTACACCACGGGCGAACGCCCGCGAAGCATGGCGGCGGCGACATTGGGCATCAACGCACCATACTGGCTCTTGAGATCCTGCCCAGGTCCAAAAACATTGAAGTAACGCAGACTTACGGTCTGCAGCGGACTGAAGTGCGCATAGGCCGAGCAGTACATCTCGCCCGCAAGCTTCGACACCGCGTACGGACTGATCGGGTTGGGGCGCATCGACTCATTGAGCGGCATCCGCTCCTGCGGCCCATAGGCCGAACTGCTGGCGGCATAGACCACTCGGCGTACTCCCGACTGACGCGCGGCTTCGAGCACATTCAGCGTACCGGTCGCATTCGTCTGCTGATACTCCAGGGGTTGGGCGATCGACTGCGGCACACTGACGCGTGCAGCCTGATGGAACACAATCTCCATATCCCGAACGGCGCCAGCAACCGTATCCGGGTCCGTTACCGAGCCGACAATCAGCTCAATCGCCGATGCCACGCCTTCCAGCCGACTTGCTTGTCCGGCGGACAGGTCGTCAAACACACGCACGCGCGCCCCGACACGGACCAGAGCGCCCACAAGATGGTGTCCAATAAAGCCAGCGCCCCCGGTCACCAGCACTCTGACGCCTGATAAGCCCATTTGCCCTTAATCCTTCCTTTAGCGCGAATCTACTCCGGCCACACAAGCTTGCCAAGAGGAGTCGCTGGTTCTCGGACTGGCTCCCCTGCCCACTACGGGTTGCCCGCCGCTTTCACCATATCGTAAGTCAACCTGGGATGTTTGGAGTGATCGGAGAGGTTTGCGAGGTCAGTCAAGATGTACCCCAGGAAGTTCGCCAATAACAGACATAGCCGTGCGTATTCAAGGCCACTGGTCGAATCACTTGAATATCGCACGATGCTTTCGACCGATGCGGCACCCGAGATTCAGGCCGCACAACAGGCTGCGCCGCTGGCGCGCGGAACCATTGTTGGCGGCGACGCTATCTCCTTTGGCAATGGAACCTTAAACGCGACAGCCTCCATGCAGGTTTCGGCCAGCCTCTATGGCGCGGTGGGCGACGGCATCGCCGACGATGCGGCGGCCATTCAACGCGCCCTGAACGAAGCCCCTATTGGATCGATCGTAACTCTCGACCCAACAAAGACCTATCGCATCAGTTCCACGCTGGTCATCAGTCGCAGCGTAAGCCTCGACGGCAATGGCGCAACCTTGTATCTGAACCCGTCAGCCGCAGGTACGACCACCTTTATTGATATCAGAAGTCAAGCTGGAACAGAAACTTATGGTTGGTCTGAAACGGTGTCCGCAGGTCAGGCGAGTTTCCGCGCCAATATCCCCACATCACAGATCCGCAATGGCGATTGGATCTTGATAGCGTTGGGTGAAGACCCCGGCAATCCCGGCCAAGCCCAGTATGAGCGTCTGGTACGCGTGGTTTCCAATGACGGAACGACGCTGGTAATCAATCGACCAGTGCCGTTTGCGGTATCAGCAGGTGCGTTGGGCAACACCATAAGGAAGGCCGTGTCCGCAGTGAAGGCCATAGCAGTCCGCAATCTGGTATTTGATTACGCCACAGGTGTCGCACCCAGTTCTGCCATACAGGCGTACGGAGTCAACAGTCTGGCCATCAGTAATGTGTCAGGCCGTTTGGCCGGATTCGACCTGACGGCCTGCACTGATGTGCGTATTCAGGGTGTCAATGGGCAACTCGGCGGTCGGTTGGCGGCGGTATCGCTGCTGAAAACGCAGCGTTGCCAGGACATTGAGATCCGGGGTGGATCCGCGACGTGGGAATTCAACCGGCCGGCGATCAGCGTCGAGGGCTGGTCCCGAGATGTACGGGTTGTCGACATGAGCCTGACATGCGTGATGAGTCCTGCGCCGCTGGACAGCGTGTTTACAATTGGTGAAGGCTCATCGCAGATTCAGATCGACAGGGTATATGTTCGGACCTACAGTCCTGCCAATCTGGTCAGGGCGGAAGACGCACGCGGCGTCAGCATCCATGACATTACGCTGGTCGGGTGGTATTCGAACATACCGGCCGCGAGGGCGGCCTCACTGACGGTTAACGGCGTGGTCTACCGCAATGGAACCGGTCCGATGTTTCCGGTCAACCCCGGCCCAGCACCAACGGGAACGCCGGGAGGATTGAGGATCGCGGCCCGGGATCGTGAGCATATTACGCTTGCCTGGGATCAAACCACTCAGAACCAGGCCTGGTTCGAGATTGAACGCAGCAGTGACGGCACGAACTTCACGGCATTGGCGAAAGTGGAGGGTGAATGCGGCGAATATACTGATGGCGACGTTCGGCCGGGAATCACCTATTACTATCGAGTTCGCGGGGCGAATTACGCGGGAGAGTCGCCGTTCTCGGTGGCGGTACCGGCGGTGGCGAGAGACGGATTGAATGTCGAGTTTGGCGCGGCAGGGATCAGGAAGATCACCTTCGGCGACTACAGCCTGCTCGATCTATCGGTGAATTCGGGGGATGGGTTCAGAGTTGGTAACTACAGATTCAGGAAGCCGGATGGCACAGAAGTCAGTAGCTGGGGAGGGTCCAATTACACCGCTCAATTCGACCTTTCCACAAAGACAATGACCTGGCGATACTCATGGGGGGCGGTATCGTGCCAATATGTGGCCGAGAACGACAATCTGAGGATCATCACGCGGGTTGTGAACAACCACCCGACGGACACGCTTGTGGGCATCAGTGTGATTCCCTTCATCATTCAGTTTCCCCAGTTCCCGGACGGTTTTCGCCCCACCTGGCCATATATGGGTCTTGGTCTCGACGGGCCGACCGTGATTGGCGCCACCTACGCAACGGATGCCATCGTTTTCACCAACGAACAAATCGGTCGTCCGTTGTACAGCGGTTTTTACTCAACCCCGGAAACGGCATCCACCCGTCGCTGGCAAGTGTGGGTTGGATCCTTGCGCGAGACGATGTTCCCGCCAAATTGGGCGCCCATCGACCGCACCGTTGCCTCGGGCGCATCCGACGAATATGTCGTCTCATTGAGGTGTGGAGACAAGGCCACTCCGATTGAGCAGGCGGCAGGCGATATCCTTCAAGAATACCGCAATGCCAGTCCTCCAGAGTTGCAGTGGGAAAACAGAAACCCCATCGGCACATTGCACGTGGCTAGTTCGGCCGCCATCCACAAGTCCGCCACAAATCCGCGCGGATGGCTCCATAATTCGAATATTGATGTTACAACCGAATCGGGACTTGAGCAGTTCCGCACGATGTTTCTAAGCTATGCCGACACTGCCATAGCGCAGTTGAAGAGCACGAACTCCCAGGGAATGATCGTGTGGGATATCGAGGGATTGGAACACTATTCCACCGCCGGCTATTACGGCGCTCCGGAGTCGGCGATCACTCTCGCCCCCGAGTTGGGTTACCGTGGCCTGATCGACGAGTTCTTCGCACGATTCCGCAATGCCGGTCTACGCGTCGGCGTGACACTGCGGGCACTGGAACTCGTATCGGTCGATGGCGTGATCGTCCAATCCGCGCCTGCCGACGCATTTACAACGCTACTGCGCAAAGCACAATACGCGTATCAGCGCTGGGGCGCGACCCTGTTCTATATTGATACCCCGCGAGACTTCGTTACGCGCGAACTGCTCCCAAGTTCGGTCTTCAGCGCGCTCTACCGTGCCATGCCCGACTGCCTGTTCATCCCCGAATACGGCGACACCGGATACTATGCATCGACCGCGCTCTACAGCGAACTTCGCCTGGGTGTCACATCAACCCCGACACTGGCCCTGGCTTACAACCCCGGTGCGTTCAGCATCATCAACATCAGTGACGCCGATGCATCCGCCGCCCGTGACCTGCTTGTGGCGTCCGTGCGACGGGGAGACATCCTGATGTTCAACGCCTGGTATGACAATGTCAGTGTGGTTGCGACACGTGAGATCTACGCGGAGGCGCGGCAGTGAGCCTGAAGATCGACGGAGAACACCTCGTGTCGCGGACAGGGAGTCGGTACGATACTCTCGGATGTTACACGGAGGATTCATGAATTCGAGGTTTCTTGCGGCGCTGGCGCTGTGGCTGGTGACATCGTGTGCCATCGGATGTTCTCACCTTGCGGACGACGGTGGCCGGAATGCAAAGCGCGATCTGACAACACAGCAACCGACTCCGGCGCCGTTGCCGCCGTCGGGGCACACGATCAGATAAGTCAGAAGCCGGCGCCGGGTCGCTGAAGCGACTGCTCCGCACGGGCGATGAAGGCGGAATCCAGATTGTAGGGGATGTCAGTCGTGAGAGGCACCACCTTGGAGCCCGCGCGCACGCAGAACAACTGACTGGCCGCCGGCTCGCCGACGATCAGGTCCACCCATTCGCCCCGCACCGGGGCCAGCAGCATCATCATGGCGGAGGGATCCAGTTTCGACTCGAAGAAGCGGAACCACAGGGAGATCGCCGCGGTGGCGCTGTCGGCACAGGCCGGGACGCGCAGGTGTCGCGACGCCGCAGCCTGGTTCCTGGATCCGCGCAGAAATGCCGGCAGGTCCCGATCCATGTGATAGAGCAGCACATGGAGCCCTTTATGGTCAGGACCAAGCTCCGGACGGTCGGCCAGCAGGGCGATGACCGGCGGAACGTCCTCTTCGGTCTTCACCGGCTCGGCGGGCGTACAGGAGGCCAGTTCGGCACGCGCCTGGTCCAGCGCTTCGCGGACTGCCGCTGCGCTGCCCGCGGCAATGAAACGCGATTCCAGCTTCTCGAGGATCGGTCCGGCGTGCTCCAGCAGCCAAGCCGCGGAGAGGAAGTCAGCCTGGGCGGCGACGATCATGGGGTACTTCTTGCGGCCCTTGCCGTCGCTGCTGGACCAGAATCGGGCAAGCAGAACGCTGTCGCCATTTCGCCAGAGCGCCAGGTGGTGAAACGAATCGAGGCGCGACTCCGGAGCCAGCGCTTCCCATGCGCCGGAGTCGACATTGCCGCTGATGCCCTGCACATACAGCAGGCGGCGAAGCGCGACGAGTTGCTCGGTCTCAAGCCCCAGGTCGTCCATATGATCATTCCAGCCGGGATGCTTCCCGAACGCAGCCATGAATGTCGCTGGGGTGCGAGGAGAGCGCATCAACTTGTCGAAAATACCGGAGAAAAATCCAGGCACGCCGACCTCCCGTTACTTGGTAGTGGGCCATTCGTCCTTCTTGGGCATCGCCTTTTCAAACTTGACTTTGATCACCACCGCTTCCCGGCCCTGTGTAACAATGGGCACCAGCCATTCGGCGCCATCGCCCACGGCGCCCGGCTCAAAAATCAGGCGGAGGGCGTTCCACTGCCCACCCCAGGAACGGTCCCGGTTGCCCTGCGCCGGCAGCACGCAGGGGCTGTTGAGGTAGTTGCTTTCGGGGTTCTGCTTGAGATGCACACGGAAGGGTTTGCCCGGCAAGGAGGTGTCGCTCAAGGGCGAGTTGCCGCTGATGTTCTCGTTGGCCACTCGCAATTGCGAACCCACAGTGCGGTCATCCTTTTCGTTGCCGGAAGGACTGATGGGATAGAGGGCGACGTAGTTCCACTTGTCGTCATCCTTGACATAATTTCCGGACTGGAGTGATTTGCCCCAGTCGTCGACACCGACAGTCAACAGAGTCGCCTTGAGCTTGTCCTCGCCCGCCGGCAGCAGATCGAGGATTCGCCGCATCTTCTGCAGTACGATCTTGTCCCTGTCGTTGATCTCGGTGGAGTAGAGCGCCTTGAGCCGCTCGTCGATATCGCGGTTGCCGGTGCCGGCTCCGTCCTGAATCAGTGATCCCCCGGAGACCTCGGCCGCCCCACCTTCGGGAGTTGTGGCGACTCGCCTTGCCAGTTGCCTGGCCTCGCTCACCTGCTCCGGCGAGAGTGGGTCCATGTCCGCATCGGGCATCGCGAGCGGGAACCGCCGATAGTCACGGAACAGCCGCTTGAGATCGGCCTGCAACAAATCCTGAGCCTCCTTGCCAAGGGACTCCAAGGCCTTGATGAACAACTGGGTGAAGTAAGCCTCGTAGACCGGCTGCGCCTGTTTGGTGGCGGGTGGAACGAGCATGTAGTCCTGCATGAACCTGTCGGGTTTCAGGCGAACAATGGCCCCCCTGGCTTTGCCGGCGTCGGCATTGGCGCCCCAACTGCGAATACGCCGGTCCACCTCGAGCTGAAAACGATCCAGGACGGTGGAATCCGGTTTGGCGGTGAGGTCGATGGCCTTGTCGATTTCAGGCTTGAGTCTGGCCGATGCGAACGGCGCGATCGCGGTCAGGGCCGCATTCTGTTGATTGCCAATCTTGAGCAGGCTGGTAAGCAGCGTCAGAGCTTCGGGCCTGTTCTTTGCGAATTCCTCCCAGGCGAAATCGCGCACCACAAGCAGGCCCGGCACCACAGACACCCAGTAGCCGCGGTACTCATTCAGGTACTGGTCTTGCTGCGGGCGCAACCGGGCCAGGCTTTCGCGCAGGGGTTTGGGGTCGATGACCCGACCGGCGGACTTGGCGTCGTCGGCGAGCGTGGCTTCGATGGTTCGCCAACCCTCCAGTACGGCCACCGCCGCGGCCGGCAGAAATGTTGACTTGAACCTCCCGGCGTCCTTCAGGTCGGTGAAGGGCACCGCATCCTGCCTCATGGCCGGGTACTTCTCAGTCTGGCTGGCGATGGTCTCGATGCGCGCGCCCAGGACATTGCGCGACACCGTCTCGGAGCCGGCTGCTTCGGTGGCGGCCAGCAGCTTGCCGAGCACCGACTCGCACACCCGTTGGCGCTGAGCGGCTGAGCGATACTCCAGAACCTTGGCGCTGGTCTCGCTCGCAGTCTTGAGG
>CAYSSA010000096.1:0-8337 GCA_964433485.1 uncultured Tepidisphaeraceae bacterium | reverse complement strand
ACGGAAGGTTCTTATTGAGCGTTTCGTCGTTGCGTTGCTTCACCGTGTTCAAGTCGGCGGTGACGGCATCCAGAGCGTCTTTGACCGTCTCGATCTCCCTGGTGGGATCGATCTTGTCCTGCAGGATCGGCGAAATGGCGCGGGCATAGATCATCTGCTTCAGGACATAGAGCCGCAGGGGCTTGCCATCGGCATCGGCGGCAAGGCGCAGATACTCGGCGTCAATCTTCTCTATGTCTTCCTGAAGTTTCAGAGCCACAAGGGCCTTGGCGGCATCCATTCCCGCAAGCCGGGACTTGATGCCATCAAGCGCTGCGCGAAGTTTGACCAGGAACTCGGGGTGCTTGGCCGGATCGCCGTCGGGAAGCTGGCGCACAATGGAATCAATGCCATCCTGGCCTTCCTTGAGCGATGCCTTGAGTTGCCGATCAAATACTTCCCGCAAAGGCAAGCCATCGTCCCAGCCGTACTTCTTGATCTCGGCGACGAGCCGTTCGGCGTCTCGCTGCGCCGCATCATAGTCTGCCAGGGCCTTGAGCCATTTCTGAGACCGATCGTTATAGTCCGCCATGCTGACCGGAGACTGGCCCACATAGATCTCGATTTCCTTCTCGACCGCCCGCAGACGCTTGAGCGAGGCGACAAGGTCGTCGATATGTCGCAGGCAGGCCCGGCTGCCGATGGACTCGATCTGCCAGTACTCGCTGAGTCGCTGCAGTCCGGCTTCGATCGTCTTCTGATCGGCCTCGCGGGCGTCCTTTTCGGCGGCCTCGCGTTTGCCGGGCACATCCTTTTTCGCGAGGGTCGTCCCATACACCGAATCCAGAAGTTTCTGAAGTTTTTCGCGGTCGGCATTGAAGGCGGAGACATCGTTGCCGTCCAGGGCGTAAGCGAACAGTCCGTCGATTCGGATCATCGGCTCGCCGGGCCCAGTCAAAATCGGTTTGCCTCCGCTCGATGGCATCTGCCCCGAAACCAGGGTTTCGACGCGCACCAGTTCCGCCAGCGCCAGGGTGGCCTGAGCAGACCAGGTAGCTGCTTTCTCTCCTTTCATTTTCGTGCGCACGGCGCTGAGCATGGGCCAAACGAGCGCATCGTCGAGGAGCACCCGGCCGGCCAGTCGTTTACGTTCGTTGATGTCGCCAACGGCTACGGATATGGGCTTGAAGATCGGACTGACCTTGGTTTCCCTGGCGGCATAGCCGATTGCCTTTTCGAGCAGTGCCGACCGCGTCACCGCCTGGCCGTCGATTTTCACGGGAGCGTTATCGGCCACCACCGGATCGTTGCCCGAGTACCGGAACTGTCCGGCCGTGGACCCCGAGGCAGCCGAAGTCGCAGGCGTTACGTTGTCCCTTGGCATCAGCAGCGGCAGACAGCGAGCCTTGCCGTCGAGATCGGTCTTGGCGGCAAGCTGTCCGGCCTGAACCGATCCCCAGGCAATATATTCCTGTCCGACCGCCTTCCGTAGTTCGTGCTGGCCCCAGAAAGTGAGACCTCCGAGTGTCAGTATGGCGATCAGCCCGGTGACGATGACGGCAAGTTTCCGGCGGCGTTGCAGTTTCCTGGTGTTGCCGGCACGGGTCACCAGTCCTTTTTCACGGAACACCTTCTCAAGAAACAGATCTCGCAGGAAATAGGAGCGATCGCGCTCCCAGGCCCGCCCTTCGGGCAGGCTATCGAGCGGGATTTTCATGGCCTCGGCCAGGGCCGCATCGAGGGCGGAACCTTCCCGCATGGCGGAGTTGAAGTAGATGCCGCGCAGGAACAATGGCTTGGGAGCCCATTCGCCGGCGACAAAAATCATCTCCAGGTAACGCCTCAGGCGCGGCGCGATCTGCAGCAGGCTCTCCGGGAAAGCGTACAGCGCATCGACCTGGTCCAGACGCCGCCCGTTGGGGTCTTCCGTATGCACCGGGTCGAGAAGCAACCCCTGGCGACGTTTGGAGAGCGAAGCGGCAACGGTCTCAAGATGCTTCTGCACTTCGGCCGGATTGAACGGTGTATCAAGCGGGTTGGGATTGGACCAGCCCATGATCTGGTCCTGGAGGTGCGGATCGGTCACGCCTTCGAAGAACTCGCGGAAGCCGACCATCAAGTCGGCCTTGGAGATCACAACGAACACTGGGAATCGAACGCCCAGCGCCCGCTGAATGTTGTCGAACTGCCTGGCGATCTTGCCGGCCTTCTTCTCGATCTGGTCCGCGTTGTCGCGTATGAGGGAATCGGCCGGAATCACCAGCAAGAGCCCGTTGATCGGGCAGTTCGCCCTGACGCGAGCCAGCAGTTGCAGGAACTCTTTCCATTCGGTGGTCTGTCCCGGCGGGGCCTCCTCGAACAGCAGTCGCCCGGCCGTGTCGAGGATGATGGCGTTGTTGCTGAACCACCAGTTCATGTTGAGCGTGCCGCCCGATCCCTGCAACTGATCCTGCAATCCCGGCGGGAAGCCGATCTTGCTGTGGCGGATGGCTTCAGTCTTGCCGGAGCCCGGTTCTCCGACCAGGGCGTACCAGGGCAGGGCGTAGATGTTCTTTCCCGCCTCGCGGAAACGCTGCACTCCGGCTTCAAAGGACCTGCGCAGGTCGTCGAGCTTGGCCCGCCTGGCCGGCTCGGAGATGGTGTTTGGCGAGGCGCCCGAGTTTTCCAGGATCATCTGCTCCATGGGGCGGGACTTGCGACTGCGGAGAAACTTGAGCAGCCAGAAGTAGAGCATCAGCATGAGCAGGACGATGACGAAACCCACGGCCACGATAATCGTGGTTCGGAGGTCTCGGGTTCCGAAGTAAGTGAAGCTGATGATCGACCCGCCGGCCAGGACATATGCGCCGGTTTTCGCCACTGTCGAGGCGCCGCTGACCGCGTTACCGAATCCAAGATCGTCTGCCATATTTGAACTCCTGCCGGCGGCCTATTTCGCGCCGGCGCCCTTGGAGATAATTGCGTTGAGGATCGCCAGCAGCCCGTCCGACGCGGACTTGTAATAGTAGACATACGCGAAAACGAGGACCATTCCCAAACCGAACAGCACGATCATGATGCCGATGAGGCTGGAAGCGGGGGGTTCGATCAGGTTCACGGTGTTGACATTCTCGTAGGCTTCCGGGCAGATACGCGACTGCTGGTCGGCGAGGATGTAATTCCGCACGCGTCCGGCGCATTCCATCATCTTCTTGCGGAGGTACTCGGGCTGCCCGGTGTACCAGCCGGTGAAACCAAGTCCCATGCATGTGTAAAAGATGAGCAATCGCTCATTGGCAGTCTCAGCGCGGTCCGCGAGCGTCTCGTCGAGCAGTTCGAAGAACCGCTCATCGCCGGCAAGTTCCTTACGCTCGAAGGCAAGTTCCTGCCACTCGTGCGCATTGGGCAGGCCGCAGGACTTGATCGTGAAATCCACGAAGAACATCAGCACCAGTTCGATCTTCTCGAACTGCGAGGGAAGCACGGGGTTGTAGCCGGCGGCCGACGGCGATGAGGCGCAGGCATTGGCGCGGGCCCGCATGTCCGCCAGCATCGCTTTGATGTCGGCACGAACCGAGGAAAGCTCCATGGCCACGTGCTTCCGGGCCGAGCGGTTGAACCGGCACATGTACTGAAACAGTGGATCGCAAAGTTCCAGGAGTGTCATGGTTTACTTGTCTCCGGAAATGGTCATGTACAATGTGATGGCGTAGTCCGAATTGGCCGCGTCGGGCCAGCGGATGGCCACGGCCTTCTCGTCGCGGATCCGATCCCACATGCGCTGGGATTCGCTGCGGCCGAGCCGGAAGTAGTGGAGCCCGGATTGCGACGGCAGTTCCAGCGGGGGATGTCGCTCCTCGGTGAGCTTGACGCCCCAGATGCGCTGGGCGGCAAGGCTGCGAGCCATGAACTTGAACTGGTCGGCGTTCTCGACGAGCGATGCCACGGCCCTGGCATCGTCCCTGGTCTTGATGGCCAGATAGTATTCATTGGGCGCCGTCAGATGCTCGTCGGTCATGGTGGCGGTGAACATGGCTCCCTCGCGCACGAAGTCGAGCTTGATGAATCGCGCCGTCACCGCGCCGCGCAGCAGGGAGCGGATTCGCTGCGACAGTTCGTTGAACGCCACGGCGGGGTTGTCGTGGTCGTAGGGCGCCACATCGAACTGGTCGCGATCCGGATGGAGCGCCGTCAACTCGCCGAGACACTCGCGCAGCTCGAGATAGATGGCGAAAGGCGTGATGGACGGAGCCATGACCAGGTGCGGCAACCGTGCCGAAAATCGGTTGAGAGTCCGCAGGCGCATCATCTGCTCGAACTGGATCCCGCGCATGGTGTCGATCGAGAACCCGCCGCGCGTGAGTTGGATGACCAGTTCCTTGCGGCTGGCCTCGATCTGGTTGGCCAGATCGCGACAAAGGTCGCGGAGCGTGGGCGAACCGGTGAGAACGAAGCAGGCGGGAATGAACGCCGGATCCTGTCGGGGCATGCCGACATCGGCACCCGTGGCGTGGGTGATGCGAATCAGCGGCAATACTTCCAGATCGGTTCGGTCTTCTTCCTCAAGCATCAGGCGAGCGTTGATGCGCCGCGTCAGCAGCGGCTGGGGATTGTCGCCGGTGTTCTCGTCCGGAAGCGTCGTCTCGGCGACGCGGTAGATGCGCTTGGTCTTCCAGTCATCCTTGCCGGAGGTTTCAACGGTGTTGCCGCGGTTGGCATACCACAGCGGCACGCCGAGATACACGGTGAAAGCGCCCGTGCCTTCGCTGAAAGGCTTCTTGATGTCCAGCGCGGGCAGATCGCAGTTGTCGGGAACATGCACCTCGAGTCCTGAAGGCATGATGACGCGCAGCCGGTCGAAACGCACCATCAGATTCTCCATGGCATCGGGAGAAACCTTGGAGTCGATCATCCCGTAGGGATAGGGGAACACGAGCTTGCGCTCGGCCACTGACCGATCGATCAGCGTGCGCTGGGCGGCCTGCAAGTGATGCGGCTGCAGGAAAAGACCTTCATGCCAGTGTACCTGTCCAACATTGGGCATTGGAACGCTCCCGTACAAATCCTTGAGCGGACACGACCACCACAGTGTTTCCGCTACTGTTTCGCCAGACCACGCATGAGCGACTCGGCATAATCGGCCAGCGCCTGCCTGACATCGTTCTCGATGGCGGCCTCAAAGCCGACGGCGTCCTTGCTGGGCACCAGTTCCAGGTATTTCTTCCAGTTCCTGGCTTCTTTGCTGCCCAAAGACCAGCCGCCTTCCATATTAGCCATGCCTTCCACCTCTGCGGGGGCATATTTGGCCGCATAGTTATGGGCGAACACCTTGGACGCCTGAGATATGGCTGAGATGATAGCGGCCACCGCCTGGCGGGTGCGCTCCAAGTCCTGCGTGACCTGACCTCGCGGGGTATCGCGATCAGCCATGGCGAATCGACCAAGTGTGCGGGTCATCTGCCTTGGCGGGCGTATCGCGGTCTTTGGGGCAATGGTCCGCCAGGTCTGCCAGATAAGCTGGTCCAGACTTGAGGCGAACTCCGCCAGCAGCCCAACCAGTTCCAGCACATTGGCCGGAACGGGAGTTTCGCCGGCCTGCAGTTGGAGCTTGGGGCGAGTGGTCGTGAGCACTTCCGCCGGGAAGTCGGAACTGACCGTGGGCACGAGCCCGGCTTTCTGCAACTGCAGCGTGATGGCATCTTTCGCCATGGTCGAGAGTTGCGGCAAAAGTTCGATCAGCCGATTGACCAGGAAACTCGGGTCTTGGAGTTCCTTGAGATCCATCGCGCCCTGCGCTGGCGCGCCGGGCTTGGCGGAAATATCCACCTTCTGATCCCAAGTGGGAAATCGGTCTCCCAGATCTTTCAGAAAAGCGGCCCGGTCCTCAGGAACAAGACTGGCGAGGGCGCGCTGAATCTCATCGGCCAGATAATCCCGCCTCGCCTGTTCGGTTTCGTCGGCGAAATCAGCTTGAATGAGGCGTAGCCGGTTGGCGGTGGCACCCAGCAGACGGTCTCGGTCACGGTGTTGAACGGCGTCAGCCACGAGCTTCTCCCCATGTCGTTGGAGTTGCCATGTTTATCCCATCTTCGGAGGATTGTATGCCTCTGATCCTGCCCCTACAAGGTGCAAAGGAATCAGGGCGTGGTTCGTTTCGCGGTTGGTGCGGGCTTCCTCGCTTCCCGGCGCCTGATGGACTCGTCACGGAGCGAGACATACACGGTCAAGCGACTCCTGAGTCTGGTCCGTTCCGAAGCGCATCAGTGGGGTTGTTCGAGTGTTGGACCCGGCTATGTCGCACGGGGCGACTTTAAGGCCCCAGCATGGACAGCAGAGCCACAAGTATATTCGGACCTTCGCCGCTGCCGGGATCATTGTGAAACTGGGGCATTGGCGATTGACTCGGACTTGCGGCAATCACATATCTCTCATGTGAGAACGTGTTTGTTCCATGCTCCCAGGGCCTCGCACCCGGGCCCTCACCGTCGCGGTTTTACGCTCATTGAAGCCGCGCTGGCAACCATGATTATCGGCGTTGGCGTGGTTGCCACACTGGAGTTGTTCCACGCCTGCGCCAGGGACAATCAGAACTCGGCGAACATGACCAGCGCCATGATGCTGGCCACCAGCATCCAGGAGCTTTGCGCCAGCCTGAGCTTCAACGACCCCTATTACGGCAAGGCGGTGTTCGGCGCGGAAACCGGCGAGACGCTCGCGACCTATAACGACCTGGACGACCTGGACTGCCAGACGTTTTGTCCGCCGATCGACGCGCAGCGACAAGCGATTCCCGCGCTCGCTCAATACAGCCAGGCCGTGTCGGTCGTGCCGGTTTACACGACCAAGCTCGCGAGCAACACCAACACCGCCTCACTCGATTTTGCAAAAACCACGTACACGGGGGCGCTTCGCGTGACCGTGCGAGTGCTCTACCGCGCCAGACCCACGGACGTCGATCAAGAGGTCTACCGAACCAGTTGGATCCGAATGGACCGTTGAGGACCGCCATGCTCACATCATCCAGACACAGTCGCCGCCGCGGTTCGGCCGCAACGCTCGCCATTGCCTACCTCATGCTGTTTGGGATTCTGACCAGCGCGATGTATTCCCTGAGCACGCTGAACATCCAGACCACGAAGAACCTGTCGGATGTCGATCACGCGCGCGCGGCGGCCGAGTCAGGGCTGCGCTGGGTGCAGTATCGCATGAATTACATGGCCAGACCCAAGACCACGACGGGAAACATCACCTCGGCGGTGGCCGATTCGCTCTGGCCGGCCATTCGCACCGCATTCATCAACAGCATGGCGACCAATCTCAACGCGGCCGAGCGCCCGGTGGCTTTCGCCAACAACACGCTCACCACGGCCTCGATCGCCACCGACTCCGACAAAGGGCGATTCGTCATCAGCATCACCCAGGACGAGACCGACAAGCGGATTCTCAAGGTCACGTCCACGGGGACATTCGGCGCGGCCACTCGCACCGTCTCCATGGACTTCCGAATTGACAAGAAAGTGAAGTTCGCCGTCATCGGCAAGGTGCCGATTCAGGTTGGGCGCAACGTGCTGATCGAGGGCCCCGTCGCCATGACGACGGCCGGCAAGTTCCCCCCCATCTACACCCTGTCGGACTTCCGTTCGCTGACCAGTTCGCTGACCACGAAAATCGACGCTTTTGAGACATGGCTCAAGGTCAACCACGCGGGCTACGACAATCGAGTTGATGTCCGCAACACCGCGGAATTCACCAAGGCGCTGGCGGCCGGCTACACCGACTACAGTGGCGACGGATTCATCGATGAGTTCGATCTGTTTCTCAAGGAATTTGACAAGAACGGCGATCGGAAGGTCTCCTCCACCGAGTTCACCAACCCCAGCACCGGCAAGCTGTACGATGGGGAACTCTGGGCGGTATTGGACGGCCTCGGATCGCCGCAATACAGCGGCGACACCGTTCGCGCCGGGTACCTCGACAATATCGTGGACCTGCGCGACGGCTATGCCAAAGTGCGCGGCGGAATAGGAATCGCCAGCACGGCCGCCGCCTGGAACTCCAACCTGGCCTCATCCGGCCAGACCATCGTGCAGCAAATTCCCGGGCCGATCATCTCCTCCGACCCATATGCTCCGCCGGTCAAATTCGGGATCAGTTCGGCCGACGTGTTTGACCTCACGCCGGCCAACTTTGACACCACCGCCTTCAAGAACAAGACGGGCACCGCCGCGGGCGCAACCGTGAAGACCGCCACCCTGATCGAGAACGCCGTGCTGGCGGCCACTGACGCCAACGGCGGCACCTCCACCGAACGGACCCCTTATGGTTCCACCTCGTATCCGGCGACATACCAGCGGCCGGTGTTCTGGAACATGACCTTCA
>CAYSSA010000095.1:10631-17176 GCA_964433485.1 uncultured Tepidisphaeraceae bacterium | reverse complement strand
TTGAGCGCATCGGCCACTTCCGCGTTGTCTCCCTTCACCGCCTGTCGCACGGCCGCCAGCGAAGCCGGCGTCTCGATGCGGGCGGCGACGCGCACCAGCGAACACTGCGCCGCCGTCGCAGCGCCCTTCATCGCGGCCACCACCTGCTCCCCATATTGGCCGCGCTCGTTCTGCGGCACCTTGCGAATCACGGCGCTGATCGCGTCTTCCAGCGCCGCTGTCTCCTTCGCGCCTTTGGCGTCTTTGAACATCGCCATCAGTTTATTCGCATCGGTGGCTGGAGCGAGTGCCCCGAGTGTCTTGATCGCCTCGACGCGCACATCCTCGCTGGCATCGTTCGCGGCCGAGAACAACACCGGCACCGCGTTGGGAGCCGACCGGCCAGGCAAGGCTCGGATCAGTTCGACGCGAGCGGCCGCATCGGCCTTCTCGATCTGCTCGATCATCTTCGCCGTTACGGCATCGCCCGGCAATCGCTCCAGCGCCTCCCGAGCGACCTGTTGTTCGTCGCCTTTGGCGGTCGCCGCCACGGCAACCAGCATCGCAACCTGATCTGCCCCGCCGAGATTACCGATGGCGCGAAGGGCGACCACACGAACGTCCGCGTTCTCGCTCTTTGCCGCCGACAGGAACACCGGCAGAGTCGCCTTGTCCTGGCGCCAGGCAATGCCTTCCAGCACGCCGAGTTGCACGGATGGATCAAGCCCCGGCAGGGCTTCGGCAAACACCCTGGCGGCGTCCTCACCGGGAACCTGCCGGACCAGACCTGTGGCCGCGGTGGCCAGCGCCGCATCCTTGGACTTGATGGCTTGAACGACCAGCGCGGCTGAACCGCCGCCCTTGAGGGCCACCAGCCCGCGCAGCGCGGCCATGCGAACGAACGTGGGGTTCTCCTCTTGGTAGAACCGCTCAAAGACCGGCGTGGCGGCGGCTTTGTCTGTGGCCGCCAGCTTGTCGGCGCACACAAGGGCCGCATCCACCAGCGCATCGCGGACGGCCCCCTTCGCCTTGTCCATTTCCCAAAGCACGCCGTCCAAGGCGGCTTTGGTGCCGATGTGCCCCAGTGCCGTGGCGGCTGCCAACTTCACTTGTTCATCGTCTGAGGCGAGCAGTTTGACGATCAGGGACGCCGACGGCGCATCATTCATCAACCCCAGCGTGTTCACCACCTGCACCAGGACCAGTCCCTTGGTGTCGGCCAGGGCGGCGCGCAGGGCAGCGCGGGATGGCTCGTTGTTCAGACCCTGCAACACACCCGCGGCCAGTTGAGCCGTTTCGGCATCGCGAAGCTGCCTGCTCACCGACACAATACAGTTGTTGTCGGCGATCCGGCCCAGGCGGCGCAGAGCATAGCGGCGGGCCTCGATCGTCGGAGAACCATCGAGCACCGCCACGAGCCGCCGGGCCAGCGCGGCCGTGGCCTGTGCATTGGCATGTTGAGCGCGGATTTCCTGATCGATGGTGTCCATTGGAAGCTGGCTCTCGCCGAACTTACACATGGGGAGGTCGGCAAACGCCTTGTCCAACTCGGCTGCCGGGATGGGCGTGCTGGGATTGGCTTCCGGCACTTGCGTCGCGGCCGGCCTTCGCTGGGCGGCCAGAACGGGCGATGCAAACAGCGGCAGCGCGGCAGCGGCAATCATCACCAGGGTGCGGAATCTCTTGATGGGGTTCATGGGTTTCTCCGGATTGCGGGGCTTACAGGGTCCACGGGGCGCGCATCGGGCGGGAGAGCATTCTCGATGCCTCCTCGTCGCCGATCACCCGCTCCGTCTTCGGATCCCACTTGATGGTGCGTTTGAGCTGCATGGCAATGTTGCCCAGGTTGCAAATGGTGGCGGTGCGATGCCCGATTTCAACATCCGCCACGGGTTGCCTCCGCGAGCGAACACACTCCAGGAAATTCTGCCAGTGATTGTCCGACCGATACAGGTGGATTTCGTTGGGCCCGATCGCCGAGGTGATGAGGTTTTTGGGATTGGAGTCGATAGACCCGCGCGTCACCGCGACCCATCCGTCGGTTCCCTCGAACCGCACCACTGAACTCCTGGTCTGCACCGTCACCTTCACGCCGTTGTCGTAAATGCAATCAAAGTCGATGTAGGTTGCCGTTGTGTAAAACGTGTTCTTGGGGAAGAAGCCGCGCCCGACAATCTCCACCGGACCCGAGTCGTCATAGCCCAGACCCCACTGGGCGATGTCGATGTCGTGCGCGCCGAAGTTGGTCACCTGGCCGCCGGAATAGTCCAGGATGAAACGGAAGAAATAGTGAACACGTTTCTCGTTGTACGGCTCATAGGGCGCCGGGCCGAGCCAGAAGTTATAGTCCAGATTCGCCGGCACCGGCTGCTCGGGCTGCGGTGGAAGTTCCGGCGCGTTCTGCGGCGGCAGACCCACGTAAACGCTCTTGATCTTGCCCAATCGCCCATTGCGCACCAGTTCACACGCGTAGCGAAACTTGGCCGTTGAGCGCTGCTGCGAGCCGGTCTGAAGAATCCGGCCATAGCGCTTGACGGCGTCCGCCAGAATCCGGCCTTCACGAACCGTCAGTGTCAGCGGCTTCTCGCAATAGACATCCTTGCCCGCTTTGATGGCGGCGATGGCAATCGGGACATGCCAGTGGTCCGGCGTGGCCACCAGCACGGTGTCGATGTCCTTGCGGGCGATCATCTGCCGGAAGTCGTTGTATTCCTCGACCCCTTTGAACTGCCCCGATGCCGCCTGCCCGGAATAGGCCCTTTCAACGCGCTCCCTGGCGGTCTTGCGTATCTGCGAATCGACATCACAGACCCCGAGGATCTGAAAGTCGCGGTGTGCCACCAGATTGGACAGGTGCGCACCGCCCTGGTTCTTCACGCCTACAAATCCGATGGTGCATCGGTTCGACGGCGCGGGCCTTCCGGCCGCCCCTCGAGCGCTGGCCGGAATGATGTACGGCGCCGCTGCGGCGGCCGCCGAATACGACAGGAATCTGCGGCGAGAGAGTTCAGACATGGCGGACTCCGAAAAAACCACTGCGCGGCCCGGTGCGATACGGAAGCCGCGTCGCTTCCACGACGGGTGAGGCGCGGTCCGCGACGGATGCGCCGCGAGCCGCGCTTTCCAGGCTGATCCTTATTACGCGGCCGCGCCGGGCGTGTTGCCCGATCATGCCTCCAGAAGCGCCCTGCGGGCGATCTGTGCCAGGAACTGCTTGATATGCTCCGGGTTCGAGCCCGGCATCTCGCGGACCAGGTCGTCGATGGTGCGCGTGCCATCGAGCAGCCGCAGAAACCGCGCCCAGTTCTCATCCATATCGATCGGCTCGTGCCGGAGATTCGTCAGTCGCGTGCTGCCATGGCTCAGCGCCCGAGCCAGCGCGCTGGCGCGGGGCTTGTTGGATACGCTGGTGAAGAACTTCGGCGGAGTTCGATAACAGTGCAGCAGGCCGGAAAGGATGTATGTCAGGAGTTCGCCGAGCAGCGCGGTTCGGCGCGGAGCAAACTGCTCCGGCGTCTGGTTGGCCAGCAGCCGCGTGCGATCGAGCATGTCGCTCACTGAAACCGCCTGCGGCGCAACATCGCTCAGGTGCTGCATGATGTTCATCAACCCGCGCTCGCGAATGACCACACTGCCGACGGTCGGGTGCTCAAAACGCACCTCCTGTGCGATCACACCGGGAGTCTGCGCCACGCTCGGGCGGCAGAACGACACCAGGTGCATGTTTGCCAGGCGTTGCGCCGACGCGCTGATCTCCGGCACATGAGACTGCCGGGCGATGATCGAACGGCGGAAGCCCCTGTTGGTGATGAAATCGATGTTCTGCTCCCGAACCGCCGGATCGGTGTTGGGAGCCAGAATCGCCTGTGCGGCCGGATGCTGCGGGTTCCCTATGCTCACCCCGTTTGTCCGGGCGTCGCAGACATAGCGAAGCTGATTGGCCGACAGTTTTCGGGCGAAATCCCTGAAATAGCAGGGTTCGTTGATCGGCTCCAGGAACTCGTGCAGGACGTACGCGGTCTCCTTGCCCACCAGGCTCTGAATCTCCGTCTTGATCATGCCCGAAATGGGCATCTGCGAGTGGGGCGGCGTTTCCGTCAGAAACTGAAGGAATTCCATGCCGCGACGAACCCGCTCGTTGGGATCCTCAACGCCGTCGGCTTTGAACATCAGGGCGTCGCGCACCCACCGCTTGACGTACCAGCCGGGGTAAACGTTGAAGCTGATGAACGCCAGCCCGGTCGGCGCGAGCTGCTCACGACAGACGCGCAGAATCCCGTCCTGAACCTCCGGCGGAACCCACGAATAGACCCCGTGACATATGATGTAGTCGAATTCGCCCAGTTCCGGCGTGATCTCCAGAATCGACTTGTGCTGGTAATCCACGTTCTTCAGGCCCGCGGTCTCGGCTACTCGCCTTGCCGCTTCGATCTGCCTCAGGGAGAAGTCCACGCCAACGCAGCGAGATTGAGGAAAGGCATAGGCGAATGGCGAAAGATTGCCGCCGGCCGCGCAACCCAGTTCCAATACACGCGCCGTCTCGATCGGCGGCGGATTGTATCCCTGGAGATAGGCCAGGCCCTCGAGTATGCCCGGGCTGGTCTCGAGGTACGGATTGCTCGTGTAGGGGACTTTGTCGTAATAGGATGCAGTGCTCACACCGGTGATTGTAGATAGCCCGCCGCGCGGCAACAAGATCGTGTGCTGTGAAATTGCGGCTCTCGGATTCACTTCGTTCGGCACGACAGACACGATGGCCTCACCCCGCCTCGAGATGCCGCGCGGATGCGCCTCGGCGGCCATCGCAAGCCGTGGACACAGGCAATGCACGGCAAAGCAAGTCGGGCTGATACGCGTAGCGGACTCCTTAAACAATGTCGCGCCGCGAACCATACCGCGCCGACGGGCGAACCGGGTAGCTGGTGTGTAGCACGCGATGTTTGGAGCAAGCGACAGAAGCGACGGGGCGACGAAGGGGCGGAGACTTCTACCGGCCGAGAAGAAGCCGGTGGATGGAGGTACGGAGGCAAGCGACAGAGTTGGCGGGCGGATGGTTGGGGTGGACGACCGTTGTTGCAGGGCATCCTTCCCCACCGGTCCTTCGGGGTCCCTCACTGGCTTTCGGCCCACCAAGATAGGATGCAACTATTGTCTTTAACGCCACTTATGTCATTTCGAGCGTGGCAAGAAATCTCTGCCTGCCTTCGCCATGCCTGCCTGACTTTCAGCGTAGCCAAGCGAGGAATCTCCGCGCGACATGACCGAGACCCTTCGCGCAGCTCAGGGTGACGCAAGAGCCTTTCGCCGACGCAATTGTCGCTGATCGCCCGGAAGCTGGCGAAGTTGAACCGGCCGAAACTGCAGACGGCCTGGTTTACGGTGGTATAATCCCACTCCTGCGGATGGGTTCGCGACGACCGGCGGGTCCATTCGGTCTTTGCTGGCGGTCGGATACGAAAAGGAACCGTAATATGAAGAACCTGCGAAGCACTCTGGTTGGACTGGCAGCCTTGGCCGTCAGCGGCGGCGCCATCACGCTGCTGGCCGCCGACAAACCTGGTATTGAGGACGTGATGCATAAGGCATTCAAAGGCAAGCAGTCCCTGGTCGTGAGAGTCGCCGACGGGAAGGCTTCCGCCGACGAAGCCAAGTCGCTCCTGGAGTATGTCAAGGCGCTGGATGCCGCCAACGCTCCAAAGGGCGACCAGGCCGCCTGGAAGAAGAAGACCGGGGCCATTGTGAAGGCGGCCGAGGGCGTTGTCGCCGGCAACAAGGAGGCCAACGAGCAGCTTCGTGCGGCCACCAACTGCAAGGCGTGTCACGACGACCACAAACCGGACTAATCCCCGGTTTTCCGCTACTTGATCTTGTTCAACACCTGCTCCGCGCGGCGAGTTACGGCGTCGGAAATACTCATCTGTCGGATTCGTTCGGCAATCGTTCTTGCCTTGACGGCGTTTGACTTGACCAGTTGGTCCGCCAGGGCGAGGCTGGCCATCGCCGCTTCCGACCTGACCTCCGCATCATCAAGGTAGGCCGAGGCCAGGTTCAGCAGATCCACTGTGGCGGGCGCTTCCGCCAGGCGAGCCAACAGGATGCGTTTGTCGTCCGGGCGACCGACCAGCGGCACGGCCTTTTTGAACATCTCCATTGTCGGCGCGGGACCTCGATCCCTGGCGCCTTTGGCAGTCAAACGCAAGTAGCCTCGCAGAGCAATGATCCGGCCACTGCCGGCGGCCGTTGAAGCCAGATTCAGCAGGTCTTCCGCCGCAGCATCGTCGGGCCACTCGGCCAGCGCCCGCAGCGCCGCGGCGCGCGCGGCGGCATCCGCCAGGGCCGACCTGACGGCCGCCAGCGCCCGAAGGCCGCCTATGCGACCCAGCAGATCCAGAATGATTGGCTTGAGATCGGGCGAAGCGGACTTCAGCGCCGGGGCCAACACATCGGCAGCCTGGCTGCGCGCGTTCTGACGAATGGCAATGGAACTGATGGCGGCCGCAGTCGCGGATCGCATGGGCGGGAACCTGGTCGCCGCAAGCAACCTGGCCAGTTCGCGCAGGTCGGCC
>CAYSSA010000095.1:1862-10581 GCA_964433485.1 uncultured Tepidisphaeraceae bacterium | reverse complement strand
GCATCGTTGTCACACGCTTCCGCGAGCGTCATCAGCGCCGGCAGGACTTTGGTATTGCCGCGTTGCGCCAAGGCCGCCACGGCGGCCGAAGCGCCGGGTTTGCCAAGCTCTTCGAGCAACTTCTGATCCACGGCGGGATCCTTCAGACACGAAAGCGCCGCCTGGGCAAGCCGGGCATCTTCGCCGCCTTTGCCCGCGAGTTGCAGCAGAAGCGGCACTTCCGCCACGCCGCCAATCCGGCCAAGCGTTTCGATAGCGGCGGCGCGAACAGCGGCATCAGGACTTGTCAGGGCCTTGCTGGCTGCGGGCAGCGCGGCCGCATCGCCAGATGAAAGCAACAGTGTGGCCTGCACGGCCGGATCGAGGCCGCCCGAATCGGCCAGCAGCGCCGACATGATCTCGCGGCTGGCGGTTTCTCGCAGCAGTTGGCACAGCGCCGACTGTGTACGTGTGTCCCCGGACTTGAACGTCTCCATCACGATCGCGGAAGCGGCAGGTTTATCCGCCATAAGCAACCCGCGAATCGCGGCAATGCGAACGGCCGGGTGACCGGTGGACTTCAAGACGCCGGTGTACACGGTGGCCGCGTCGGCCGGCTTGCCCTGCGACAACAGCGCATCGGCGCATCGCAGCATCGCATCATCACGCCGCCGCTTGAGCGACTCCGGGACGGTGGCCTTACGCAGCGCATCGAGCGACTCGCGCGTGGCGAACTGGCCAAGGGCGTAAATGGCCGCATCCGCGATGTTGACATGGGTTTCGGAGGCCAACGGGGCAATGAGCGGCAATGCCTGCACATCGCCGCGAGCGCCCAGCGTTTGAACCACGCCGGCCTTGAAATCGCCTTCAAGTTTCGGCAACACCTCACGAAGCGCCGCATCCGCTTTGGGCAGGCTCTGCATCGCAATGCGCGCGGGGGTGGCGAGATCTTGGTCGGCCAGCAGTTTCATCAGATGCGGCACGGATTGCTCCGAACCAACGTGACGCAATTGGCGGCAGACCCAACCGCGGCAGTCGGTCGTGGCGGCGGGGTTGTTCAGAGCCGCAAGCAATTTGGTTTCGATGGCGGCGCGCTGGTCGAGCCTGGCCGAACGGATTTCGGCCTCGATCTTCATGAGCGCCGCGCGGCTGTCGCCGAATTTGTACGTCAGTGCGTCGGCGTATGGATCCTGCTGAGCCTTCGCGGCCAAGGCGGCCAGCAACACGGCAGCAATGGTGAATGATTGGATGTTCATGTGTCGCCTCCTACAGGTGCCAGGGACTGCGCATGGCGCGGGTCAGCAGTTGTGACGCGGCCGGGTCGTCGATGATGACTTCCTTCTGGTTGTCCCACTTGATCTTGCGGCCGGTCAATACGGCAATCAGGCTGATCTGCGTGACCGTGTCGGACAGCACCGCCTCGTCCACGCCGACAATCGTTTGTTTACGGCTGCGGACGCATTCGACGAAGTTGGACTGGTGATGCCGGCTCTCGTAAAGGTGGATTTCGCCGGGACCAATCTTCTCGTGCATGAGCGACTCGGGCTCCGTCCGCAGTCCGCCGCGGCTGATGTGGACCTTGCCGGTCTCGCCGACAAACGTGGTAAGGTCACCGCCCGTGGTGAAGGTGAAATCCTTGCCATCGGCGAACTTGCCCTTGATGTTCCAACTGGCGCATGCGTCGAACAGCCCGTCGCCGAATTCGCCCGTGCCTTCGTATTCGACCGGAACGGCCGCCGGCGTGTCGCCCAAACCCCAGACCATCACATCCAGCGGATGCGCCCCCCAGCCGCCGATGAAACCCAGGCAATTGTCGGACACGAACCACGATCCGCCGGACGTGCAGCGGTCGGCGGTGTACGGTGAATACGGCGCCGGGCCAAGCCACATGTCATAATCCAGGTCCTCCGGTACGGGAATCGCCTTGGTCGATCCGCCGCCTTTGTTCCCGCCTGGCGCGACCACATGCACGGCCTTGAGCTTGCCGATCCGCCCGTTTCGCACCAGCTCACAGCCAAAGCGGATATGGTTCGACGACCGCTGCTGCGTGCCGTACTGGAACAGCCGGCCGTAACGATGCACGGCCGATCGCATGGCGATGTCCTGCTCCATGCTCAAACCCAGCGGCTTTTCGATGTACACATCCTTGCCCGAGCGCACCGCCATGAGCCCGGCCGGGACGTGCCAGTGATCGGGTGTGGCGATGATGACCGCGTCGATGTCGGTGCGGGCGAGCATCTCACGGAGGTCGCCGTAGGTCTTGACGACGTTGCCGCCGTAGCGCTGGTTCAGCCGGTTGACGTGGTTCTCGCGGCGGCTCTTGAAGCAGTCGCACACGGCCAGATACTGCGCCAACGGATGCCCCGACGCGGCATTGAGCAGCCCCGATCCCTGCCCGCCAACGCCGATCGAAGCAAGGTTGACGCGGTTGCTCGGAGCGGTAGCGCCGAAGACGGATGAGGGAACGACCAGCGGCGCGGCAACCACCGCTGCCGACCGAAGTAAACGACGACGGGTCAGTGATGTGGTGTTCATGACAAACTACATTTTCGGTGGCGGGAATTGCCTTGCGTGCAAATTCGTTCACTGGGTAAGATTGGATTGCCCATGATCCGCGTATCCGTTCCACTTACACTTGTCCGATTGACCTGGACACGGGTATGCTAGAGCAATACAGCTTCGGAGGACCGCCATGCTTCGCTCGCCGCTCATCGTGCTGGCTGCATCGTTGGTTCTGTTCACGTCGGTCGCGTACGCTCAGGATCATAAGCCCGCGCCGCTGCCGCCCGGTGATTTGTTCTTTACCGCCAAGGGCAAGCACCCGATGGCCCTCGAGCGTTATCACCCGGGGCTGGTCGCGGCGCTGCTGCTGACCGATGAGCAGAAGCTGGCGCTGGCCGAGGCATCGCGGAAGACGATCATGGATGAGGATCTGCGGGCGGCCGCGATGGAAGTGAAATCCAACGCGAACGCGACCGAAGTACAGCGTGAGAACGTGCGGATGCTCCAGGAAGCGGCCCGTGACAAGCTGGATGCTGTGATCGAACAGATTCTGAAGCCCGATCAGAAGGCGCTCATCAGCAAGATCCAGCAGGCATTCGATGATGCGGCCAAGGCGGCCATGCGCGACATGGAAGGGGAATTTGGACAGGCCAAGGGAGACGAGAAACGCACCGCCGCCGCCCGCGATGCCTATCAGGCCACGCTCAAGGACGAGTTCGCAAAGCGGCTCGACGCCATTTTCACCCCCGAGCAGAAGGCCGCCGTCCAGCAGGCGGCCAAGGCCCAGGCCGAACAGGAAGCGCGGGCAGCCCAATCGAAGAAGGGGAAATAGTGGGATGGCGGGCTACCGCCACGGGTTCTCCCTGACTCAATCCTCCACTTGGGCTTTCTTCCGCACGGCCTCCTTCACCTGCGCCAGCGCCACTCGTGCATCGCGATGGTTCGGATAGCGCATCAGACCACGGGCAACCTCGACCATTGCGCTGTCGTCGAGGCTTCTGTCGTCCACGCACCTGATCAGGAACTTGCGGATCGGCTCGCTTGTATAGAGAGCCCCGATAGCCCTGATGAAATGCGCCGCGGGAATGTCGGTGTTCTCCCTGCAGAGTTGTGCCAGATCGAGCAATGAAGGATCTTCCGTTGTCAGCGACGACAAGCGACTGATGCACAAACCGCGATTCACTGCCGGTGTGCCGCGGGCGATCACCTTCACGCCCCTTCGTATCATGTCTGCTTTGGCCATGAGTGGTGCAGGTCTGTTCTCCCTGTCGTATTCCAGACAACCCGGATCCCACGCTAGCATCTCGGCGAAATCGCCAAGCGCCATCTGCCGGCCCACACATCCGTAGGCCAGCACATAGATATCGTCTTTGTCGGCAAAATGTTTCTCGAGTGTCGGCAGAGCTTTCTCACGATCGCATTTCACCAGGCAATACAACCCCATCGCTCGCAATGACTTGCTCTGTTCCGTCAACAGCAACTCGAAATCGGCGCGCGTGCCGTTCTCCGCCATGGAACTGGCAGCCCGATGCCAGGCACCTCGTGCTGCCCCAGCGCCGACCGCCGCTCCAGCCACGTGAGTGTACGTCGGTTCCCCCTCAGACCCGATTTCGGAGCGATAATGCGTCACCACTTCAACCACCTGCGGCGAATACGCCGCCCGGGTCTGGGGCTCCACGCTCACCGCCCGGAAAGCGGCCGTCAACCAACAGACAAGCCAGACGTAGCGAATCAGGACGTGCCTCCCGATGTCTATACACCCCAGCCCGCCGCCGCGTTGGTCGGCTTTGGGCGTACGACCGTCCCTGCGGGAAGAGTCCTTGAACGGTCATGCGGACTCCCTCACGGGCCTGCGGCCCACCCACATAGGATGAAACTATTGTCTTTACCGCCACTTGCGTCATTTGGAGCGTGGCGAGAAATCTCTGCTTTCCTTCGCCATACCTGCCTGACTTTCAGAGCAGCCAGGCGAGGAATCTCCGTGCAGAATGACCAGGACCCTTCGCGTTGCTCAGGGTAGCGCCAACCTCCGTTCCGAGCGACGCGAGGAACCTCCGAGCTCCCGTCACGGATCGCGCTCTGCGGCGAATCATCGTCTGCGGCGGCCCAACGCGGAGATGCTTCGCTTGGCCCTGCATGACCGATCGAAAACCATTCGCGCAGCAACGGTCGTGGACCCCCTTGAGTGCGAATGCTTCAAGCCGTATTCTCGCGTCCATGACAGAAGTCTCCTACCAGCAGTGCATCAATCCCGCCTGTGGGGCCACGTTCGGCATTGATGAGATTCGAGTGGCCTGCGGCAAGTGCGGGGCGCTGCTGGATGTGCGCTACGAATGGAACCGCATCGCCATGCCGCGTTCGCTGGGCTTTTTCGAGCATCGCTGGTCAACCAAGGGCAGCGGCATCGAAGGTCAGCTGGATTTCTCCGGCGTCTGGCGATTTCGCGAGCTGCTGCCGTTCTACCGCGCCGAGGAGCAGATCGTCACCATCGGCGAGGGCCGCACCGTGCTTCAGCGGGCGGATTTGCTGGCCCGCGGCCTGGGCATGAAACCCGGCAACGTCATGCTGCAATACGAAGGGCTGAATCCCTCCGGCAGCTTCAAGGACAACGGCATGACCGCCGCCTTCACCCACGCCAGGATGGTGGGCGCCAAGCGAGTGGCGTGCGCTTCCACCGGCAACACGTCCGCCTCGCTGGCGATGTTCGCCGGACTGGCCGAGATTCAGGGCGTCGTCTTCATCGGCTCGGGGAAGATCTCCTTCGGCAAGTTGTCGCAGGCGCTGGACTACGGAGCGCTCACCTTGCAGATCCAGGGGGATTTCGACGCCTGCCTGCGCCGCATCCGGCAGATCGCCACCGATCCGCGCATGGGCATCTACCTCATGAACTCGGTGAACCCCTTCCGGCTGGAGGGGCAGAAGTCGATCATGTACCGTGTCCTCGAGGCACTGGATTGGCAACCGCCCGACTGGGTAATTGTGCCCGGCGGAAACCTCGGCAACTGCTCCGCGTTCGGCAAAGCGTTTACGGAACTGCGCGAGCTCGGTCTCATCAAGCGCATCCCCAGGCTGGCGATCATCAATGCCAGCGGCGCCAACACGCTTCACCGCGTTTTCAATCAGAAACTTCTGCGCTGGAACGGCGGCCACTACGATCAGTCCGCCATCGGCAAGCTCTACGCGGCCATGGATGAAGGACACGAGAACGCCCATACGCTGGCCAGCGCCATCGAAATCAACCGCCCCGTGAATCTGCCCAAAGCCCTTCGGGCTCTGGAGGTCATGAACGGCGTGGTGGCCGAGGTCAGCGACGACGATATTCTGGAGCACCGGGCCATGGTGGCGCGATACGGTTTCGGCTGCGAGCCGGCCAGCGCCGCCAGCGTCGCCGGGCTGCACCAGTTGCGCGAACGCGGGATCATTTCGCCGGACGAGCGTTGCGTGTGCATCCTGACGGGGCATGAACTGAAGGATCCGAACATCACCGTGAAATACCACACCGGTGTGGACATGAAGACCGTGCAGGATCTTGCCCCGCGCAGCCAGCCCCACGGCAAGCTGAGCAATCCGCCGGTGCAGGTGGAAGACGATCTGATCGCCATCGTCAAGGCCCTGGGGCTGAACCCCGATCTGGTCAAAACAACGGTCGAGCCGATAAAAGGCGGCGTGCCGCTGACGGAATATTAGGAGTGATGCCATGATCGACATAGCAATTACAGGCGCGGCCGGACGGATGGGGCGGCGGCTGGTGGCTCTGGCCAAACAGGATGGCGGATTTCGCATTGTGGCCGCCCTCGAAGCTCCCGGACATGCGTTTCTGGGCCACGACGCCGGTTCACTGGCGGGAGTGTCGCCGATCGGCGTGCCCATCACCAGCGAACTGACCGCGCCGGCCCAGGTGTTGATCGACTTCACGCTGCCGGCCGCCACGCGGCAATTCCTGACGCTGTGCCGCTCGCGCAAAATCGCCCACCTCATCGGCACGACGGGGCTGGCAACCGGCGATCATGCCCTGATCGACGAGGCCGCCAGGGAGATTCCGGTGTTGCAGTCGCCGACCATGGCGCTCGGCGTGGCGGTGCTTTACCGCATCGCGGCCGAGGCGGCCAAACTGCTCGGCGAAGATTACGACATCGAGATCGTCGAAGCCCATCACCGCTTCAAGAAGGATGCCCCCAGCGGCACGGCGCTGGGACTGGCCGATGCCATCCTCAAGGCCGCCGGAAAGACGCGCGATGCGCTCAGGTTCGATCGGCACGGCGATGACGTGACTCGCAAGAAAGGCGAGATCACGCTGCAGGCGCTGCGAGTCGGCGACGAGGTGGGCACGCACACGGCCTATTTCGGCGCTCTCGGTGAACGCCTCGAACTGACACACCGCGCAACCTCCCGCGACACGTTTGTATTGGGCGCCCTGCGGGCGGCCAGGTGGCTTGCCGCACAAAAACCAGGACGATACCGCCTCGCCGATGTGCTGGGAATCTGACCTTCTCCAACGGAACCACGACCGGACTCGTCCGACCGGCTTCCCTCACTCCGCGTGGAGCAGCCGCGCCAACGCCTCGGCCGTCGCGCCCACATGCACGCCCCCCTGCAGCAGGTGCCATTCAGTCAGGATGTGAACGTTCTTGCGGACCTGCTCCGGCAGGGCAATCCGATCCCACGCGAGCCGCGCACGCGACACCATCGCCGCATCCGCTTCGGGCATCAGGTGAATGATGATCTTCGGCCGGACCGAAACCAGCATTTCCTTGTCGATCTCCGGCCAGCCGGGCGTGAGAATCACATTCTCGCCACCGGCCAGTTCGAGCAGATCATTCAGAAAATTGTCCCGCCCTACCACACCCAGCAGACTTGGCTCACGCACCATCAGCGCGGGAACCTTCGGCTTGCCGGCACAACGGCGGCGCACCGAATCCAGTTGTGTCTCCAGCCGCAGGCACAGTTCGCCCGCTTTGTCCGATTCGTTCAATAGCTGTCCGACCGCACGCGCCTGAGCAAAGACATCGCCAAGCCGCTCAATTCTCACGTTGGCCAGCCGAACCCCGTATCTTCCGGCCTTTTCGTGCAGCGCCGCCGGCATCCGGTCCGGGTCCATGAACACAATCATCAGATTCGGACGGAGCCAGGCGATGCGTTCCCAGTCGATGTTCGCATAGTCGCCCACTCGCGGCAGTTCGGCCGTAGGACCGCTGCGACGATCGAAATTGCTCACTCCCACCAGATGGTCCGCTGCGTTCATACCGACAATCAGGTCCGTGGCCGCCGGCACCAGGGATACAACCGTCGGCCGAGTAGTCGCTCCGGGCGGCGCCGCCGGCGGCCGGCATCCGGCAACGAACAGCAGCGACGCCGCCAGCGCCATGATGATCCGGAACGGTTTTCGGGTCGAAGATGGGAACGGTTGACCCATTGGCGGGGGATGCTAGAGTTGTCTTGTGCGACTGGCAAGTATTCCCAGGACACGGACGCCGGGAAGGAATGCGTGGACGATGACGGAGAAAAAGTCATTCTGGACAAGACTCGGACAATGGATGATCGGTTCGCCGTCGGTCGATCTGCCGCTGGTTAAGACGGCACACGAGTTGTCTGCCCCGCCCCAACGACCGGAATCACGCAAGCTCTCCATCTTTCGTCCCTTCGCCCGGCGCGACGCCGCCATCGCCGGCTTGCAGCAGGGGTTCTCGGCTCTGGCCGAACTGATGAACTCCATCCGGGACAACCTGGAACGACAGAGCCGACGACAGGACGAGATGATCTCGTATCTGTCCCACCTTCCGGAGCTCATCCAGTCCTTGCCGGAGTCGCAACGCATTCAGGGCGAGGCCCTGCGAGCCATCGGCCAGCAGCTCCAACAGCATATTCTCCACCAGAGCCGACTCGCCGAGATCATGGCCAAGGCCAATCAGTCCCAGGACGAGCAGCGAATGGTGCTGGAGAACATCAACGGGCGCGTCGAGTCGGTACTCGAACATAACGATCGCATCGCCCAGAACCTGAGGCATGTGTCGGCCGCCATGGAAAACATGGGGCGCACCGGCGAAAACGAAGTCCTTGTGCTTCGACAGATGCAGGAGAACCTCAATCACAGGGATGAATCGGTCCAGCGCGTCCTGCAGCGCCAAAGCGCCCGCCTGACCTCGCTTTCAATCGCGGCCATGGCTTGCTCCATGATGGCCATGGCGGCGATAATCGTTGTCGGAGTCATGCTTCTGAAGCGATGATCTCCGACTTGTAT
>CAYSSA010000095.1:518-1837 GCA_964433485.1 uncultured Tepidisphaeraceae bacterium | reverse complement strand
CGGCCGCAGTCCCATGCGTCGGAAAGTCCGCCACATGGACATCCCAGCGGGTTTTCGGATATGCCGCAACCTGTTGCGGTGGGCGCGACCGCTTCCACAGCATACGGTTTTCTGCTATAAGTTTTTCAGCGGCCAGCGCCTTGGCCGCATCCGGGTGAGTTGCCCGGCTGGCGCAGAAATCGTGGGTGCATTGAGGTCTGCCGACAATGGCTGATAGTACATTGAGCAATCACCCATGGACCACCCTGAGCTGGCTGAGGCTGGCCGGTCTGCTGTTGTTGGCCTTTGTCGGCGCGGGTTGTCTGGATGAATCGCCGAAGAAGGCTGAGCCGCCCCCGCCCAAGTATCCGACGCTGCCTCTCCGGCAGGTGCCGCCGTATCTCAAGGGCACCATCTACGAGATTGCTGATTCGGAGAACAAGGCACCGTATCTGGTTTCCGGCTACGGCCTGGTGGTTGGTCTTGCCAATACCGGCAACAACCGTGGCGTGCCCCTGGCCGTCCGCAACCACATGATCGACGAAATGGTGCGGCACGGCTTCGGTTCGGTGAACAAGGGACTCGGCAAGGTCACGCCCGAAAGGGTGCTGGCCGATCCCTCATCGGCAATCGTGGAGGTGTACGGGTTGATTCCGCCGGGCGCGCGACAGTCGCAACGAGTTGACGTGTTCGTCCAGGCGGTCACGGGCAGCGAGACCCGCAGTCTGTCGCGGGGCCGGCTTTATCTCACAAGTCTTTACGTCAATGGCATTGACCCGCTCAATCCCGGCGGGCGCATCAACGCCTTCATGAAGGCCCAGGGTCCGGTCTTCGTCAACCCCGGCTACCTCGGTGACGCCGCCCAGACGGGTACCGCCGCCAAGGCGGCGCTGCGAAGCGGGGTGATACTCGGAGGCGGCCTGTGCGTCACCGATCGTCCGCTCTGGATTCGCCTGCGGCAACCTCAGTTGTCCATTTCCCGAGCCGTGGAGTTCCGTATTGCCCA
This sequence comes from uncultured Tepidisphaeraceae bacterium, assembly GCA_964433485.1. Taxonomy (GTDB): domain Bacteria; phylum Planctomycetota; class Phycisphaerae; order Tepidisphaerales; family Tepidisphaeraceae; genus JANYKD01. The sequence goes on along the minus strand of CAYSSA010000095.1, from coordinate 852 downwards.
GCGGTTCCAGGGCAAAGAGACCGCGCGGACCCAGGACGAGGGGCTGGTGTGGGCGTTTGTGCCGAAGAATTTCGAGGGCGACTGGGAGCACTTCCTCGGTGTGGTGATGCACCTTTACCTCAACAGTTCCCCCGGGTTCGCCGCCGCAAAGGCTCAGGAACTGGCAAGGGAAGCCGTCGCTCCGAACGCACCCCTTAAGAACATCTCCTACGCCTGGGAAGGACTGGCGGAAGAGGCGCTTCCGTTTGTCCGGCCGCTGTACACGCACGCTTCTCCCGATGTGGCCTACGCGGCCGCTCGCGCCGGCGCATGCCTGAACGACGCCGCGGGCATC
>CAYSSA010000095.1:0-503 GCA_964433485.1 uncultured Tepidisphaeraceae bacterium | reverse complement strand
TGGAAATCGCCCGCAGCGATGGAAATCCCTTCCAACTCAATGCCGTGAAAACGCTCGGTTTCCTTCCGGCGTCGACGCGCGTCGAGCGAATGCTCACGGAGCTGCTCTCGGTCAGCAATGCTCTGGTGCGGGTCGAGGCTTATCGCATTCTCGTGAACCACGGCGCTCCCGGAATCCTGTCCCGCGGCGTCGGCGACCAGTTCGTCATCGATCGCGTGATCTGCGACGGCCCGCCTCTGATCTACGCGGCCCGATCCGGAGAGCCGCGGCTTGCCATGTTTGGACGTGACACCAACATTCAGCTTCCGCTGATGTTCACGGCGATGGACGGGAAACTCACCATCTCGACCAACAAGGACCAGCGCACCCTGGTCGTCTTCGACCGCACCGACGAACGCCAGCCCGCCGGGCAGTCGATCGTCAGCCGGGCGGATGTGCTGGATCTGGCCATGCGCCTTGGCGCGCCGGGCGACGCCGGGCTGCGAGTTGCGTATTCGGATGTC
>CAYSSA010000094.1:13011-17177 GCA_964433485.1 uncultured Tepidisphaeraceae bacterium | reverse complement strand
ATACCACAGAAGGCTAGGCCGCGGCGCAGCTAAACGTGGACATGCGATCACCCTGGCGACGCCTGATGCTTGATAATCTCAGGCTTCCCTTGTCACGTTCCTTCGGTAACAATGCGGGTGATGGACCGTCATGCCCCGTTCATGGATGATTCGGCGGAGCGCTCCTCCGTTGCATGATTGGTCCCGCGTGTTTGATCGAGCCAACGCATGTATAAGCTTCTGCTGATTCTGAAATACCTCCGCAAGCGGCGAATCGCCTGGGTGTCGCTGGTTGCCGTGATGCTTTGCACCATGATGGTGCTGGTGGTTATCAGCATCATGGGTGGTTGGTTGCGGATGTTCCGGGCTCAGTTCAAGGGATTGTCGGGGGATGTGGTGGTTGATTGCGTCTCGATGACCGGATTTCCGTATTACGAGCAGATGCTGGACGAGATTCGGAAGTTGCCTGAGGTGCGGGCGGCTGCGCCCGTCGTTCAGACCTATGGCCTGATCAGCATCAATCGTCGATACCGCGACGGGGTGATGGTGGTTGGCTATCCGCCCGACATCCAGCAGGTGAATTCCTTCCGTGATTCCTGTTATCGGATCGGCGGCAACATGGAGGGGGTGCTGGTGGCTGATGAAGTGGCCAAGCAGGCGCTGGCCACACCGGAGCCCGAGAAGGCGGCGGCACAGCCTCAATATGTGGAGAAGCTCGCGACATCGGTCAATATCGGCCTGGTTTCCGGCAAGACCTATCACCGGTTCAACATGGGCGGATCGGAGCTCGCCCGGCGATATCTGAAGACGCCGGAGGCCACGCCGCAGGTGCGCGTCCGCGCCGAAGAAGATGATGGCGGGCGCCCGGTCTTGAACGGCGGTACGATTGACGTGCGTGCGATCAGCTCGGCGGCGAAGTTGAACTTCGGCCTGTGGCCGGACGTCGACTATTTCCCGCCGCCGGGGTATCGCGGGCCGGATCCCAAGAAATGGACGGGCATGATCGCGGGAAGCGGAGTGCTGGGGTTGCGCAAGGACAAAGACGGCCGCATGCGCCGTCCAGAGCATCTCTACGAGGCGTACATCGACCTGACGGTGGTGCCGATGTCCGACGACAACGCCAAGCTCGACCTGACGGAGCAGGCGCGGCGATTCTACTGGATCATCGACGACAGCCGCACCAAGGCGCACTTGTACGACTCGCGATACGTGTATGTACCGTTCGAGACATTGCAGAGGGATCTGCAAATGGATGCGCACGACGGCCGGCCGGCGCGGTGCAATGCCATTCAGATCGCGCTGAAATCCAACGGCGAGGCCCGCTCGGCGGCAGCCAAGGTAGACGACATTGTGCGGCGCATCGTGGAGCGCCGGCAACTGGATCCGCGTCTTTTGCGCGTCAAGACATGGGAGGAACAACACGCGACATTTCTCTCGGCCGTCGAGCACGAGAAATTCCTGGTCACCTTCATCTGCGGCATCATCAGTATTGTCGCGGTGTTCCTGATTTTCTGCATATTCTACATGATTGTAGCTGAGAAGACTCGCGATATCGGCATCATCAAGAGCGTGGGAGCAACGGCGCAGGGCGTGGCCGGGATATTCCTGGGATATGGGCTGGTGATCGGCCTGGTCGGCGGATTGATGGGTCTGTTGTGCGCATTTCTCATCGTACACAACATCAACGAGATTCATGACTTCATGGGCCAGCGACTGGGACTGGTGATCTGGAATCCCGAAGTCTACATCTTTGACACCATCCCCAATACGATGGACGGCCTGGAGTCCGTTGTGATCGTGGGAGCGGCCGTGTTGTCGGCGGTTCTTGGAGCGCTGGTGCCGGCCATGCGCGCCGCGATGCTTCATCCCGTGGAGGCACTGCGATGGGAGTAATCGTCCAGCCGGACCATACCGCCGGATCTCAATCGTCGCAGGCGATCTTGCGCTGCTCCGGCGTCGGCAAGTCTTTCAAGATGGGCGAGAGCCGGATCGAGGTGCTCAAGCATGTCGACCTGGCCGTCCGCCGCGGCGAGTTTGTCGCCATCGAAGGGCGCTCCGGATCCGGCAAGAGTACCCTGATGCACCTGTTGGGAGCGCTGGACGCGGCCGATGCGGGTCAGATCGACTACGACCAGCAGAACTACACCGGCCTATCGGCGTCGCAGCGCAGCCAGTTGCGAAACACGCATTTCGGTTTCGTGTTCCAGTTTTACCACCTGCTGCCCGAACTGAACGTTCTGGAGAACACGCTGCTGCCGAGCATGGTGCATTTCTCGTGGTTTGGATTTCACGCCCGCAAGTCGGTGTTGCGAGAACGCGCCAGGATGCTGCTGGCGGATCTGGGAATGGACCACCGCCTGCGGCACCGCCCGAACCAGCTATCCGGTGGCGAGCGACAGCGCGTGGCTATCGCCCGGGCGCTGATGAACGAACCCAAGGTGCTGTTTGCGGACGAGCCGACCGGAAACCTCGACGCCGACACCGGTAAACAAATCATGAGCGTATTGCAGAAACTGCATCGTCGGCAGGGACAAACGATCGTCATGGTCACGCATGATCGGGAGTTGGCGCGTGAGCAGGCCGACCGGGTACTGCTGTTGCAGGGAGGGCGGCTCGCAGCGGAAAAGCAGGCTTGAGAACTGTTCATTTACACTGATTCATGGCATACTCGCCGGAATGATTGACAACTGGATCAAAGATTACGTTCGCGGACAGAAAGCCGCGCTGGATTCGATTCCTGTGGCACAGGTGGCGTCGCTGGTTGGATTGCTGCGCCAGGCGCTCGAGGAAGACCGGCAGGTTTTTGCCTTCGGCAACGGCGGCAGTGCCGCCAACTGCTCGCACTTTGCGACGGACCTGGGCAAGGGCGCGTCGGACAAGATGGGCAAACGTTTCCGTGTCATGTCGCTCAATGACAACACGAGCTGGATGACCGCGATCGGCAACGACTACGCCTACGAGGACGTCTACCAGCGGCAGTTGGAGAACTACGCAAGGCCGGGTGATGTGGTGATATCGCTGAGCGTCAGCGGGAATTCGCCCAATTGCGTAAAGGCGATGGAGTGGGCGAGGGCGCACGGCTGTCGCACGATTGCCCTCGTTGGCGGCAAACGCGGGCGGATGGCCGAGATCGCAGAGCATGTCATCGTAATCAACGATACGCATTACGGGCGCGTGGAGGACGCACAGATGGGGATCTGCCATCTGTTGTGCTATGCGTTCATGGAAGGCGCGGCATGAGACTCCTGATTCTGGTTCTGCTGTTTCCCGTGCTGGTGGCGCGAGCGGCCGAGGACTTTCCTCCTCTGCTGTTTGCCGCCGAAGGGGCAAGGCAGATCCTCCGCTACGACAACACCGGGCAAGTTGCGTGGAGTGTGGCGGCCGAGATGTCGCGGGATGCGTGGCAACTGCCCAATGGCAACATTCTCTTCTGCTACAACACCAACTACGACTCGCATAAGAACGACAACCCCGGTGGTGTGATGGAAGTGACCGTCGAGAAACGGGTCGTCTTCCATTTCAAGACCACCGGCCAGGTCTGGTCATGCCAGCGGCTTGCCGACGGCAATACGCTCGTCGGCGCATCCAGCCAGGGCAAACTTCTCATCGTCACTCCCAAGGCCGATATCGTCCGCGAAATCAGACTCATCAGCCGAGGCGGCCACAGTTGTCTCCGTAATGCCCGGCAGATCAGCGGTGGCGATTTCCTCGTGGCGGAAGAATCCGCCCGCGCCGTCCGCCGCTACAGCCCCGTGGGCAAGCTTGTCCGCGAGATCAAACTGAACTTCGCCCCGTACTCGGCTGTGCTGCTCGACGGTGGCAACATATTGGCCTGCGGCCAGCAGACCATTGTTGAGGTCGATGAGAATGATGCGATCGTCTGGTCGCTCGAAGGCAGAGATCTGCCGGAGTTGGGCGTTCGCTGGTTCGCCGGAATCCAGGTTCTTCCCGGCGGCAACGTCTTCATCTGCAACGCCGGCGGTAAAGTCGGCTTCTTTGAGATCACCCGCGATAGGAGGATCGCATGGCGAAGCAAGGATGGTTTCCCCATCGGTCATGGCATACAGCGGTTGGATTTGAAGGGAACACCTCTGAAGTAGTTACACATCGCTGACAGAATGCTGTTTACAACAAGCTGCCATGACGGGCCATTTCCCCGGCATGGCCCCCTGCCTTGAAAGCGACCG
>CAYSSA010000094.1:6814-13001 GCA_964433485.1 uncultured Tepidisphaeraceae bacterium | reverse complement strand
ATATCCGGCTCGCAACCTGTGCAGCCAACCGGCTCGACAAGCGGTTGCCAGAGAGCTTGGTGGCAACACCGCAGATCGCACGGCATGGGCAGAGCGAATCATCCAGGCAACTCGCGCGTAAGACCCAAGCCCGCTATGGCCGTGGGCTCAGATCCCTCGACGTCGCCAGCCCGATCGCCCGCCCCTGCTCGCCAACGGCACAGTAGAAATGGTAAACAACGCCATCGTGTTTCAACAGCCACGGCTTGTGCGCATAGGTCTTGTCCCATGCCGCCGATGGCGCCACCAGGTCCGGACCGGTCCACTTCGTCCATCGTACCAGGTCTTTCGAGCACGCGAACGTATCGAACGCGCCTGGCCGCCAGAAGGCCCCGAAGTAGAACATCACCCACACATCGCCCATTCGCACGACTTGCGGATCGCCGGAAATGCCTTTGCCGTTGTCCACCACTGGCTCGCGACCAAAACGCCGCCAGTTCAACATATCATCCGAAACGGCCATGCCGATTCGCTCGTAACCCGACTTGCTCTTGGCGTTGTAGTACATGACAAACGGCCAGCCGAGCGTCTTATCCCTGTCGAAGATGATGTTGCTCTTGTACTGCGTCAGCTTTTCCCAGTGGCGCACATCCGGCTGGTCGCGCGTCAGCACTGGCTCGGGCGCACGCTGCCAGGCTCTTGGTTGCGACGGATCATCTGTAAACGCCATGCCGATCATCAGCGGATCGGTCTCGTAGCCCTTGAGTCTTCCGCCGAGATAGGACATCCAGTACTTTCCGTCGAACTTCTGGAGTTCACAGGTACCGCCCCAGTTGTGGTCCTGCAGGGCAACGTATCCACCGATCTGCTCGGTATCCCATTTTCCTGAACCTCGTGCGAGGATCGTCCCCAGCGGCTTCCATTCGAGCAGGTCATCGCTGTTCGCAAGTCGTGTCTCGTACCCATCGCCGTCAAAAACAATGTACACCATGTACCACCGGCCGGCATGGCGAAACACCGATGGACAATCGATGTAATGCTTACCTTCGCCGCGCATCACGATGCCGTACTTGAACGGAGTTTTCACCTCCTCGTAGACTCGCTGCATGGTCGCCTGATCCACCTCCGGCCCCCCTGCCGGCGCCTCGATCAATGTTCGTTCGCCGCCGGCGACGGCGGAAGTCAGCTCAGCCATCGCCAGACACATCCACGCCGCGATATTCCACCATCTCGTCATGCGCCTCTCCCATTCCGTTGTACCATCAATACAATCATCTGCAATGAAGATCGCACTTGCACAGATCAATCCAACCGTCGGCGATATTGCCGGCAACGCCAATCGAATCATCAACTTTATCGTTCGCGCCGAGGCGGCCGGAGCGCATGCGGTTGTGTTCCCGGAACTGTGTCTCGTGGGCTATCCCCCCAAGGATCTGCTGCTTAAACCCAGTTTCATTGACGACAACCTGCGCTCGCTGTCGCGTATTGCCAGTGCCGTAAACAATATCCACGCCATCGTCGGCTTCGCACAGCGCAATTCCAAACCCGTCGGCCGACCGCTGCACAACGCGGTCGCCGTGCTGCATGCCGGGCGGATTGTCAGCGAGCATTTCAAGACCCTGCTTCCCTCCTATGATGTCTTTGATGAAACCCGGTATTTTGAACCCGGACCGGCCGACCGGGCCAACCAACTGGTTCGGATTGGCGACACGTCCGTTGGCCTCTCGATTTGCGAAGACCTCTGGAACGACGAGCGGTTGGTTCCTCGCCGACTCTACCACCAGAATCCGATTGCCGCCCTGCACGCGGCCGGCGCCCAGATGATGATCAATTCCTCGGCCAGCCCGTTCGTCGTCGGTAAGCACGACTTTCGCCTTGAACTCTTCGCCGCCCAGGCCCGTCAGTTCGTCCGGCCGCTGGTCTACGTCAATCAGGTCGGCGGCAACGACGAACTCGTTTTTGATGGCAACTCCGTCGTCTTCGACGCCCAGGGCAATCTCATCGCACAGGCAAAAGACTTCGAGGAAGACCTGCTCATCGTGGACCTCCCGTCCGGCGCCCAACGACATCCGGAATCTTCCGAACCACCGACAGTGACCCTCCGCCCGCCGGCTCATTCCCAAGGCATCGAGTCCATGTACAAAGCGCTCGTCCTGGGTCTGCGCGACTACCTCCGCAAATGCGGCTTCAAGTCCGCCGTCCTCGGTCTCTCGGGTGGCATCGACTCCGCAGTCACCTGCGCGCTGACAGTCGCCGCGCTTGGCGCGCAACGGGTTGTTGGGGTGGCCATGCCAAGCCGATTCTCGTCCGAACATTCCCTTGCCGACGCCAGAACGCTCGCCCGGAATCTGGGCATCGAATTTCATGTGGTTCCGCTGGAACCAATGCATGCAGCCTATGAATCGGCCGTCTACCCGCATTTTGCGCAGTCCTTGGCAACTGGAGCCCAGGATTCCGAGAACCTGACCGACCAGAACGTCCAAGCGCGGATTCGCGGCAGCATCCTGATGGCATTCTCAAACCGCTTTGGTCATCTCCTGCTCACCACAGGCAACAAGAGCGAGGTTTCCGTTGGCTACTGCACTCTCTATGGCGACATGTGCGGCGGGCTGGCGGTGATCTCCGATGTGCCGAAGACCACTATTTACGAGCTGGCCGAGTTCATCAACCGCCAGGCTGGCTGCGATCTGATCCCGCGTAACTCCATCACCAAAGCTCCTTCGGCCGAGCTTCGCCCGAACCAGACCGATCAGGACTCCCTGCCGCCTTACGATTTGCTGGACGCGATTCTCTTCCGTTATGTGGAGGAGGAAAAAGGCGCGGCCGAGATCATCAATGATGGTTTTGACCCCGCCATGGTTCTTCGCGTGATCAGGCTGTGCGACCGCAGCGAATACAAACGGCGACAGGCGGCGCCGGGCCTGAAAGTCACAAGCCGCGCCTTTGGCTTCGGGCGGCGGATGCCCATCGCCCAAAACTATCAGCAGACTCCCTAACGTGCCGAGTCTCTCTCCGCTGCCGCCGGCGCGAAGTCCGCCGGTAGCGCGACCGAGAGGCCCCTTTCGCCGCGGCTATTCGTCCAAGCGGCAGCCGACCTTCACGGTCACCTGCCACTCAACAACCTTGTTGTCTTTGATTGCCCCGCGGGTTTCGACGACTTCGAACCATCGCATACCTGAAACACTCTTGCCGGCTTTGACCAGCGCGCTATTCACGGCCTCCTCGATGGATGTCTTCGAGGTGCCAACCAGTTCAGTGAACCTGTACGTGTTTCCGTCCATTGAGACTCCTTGAATGCTATCGTTCCAGCCGGTGCTCCGGCGTCGTTGCTCAAGTATAGCACCCATGGCCGACAATGGCATGTTGACGCCATTTCGCAAGGAACGTAGAGTGCCCTTATGCGTTTCATCGTGGTGGGGATTTTCCTGTTCTTTCTTGCGACCGCGGCATTCGGGCAAGCCGAGGGCGAAGTCGAGCTGATTGGCTTCGGCGGATGGTATCGTCCGCACTGCTGGGTGCCGATGAAACTGAGAATCCGGCCAACCATCGGTGAGACGGAAACTTACCGCATCCAGGTCATCCAGGAGGACATGGACCGGGACCGCGTCAGCTACAGCCGTCCTTTTACCCTCAACGGAAATCGCCCTGGCGAGCGGCGGGAAGAGCAGGTCTGGGCGTACTTTCGGCCGCAGCCGAGCGGCTTGGGATCGGTGTCCAGCGCGGCCGATCTTTCGAGCATCATTCGCGTCTTTCTCTGCAAGGGCGAGAAGCAACTTGTGCAGATCAAGTTCAGCGCCGGAACCGGATTGCGCAACCTCGACGCGGCCACCAGTTCCGGCCGGGGAACACGGCTCGTTGTCGGAGTGGCCACCGCCGGCAGCCAGCCGAATCTGTCAATCTACAACGATGCCTACGCGATGATGGAGGACATCATCCATCAGCCTGTGAATGCGAACGACTTGCCAACCAATCCTCTGGGATATGACTCGGTGGATGACCTGCTCTGGAACCACCCGGATCCGGCAATGGTGAATCCGGATGCGATCAGCGCCATTGAGGAATGGGTGAAATCCGGCGGACGCATGGTTGTCTGCCAGAGCATTGAGTGGCAGAAGATGCGGGATGGTCCGTTCGCGGCGATGCTTCCGGTCGTGCCCACGGGCATGGTCGACGAGAAGAACGCCGGTACGCTGCGGCGCCTTGGGGGGGGGCCGGACAAAGATCGCTCGCGGTTTGTCAGCGACCTCCCCGTTGAGGTTGACCCGTGGGCTGATCTCCAGGGACGCTTGATCCCTCTTTGCCGAGCGGCGGTGCGCCCGGGAGCGCGCGTCGATGAATGGGCCATGCTTGACGAATCCGCTCCGTACATCGCTCGATGGATGTACGGCAACGGGCTGGTTACATGGGTGGCGCAGGATCTTGGCAGTCCGGCAATCCAGTCCCGGACGCCGCTGCGGCAATACGGCTGGGGTCGAGTCTGGGATTCCGTTCTCGGTTTGAGGAACGCCACTCAAATGCATCCTGAACTCGCACAACAACAGGGTTTTCCCAAGTCCTTCGTTGACAAATGCAAGGATATCCAGCAGCGCTATCCCAGAAGTACAAGCTATCAGACGCCCGATCCGAGCCTGAGTTTTCTAAGTTCGACCGAGATTCAAGGACGTGCCGCCGCGCTGGTTCTTCTGGCGATCTTCTTCTTCATTGCCTACTGGTTGTTGGCCTGCCTGGGCAGTCACTTCTTCCTTCTTGGCCGGAACAAGACGCAGCAGAGCTGGGTGGTCTTTGCCGTATGTGCCGTGGCGGCGACGGCAGTCACCGCTCTGTTTGTCAGTCTGGTGCTGCGCGGACCGCCGGAACTCCAGCATGTCTCCTTCATCAGATGGTCGGCTACGACGGACACTCGCGTGACCAGTCAGGTCGGACTGCTTGTCAAGAGCGATGCTCGCCTGCGTGTCGAGATGAAAGACGCGGCCGCCGGACTGGTGAGCACCCTTTCCCCCCTGCCGATGCACACACGGCATGCCGCCGTCATGCCGGAATTCCTCAGTTACATGGAATACGATGTCCCGGTGCCGGAGCGCTCCACCGCGTCTCCGGCGGCAATCGAAGTGCCCTTTCGGCGAACACTTAAGAAATTTCAACTTGACTGGACCGGTCCGCGGATTGGCGGAATCGAAGGAAGCGCCGAGTGGGGAGGCAACCGAATCCGCGGCAGCCTGCGCAACGTCACCGGACACGATCTTCATCAGGTGTATCTTGTCTTCAACGGCGGCGTCGGCGCCCTTGATGATACGATGCTCCGGCTGCGCGCGCCGGATGGGAAACCCGCCTGGCGCAAGGGGGATGTGCTGCGACTGGAGGATCTGTGGGCCGCGCGAAAATTCCTCAACACGACCTCGCTGACGCCGAACGCGCTCTGTGATTACGGCCTGCTGAATGGCGGATGGATGCGATCATACGATGATAAGCTGCGGCGGGCGGATACCGGGGGCCTGATAGACAGTCGTGAATTGTCCTTCCTTCTGCTCAGCGTGTTTGACCGCATTCAACCGCCGGCGAGACTATCGGAAAAGGAGCCCGGCTATGTCATTCATCGCTGGACCGCCAGGAGACTGGATGTGTCGCCGGCCATACTGGCGGGGCATCTCGTTATTCTGGCGCGCGCCGACCATCCGCTGGAGGACACCTCGCCATTGCCGCTGACGCTTGAGGTGGACCGGCAGAAGTTGACCGGCAAGGGAAGCGTGTATTACCAGTTTGTGGTGCCGCTGGCGCGTCCGTCGGAAGGCACTCCGACCACGATTCCGGTGGAGAATTGAAAGGCGGACCCATGGCCGTCGTCATCAAGACGGTGAATCTGACCAAGCGATACGGTTCGCTGGTGGCGTTGTCGAACCTCAACCTCGAAATCGAGGAAGGCGATTGCTTCGGCTACATCGGCCCCAACGGCGCCGGTAAAAGCACCACCATCAAGATTCTGGCTACACTGCTCCAGCCCACCTGGGGCGAGGCCCGCATCTGTGATTACGTGATCGGGTTCCAGTCCCGTTTGATTCGTCCGTTGATCGGCTACGTGCCCGACTACTTCGGCGCCTATGAGGATATGGTGGTACAGGAATACTGCGAGTTCTTCGCGGCCGCTTACAACATCAACGGGACGGCGCGAACCAAGGTGGTCAACGACGTACTCGAACTGACCGACCTGGGC
>CAYSSA010000094.1:0-6765 GCA_964433485.1 uncultured Tepidisphaeraceae bacterium | reverse complement strand
CCATCGCCCGCGTGCTGCTGCACGATCCGAAGGTGCTGCTGCTGGACGAACCCGCCGGCAACCTTGACCCCCGGGCGCGCATCGAGATGCGAGAACTGCTGAAGGAACTGCGACGAATGGGCAAGACGATTCTGATCTCCTCCCACATCCTGCCGGAACTGGCCGACCTCTGCAACAAAGTGGGGATCATCGAGCAGGGAGAACTGCTGTACTCCGGACCGGTGCAGGACATCCTCGATCGGGCCAAGACCGGCACCATCCTGCACGTTGCCGTATCGGGCGACAACACCGCCGCCGCCGCCCTGCTCTCACAGGATCCCAACGTCGTTGAGGCATCGATCAAGAACGGCCACATCCAGGTTGCCCTCAAGGATGGCGTTGAGGATTATTCATTCATTTCCCACCAGTTGGTCAGCGCCGGACACCGCCTGACGCTGTTGCGCGAGGAGGAAGTGAATCTGGAAACGGCGTTCATGCGATTGACCAAAGGTATGGTTCAATAGGCAATGCGCGACTCGAATCCCTGTTGCTCGAGAAGCCCCTCATGTTAGGTATCGGTAATTACATCTTCCGCCTTGTCCCAGCCAATCCGATCCTTCTGCGCGTAGTGGCTTCGGGGGGCAAGCGCAAGCGCGATCTGTTCATACGCTGTGCCTATCTCGGCATCCTGGTGCTGCTGGTGATGATCCAACTGCTGCCGGGATTGAGCGATATTGATGGGTCGCTGTCCAAGCTCACGCGCATGTCGGCGCAGGTGTTTCAGCTCATGAGCTACGTCCAGCTCGGCCTGGTGGCGCTGCTGTCGCCGGTGTTCACGGCCGGGGCAATCACGCAGGAAAAGGACTCGCAGACCTACGACATCCTTCTGTCCACGCCGCTGACTAATGGACAGATCGTGCTTGGATCCCTGCTGTCGCGTCTTTTCTTCGTCGTCACGCTGCTGCTCTCGGGCATCCCCGTCTTTGCCATCACACAGATATTCGGCGGCGTCGCCATCCGACAAATCGTCGTCTCATGGCTCATTGCCTGCGCTACGGCATTCATCACCGGCTCGATCGCCATGGCCATTGCCTGCTTCAAGGTCGGAACCCGGCGCACGATCTTCACCTTCTACCTGTTCATCCTGCTTTACCTTGCAGTGCCTATGGCCATCGAGCAACTTGGCTACTGTCGCTACAACTGGGAAAGCGGCCCCAACAGCGTGGCCCATATCTCCTGGTTTGCGGGTGTGCATCCCTTCCTGGCGCTGCGTGGTGTGTTCGGCGAAACCGTTTATCAGCCGCCTCCCGCTGGACTGGTCGCGGGGCATGGCTGGCCGCTTAACTGGTATCTGTCCAGCCCCCATACGTTTTACGTGTCGCTGATGTTCCTGCTCAGTTTCCTGCTGGTGACGCCCTCGATCATGCTGCTGCGTCGCCTTGCGCAGTCTACCACGACGGCCCGTGCCTGGCTGCTGCAACTGCTCCGGCTCAGCCGCGGCGACAAGACACGCACGCCTCGCTATGTCTGGGCCAATCCGATTGCCTGGCGGGAAGCAAAGACCAAGGCGTCGGCCAATCGGGCCATCGTGTTGCGATACGGGTTCATGACGCTGGGCCTTGCCGCGGCGATCACGCTGGTCATCATGTCCGGCCGCACCGTGACGCCGCCAACGTCGATTGCGTTTGGCTACAACCAGCAGGCCCGCACCATTACCCTCCTGGAGAATGAACGCCCCGTCGTTTATCGCGTCCGCCCAACCGGCGATCGAAACGGGCCGGCCACTGTCATCAGATTCGGCGATCAGGGACTGTCTCTGGAGGCGTTGCGACCCGGGATGGGTGTCGATGCCGACAGCCTCATCGTCAAGGACCACATGATTCTCAACATGCGGGTCTTTTATCCCCAAATGGTGCTCTCTCAGCAATCGGTCCGGCAGTTTCTCCTCGGGGCAATGGTCATCGAACTGGCGATCATCATGCTCATTCTCACCCAGAATGCCGCCTCCACCGTCACGCGCGAGAAGGAGGACGGCACCCTCGACCTGCTGCTTTCCACGCCCATCACCAGCCGCTACTACATCTGGGGCAAGCTGCGCGGCCTCGTCAGTTTCGTTCTGCCGCTGGCCGCCGTGCCGCTTGCCAGCATCCTCATTTTTGTCGCCTATGACCTGATGTATTCCACCCCCTGGAAGATCGAGGCCGATGAGTGGACCGTGCTGCCGGAGTCGCTGCTGGTCCTGCCGGGCACTCTGGTCATGGTCTGCGCCTTTGCCGCGATTCTCGGCATGCAGATGTCTTTGCGATGCCGCAAGACCATCATCGCGGTGATGAGTTCCGTCGGCATCGTGGCCGGCGTCTTCGGGACGCTCTGGATTTGCGGCATGGGCGCAGCCTCCAGCCGGAATCTCTCCGAAGTCGGCCTGGGCATCGGTTGCTTCAGCCCCTTCACGCTCATGGCGCTGTTTGTCGCCCCACTGGACAACACCGGCCAGAACTTCACCACCTATGCCGATCTGACCAACGCCCGCTTTGTCATCTTTATTTTCGGCTGGATCGCGACAGGCGTGCTGGGGCTCATCGTCTGGACGATGTACAAGTCAATGGTGCATAATTTCGACATGACCATCAGGAAGCAAAGCACGTGAGGAGAGCCGGCCGTGGGTAGCAGGTAGCCGGCAGTCGTCGGAGAGTGTTTCTCCGCGACTCACGACGACCGACCCATCGACTGGCTGCTGCAACCAATGACCGACACCAATCTTTTCACACCCAGAACTGAGACTTCCGCCTTCTGGCAGACCGTGAATCTCTATTTTGACCGGGTCTACCAGACAATGAAACTTGATGAGCTTTGGCGACCGGTGCTTGCCTCGCCGCGCCGAATCCTCTCCGTTTCCTGTCCCATCCGCATGGATGACGGTCGCATCCAGGTCTTCACCGGCTATCGTGTACAGCACAACAATGCACTCGGGCCGTTCAAGGGCGGCCTGCGCTATGACATGGCCGTCACGCGCGACGAAGTGATGGCGCTGGCAATGCTCCAGACCTGGAAAAACGCCTTGGTCGGCCTGCCCTTCGGCGGCGCCAAAGGCGGCATTGTCTGCGATCCGAAGGCGCTTTCGCCGGGCGAGAAGGAACGGCTCACTCGCCGATACGTGTCGCAGATCCTGCCCGTCATGGGCCCTGACCAGGATATTCCCGCGCCCGACGTCGGCACCGACGCTCAGGTCATGGCCTGGATCCTGGATACCTATTCCATGATGGTGGGGCATCAGGAACTCGGAGCCGTCACGGGAAAACCCGTGGCCCTGCGAGGATCGGTCGGCAGGGAAGAGGCCACCGGCCGCGGAGTCATGTGTGTGTTGCGGAAATTCCTGGCCACGCAGAACAAGTCGCTCGGCGATGTCAAAGTCGCCATTCAGGGCTTCGGCAATGTCGGATATCATTCCGCCCGGCTTCTGGACGAGAGGGGCGCCACGATCATTGCGATTGCCGAGCGCAACAGCGGAATCTATTGTTCGACCGGAATCGACGTGGATGCCGCAGGCGAATACTACCGAGACAATGGCACGCTCGATGGCTTCCCCGGCTGCGAGGCCGTCAGCAACGACGAGGTGCTCACATGCGAGTGCGATGTGCTGATACCCGCGGCCATGGAGCACACCATCGACGACAACATCGCGCCGCATGTGCAGGCGCACACCGTCGTCGAGGCGGCCAACGGTCCCGTCACGCCGGGCGCGGATGAGGTGCTGCGCGAAAACGGAGTGACCGTGCTGCCGGACATTCTCTCCAACGCCGGTGGCGTTACCGTTTCTTACTTTGAATGGGTGCAGGGACTGGACAACTATTTCTGGGATCTGAAACGAGTCCAGGACGAGCTACAGAAGATCATCGAACGGGCATTTGACAACGTCAATGCGCAGGCCGACGAGGCCGACTGCGACTATCGAACAGCCGCGTACACCCTGGCAATTCGCCGAGTGGCCGAAGCATCTCGCCTCAAGGGGCTGTTTCCGTAGACCATCCCCGATTTTCAATCAAGCCACCACGCAAGGACGCACCAGGGGTCCAGGCGAAGCAGTGCCACGATGGCCGCCCAAACGCCAACCGCCAATATCAGCCGAATCAGTCCCCATCGCGCGGATTGGCGATTGAAAAGGGCGATTGTGTTGAGAGATGTCGCCACGAGAATCGCGGGAACCACGCCCATGAGTGATGCTCCGGTCACGTAATGCAGTGCATTCCATGGGTGAATGCTCATGGGGTCGTCCAAAGACGGCCGTGGCGCATGTCCCAGAACCCACCACGCGACAAGCCACTCGCTGCTCAGCGATGCGGCTACCCAAAGGGGATACAGCGTGCTCACCCACGCTGCCATCGTCAGTGGCCTTGAGAGTGCGTGGTGGTGCGGATTGGCGTAGTCCATCACCTGAGCCATATCCAAATCCCATAACCGCGGAGGGTCACCGGCGCGGCGTCAACAGCCCAAGACGCCAGGGGATCTTTCCGTACGGTATTCCCGCCTTTTCCTGCTGCGTCGCGCCCTGGAAGACAAACCGCAGATTGTCCGGATCGACCGTCAGCGTCTCGTCGTTGCTGTCGCGAATCAACTCGCCATGGGAAATGTTGTCGGCCCAGGGCGTCTCCCCGGGCGCCGCGCGCACGTTGGCGGCGCCGGCGAACGGCGCCCTTTCCGTATCGGCCAATGGCGTCCAACTACCGCCCAGCGCGTCAGCGATGTATGCCTTGAAATAGCGCCGGCCACCGGGATTGGCCTCAATGATGGTGAGGTATTTGTCGAGCCCCTTAAGGCGATACGTATGGCTGGCCTCGAAAATGTCGCCCTCGAGAGCAACCCGACAATCGCGAAAGCCCTTGGGAAATTCTCCCAGCGTCGTCCACAGCCGCCACATCTTGCCGTTCAGGCTTGTGAAAAACAGCCACGCCCGTTCCGCGTCACAGATAATCCAGTAATCCAGCCCCCCTGCTTGCCGGGGGTCGGTCGCCAGATCGGCAAACAGATCCCTGGCCGGCGTCCACGACTTCGGATCGCCGATATTCTCGCTCGTCGAATAGCTGACCTGCATGAACTTCTTGCCGGGCACACCAACCTGATAGATCAGATACCACTTTCTCTGGGGCCGAAAATAGAACACCTGCGGCGCGCACGCATAATTGCCGGGCATATCCAGAACCGTGCGGGCCGCCGCGTTGGCCGTCTCCCATTTCTCGAACGACAGGTACTCCGTCAGCGTCTTGCCCTCGCACTTGATGGTCGCAAAAAGGTGCCAGCGATTCTCATGAAATACAAACGTAGGATCCTTCATCGCAACGCTGGCCAGCGACTGCCGCTGTTCCGGCTGTACCAGCGGCGGCGACATGTCCCACGCCGCCGGAAGTCGAAGTGTCTCTTGGGCGCCGCAACTCACTGTCATGATGACAATGATGGGAAAAAACAATCGCGTCATGCTTGCCGATTATAGCCCAGTTCCATGTCGGCAACTCACTACTGTCGATCATGGCCAGACCGATAGTCCCTCAAGCCCGGCCGTTTCCGGCAGGCCGCACATCAGGTTCGCGTTCTGGATCGCCTGCCCGGCCGCCCCTTTGCCGAGGTTGTCCACGGCGCCCATTGCGATGATGAGCTTTCTGGCCGGATCGGCCGCGTACGAAACAAACACCAGGTTTGAAGCGGTGGCCCACTTGGTGTGGGGCGGGGCGGCCGTCACACGTACAAAAGGCCGGCCGGCGTAGAATTTCCTTGCCGCCTTCAGACATTCCTCGGTGCTTGCGCTCCCACGGCAATAGATCGTCGAAAGAATGCCTCGCGTCATCGGAATCAGATGTGGAGTGAATGTGAGCGACACCTCACTGCTGCCCGATATCTGCGCGATCGCTTTCGTCATCTCCGGGACATGCGCGTGTTTCAGCAGACCATAGGCGACAACGTCCTCGTTGCACTCGGCATAACCGAATTTCGCGTCGCCCCCACCCCGCCCGGCGCCGCTCACCCCGCTCTTGGCGTCGATGATGATGCTCGAGACATCGATCATGCCCGCGGCCACCAACGGCGCCAGCGCAGCCAGCGTCGCCGACGGATAGCACCCGGGATTGGCCACGCGCGTCTTGCCGGCGATCTGCTCCGGCCAGACGTCGGCCAGTCCGTAGGTCCAGCCTTCGGCAAAGCGGTGGTCGCCGCCGATATCCACAACCTTGATGCGCCCCGCGACTTTGGCCAATCCCTCCTTCGACTCGCCCGTAGGCAACGACGCGAACAACACGTCGATTTCCGGCAACGTCGCCGGATCCCATTTCTGAATGATCAGATCCGCCAGTCGCCCGGAAAGCCCCGGCACGCGATCCGCCAGACGCTGTCCCGCCGAAGATTCGCCCGCCACATAGGCCACTTGAAACCGAGGATGCGAAGCGCATATCCGCAAGGCTTCGCCGCCACCATATCCGCTCACTCCGACAATGCCGACTTTGATGCTCATGGGATGCATGATTGTAGCGAGTGCCGGCAACGCCGCCACAGGTTGCCCGCGACGCCAACCCTGGTCCGCCAGACCGATAACACCTGTGACATTGCTTTCACTTCTCAAGTGATTCCAGAATATGCCGATCAGTCAATCGCTGACAGTTCACAATGCAAAGTGGTCAGGGAGAACTTGAAAGGTTGGTGTCATGCGACTCACGTTCTCCAAGCGCATTCTGGCAGGCTTCACCGCTTTGCTTATCATCACGGCCATTGTCGGAGGCGTCAGTATCCGGGCAATGCGCTCCA
>CAYSSA010000093.1:8843-17366 GCA_964433485.1 uncultured Tepidisphaeraceae bacterium | reverse complement strand
GCGCGCTCTGTACACCACCAGTATTCTTCCAACGTTTCGCCCTTCCAGGCGAACACGGGTACGCCTTTGGGGTTGTCGATCGTGCCCTTGGGGCCGACCACCACGGCCGCCGCAGCGTGGTCCTGGGTGCTGAAGATGTTGCACGAGCACCAGCGCACCGATGCGCCCAGCGCCGTCAATGTCTCGATCAGCACGGCCGTCTGGATCGTCATGTGCAGTGAGCCGACAATCTTCAAACCCTTCAGCGGCTGGGCCTTGGCGAACTCTTCACGCACCGCCATGAGCCCGGGCATCTCCTGTTCGGCCAGCAGAATTTCCTTGCGTCCCCAGTCGGCCAGCGACAGATCGGCCACCTTATACTCAAATGTCGCTGCCTTCGGACTGGTCTTCTTCCTCGCGACGGGCTCAATTGTTAACGTCATCGGCGAACTCCTTTGAATTATTCATCCTTCCATCCGGATGGATTGTTGCATCCTCTCGTCCGGTTGTCAACTACCGCCCTTGGAGCACTCCGACCAGGTCGCCGATGGATTCGTTGACGTTCATGGCTTCGCGGGCCAGTTCAGTGGCCGCCGCTGCGCTTTGTTCCGATGTCGCAGCGTTGGATTGTGTCGCTTTGTCCATCTCGTGCATGGCCTTTCCGATCTGGTCAATGCCGTTGGACTGCTCGGTTGATCCGGCGGCGATTTCCTGAACCAGTGAGTTGACCTGTCCCGCCGCCGAGTTGATCTCGTTCAGCGACTTGGCGACTTCGGCGACAATCGTCACTCCCTGTTGCGCCTTGTTTACCGAACTCTCGATCATCCCTGCGGTGGTCTTGGCGGCCTCGGCCGACCTCATGGCCAGGTTGCGCACTTCCTCGGCCACCACGGCGAAGCCCTTGCCTGATTCGCCGGCGCGGGCGGCCTCGACCGCGGCATTGAGCGCCAGCAGATTTGTCTGGAAGGCGATCTCGTCGATTACCTTGATGATCTTGGCGGTTTCATTGGCCGCTGACTGGATTTCGTTGATCGCGGCGCTCATCCGCTTCATCGACTGGTTTCCGGCTTCGGCCGAGTCCTTTGCCTGCTCGGCAAGTGATTTGGCCTTCTGCGCTGATTCAGTGTTTCGCCGTGTCATGCCGGAGAACTCTTCGAGCGATGCGCTGGTCTGCTCGATCGCAGCAGCCTGTTCGCTGGAGCCTTGGGCGACCGATTGGCTGGCCTTGGACACCTGCTCCGACACCTTGGTAACATGCTCGGCGCCCTGGTTTAGTCGGCCAACAATGCCCATGATCGGCCGGCTGATGGAGCGGGCGAAGAACCAGCCTGCCAGACACCCCGCCAGAGCCAGACCGCCGGCGATGATGGTCATCATCTTCACCACGCCGCGAGTGCTGGCATGGACATTGGCGACAATCGCCTCAGCGGCTGTGGTCGCTTCCTGTGTCGGCAGGCTCGCGACCACTACGTATTTCCGCTGACCAACCGGGAGCGGTTCGTATGCTGCGGTGGTGGCCACGCCAGCGTCAACATACTCTGCAAGTCCGGCCTGTCCGCCCAGCAGCTTCGTCTTAACGAAGCCCGCCAATTCGCCGAACTTCTGGTCTGTCAGGTTCACGTTATCCTTAAAGGCAAACTTTGGATGCGCCAAGGCCACGCCGCTCTGGTTCAGAACCCATGCGGCTCCCGTTTTGCCATACTTGCTCTGCGCGACGGCCGCGTTCACGGTCCGGGCGTCAACGCTGATGCCAAACACGCCCTTGAACTTGCCCTCGATCACGATGGGGGTCGCCAGGCGAAGTTCGGGAAGACCCGTGTTGGCGGCGATGACGATGCCATCGTTGTAGACCTTGCCCTGCGGCAGTTTTGCTGCGGCCTGGAACCATTCGGTGTCAGCCTTGCTCGACAGTTTCTCGGACGGCTTGCCTCCGACGATGTTGATGATCTCCATTCCCTTCTCGTCCAGAAACCGAATCTGGCTGAAGGTGGGAGCGATTGAATCGCCGATGTCGGCTCTGGACGCGTGATACGTCGCCACCATGTCCTCTTTAAGCAGCGCCATGGCCAGATCTGTCATCTGCTGTGCGGCTTCGTCAGTGTAGGCGCTGATGCAGATGATCCAGTCCCATTGGGGATAGTAGGTGTAAACAGCAATCTTCTGCCGACCTTCAAACAGATAACTCAGCACCTTGGTCTCGCCGGCCTTCTTCTCGGTCAGGATGGGGGCCAACTGAGCCAGTTTCAAGTCGCTGACAATGTTCTTGCCGACCAGTTCGGCTCGCGGGTGTATGACGGATTTGCCCGTGGAATCCACAATGAACGGATAGCCCGTTTTGCCGATCTTGGTGGTCTTTACACATTCGACCAACTCCGGAGAGTCCTGCTCACGAATGCCCACGAACAGGCAACCGATGATCTTGCCGTCGGAATCCCGCAGCGGGCGGTAAATCGTGCCATACCAATCGTCAACGACAAATGCTCTGCCGCAATAGTCCTTGCCATCCACGATGGCGGCCACCACGGGGTTCTTCTTGCCGTCGGGTTCAATGTCCGGAATATAGGTGCCGATGGGGCGCTTACCGTCGGCGGCCTTCACACTTGTGGCAATACGCAGTAAGTCGCCCCGGTCATTCATTCGCTGGAAGATCGTGCAGCGCGCTCCGGTGTCCTTGAATATGGCGTCGACCACGGGCTGGCTCCGGTCAAAGGAGTCATTTCGATCGAAGACTTCCTTGCCAATCCGCATGACCGGAAGCGTAGTCGGTCGGGCCGCTTTGGAGAACTGGTCCACGGCATTCCAGTGGAGGGAGGATTTTGGATCGAGACTGACCGGCCCGAGCGCATCCATTCGGGTCTGCGCGTGGGCAATGGTCGCGTCCAGCCGTTTGCCCAACAGACTTGTCTGCACTTTGGCGATATGCAGTATTCCGTCGGCAATCCGATTCAACTCCTGCTGCACCACCTTGTTGAACAACTGGTGATTGCCCTCGCGAGCGCTGATATACCCCTGGGCCGGCGCGGACCCGGCCAGGCGCAAACATTGCGTTTCAGCGTGTTCGATGAGGTTCTGTATTCGAATCCGGTCGTTGTGCGCACCCTGCTGGAGCGTCTGGGCCGCCTGCTGAGTCAAGCTCTCGCGTGCTTCTTGTGCGGCATGATTGCCCAGATACTTCACCTGCCGCAGGGCCGCGGTGCCCATCAGACCCGTCGACACAACGACCAGCAGGGTAACCAGCAACAGCAGTTTCGTCCGCAGACCAAGTCTTCGATTCCTCATGATGAAGCCTCCCTGGAAGCCGGAAGTGCCAGACCATTGCCGGGGAACGTCAATGCCGGTGCGGTGTTGCCAGGAAACAACACCGCTGTATGGGAATCGACTTCAGAGTGACGGGGCTTGAGATGGCCGCGCGGCAAAATGAATGAATCGCAGGCTATTCTCGGCTTCCGTTATCCGCGAGTGCCCGCGGCCAGCAAAAGGGCCGGTCCCTTGGCAGAGGGTTCGGGTGAAAGCAGGGTGATTCGTGGTTCTGTGAACCCTGCATGGAGGAGGAGGTCCGATATTTCGGACACGGAGAAGCCAGATCTCATTTGCTCCATCTGTCGTCGGAAGTCGTCGCGATCGTGCTGCAGAAGATCGACGACGACCGCCTTGCCGCGGGGCTTGAGGATCCTGACCGTTTCACGGAGCACTTGGAGCGGATCAGTTACATATGTGAGCACCAGGCATGCCAGAGCGATATCGATGGCCCCGCTGCCCAGAGGAACGGCGGCCAGATCGCCGTGCAGCAACTCGACGTTCGGCATCCCGGCGGTTCGAGCGCGGGCGGCTTGGAGCATGGCCGGCGAGTTGTCTACCGCAAAGACCTTCGCCACATGGGGTGCCAGCCGGGCCGAAAACAGGCCCGTACCGCAGCCGAGATCGGCGACGATGCTGTCGGCCGGCAACATCGCCAGGGCGGCGTCCTGGAGAAAGGAATCGCCGTAGAGTTCCTGCCGCAGCCTGTCCCATTCCTCGGCCTTGGCGGCGAAGAAGCCGGCCGAGGCGCCGGGGCGATTGCTCAGTGCCTTGCGCAACCTCAACTCATCCTGCGTCAACGTGGGCCATGAGGAGATCTGCTCTCGCGCCAGGAGCCAGAGGCTTCGGGCGGCGCTGTCAAGTTCGTCCAGCAACATTCTGTAGAAATGTGTTGTTCCCTGTCTGCGCGAGCTGAGCCACTTCTGATCGCCAAGGACTTTCAGGTGACGGCTGACCGTTGACTGCGGAAGTTGCAATACTTCGCACATCTCCACGACGCCAAGCTCGTGGCGCTCAAGGAGACTCAACAGACGGAGCCGCGTCGGATCGGCCAGTGAACCCGTCAGATCGAGGAACCCGGTATGGTGGCTGGATTTCGGATTCATCCGTTTATCCGGATACACTATTTGGCTTGCCCCCGGGTGTCAATTGAGATTCGTCGGGGCTGAGAGTCACCAGTGCCTTCGCAGCAGCCCCCCAATCCCGTGCGCACCTATGCCTAGAACAACGAACCGATCAACTTTCCGGTAGGACGGGTCATGAAGCTCGCATGCCTGATTCATTCGCTGCTGTGCCTCGTGGCTGCCGTTACGTTTGCTCAAGACGCCGAAGCGCCGATCGTTGATCGTGCCCGGCTGCTGCCGGCGCCAGACGCCGCCGCGGCCCTGAGCGGAGGGATCATCGCCGGTTCGAACATGGGCGAGACGGTTGGTTTTGTCGAGCTCGGCAAAGTCGCCGATACGCCGGCCGCCGGCCAATGGTGCGAGGTGAAGCTGGACAACCGGACGCCTTATCGCTGGGTAAAGTATATCGGTCCGAAGGGGTCCAATTGTCGTGTCGCCGAAATCGAGTTCTACCAGGGTGATAGGAAACTTGTCGGCAAGCCCTTTGGTATCGCGGGGACGCGGAACGAAAAGCAAAACTGCTTCTTCGACGCCGCCCTCGACGGCAAGGCCGAAACCTGGTTCGACGCCCCTCTGGCCGACGATGCCTATGCGGGACTGGATCTGGCGACCGGTGCCAACACCACGCCGGCGCCGTCACTTGAGCCCGCGCCAGGCTCGCATGAGAAACCGATCAGGCTCGCCATCCGCGCTCCCGCCGGCGCGAGCGTTCGCTATACCACCAATGGCGTTTCCCCCGGCGGTGAGAACGGCAGGGTCTACGATGGCCCGGTGGAACTTTCCGATGGTTTTCATTCCGTCGCGGCCATTGCCGCCGCGCCGGGCAAGTTTCCCAGCGCGGTGGTGAGCGGTGCCTATCGCATCGGCAGTGTCCCGCCGCCCAGGGGTCTCAAGACCTACAGCACCGGCAACAGTCTCAGCGATACATTTGCCGGCATGATGGCTCCGTTGGCCCGAAGTGCGGGCTACGACCACAAGCACCATCGTTTCAGCATTCCCGGAGCGCCCACCGACTGGTTGTGGGCACATCCCAGGAGCGGCTTTGGCGACAGCGACTATCCCAAGGCGTTCAAGGACCTCGCGCCGATCGACATTCTCATCACACAGCCCTTTTCCGGACACGGCCGGTCGATAGAAAATGAAGCCCAGCACTCAGGGAACTTCTATCGCCTGGCGCGCGAGTCCAGTCCCGGCATTCGCCTGTATCTGTATCAGCAGTGGCCTGGCGCTGAGTTCAAGAAGGAAAGCTGGTCGCAGCTCGTCGATGCCGGCTGGTCGAAGGAGAAGTACCTGGCCGCCCTGCGCGACAAATACGGCGTGAAACCGGCCGAAACATGGGAACAGGCCATCGTCAATCATCTGGCGTATTTCCAGGAATTGCGCGAAACGATGCAGGCCAGATTCCCCGGCGAAACGATTCACATCGTCCCGGCCGGCCTGGCCTTGAAGCGGCTGAAGGAAATCCAGGATGCGGGCAGGCTTCCCGGCCGAAAACCCGGCGAATGGTTTATCGACCATTTCTCCAAAGGCCCGCAAGGCCCCGGCACCGATTTTCACCTGACCAAACCTGGCGCCTACCTCGTTACGCTGACGCTCTATTGCGCCTTCTACAAGGAAGCCCCGGACAAAGTGATACTTCCGCCTGAGCAAACGGGTCTGAGCGCGGAGCAGGACGCGGTATACAAACGCATCGCCTGGGACACCGTCCGGACATATCCCTACGCCGGCATCATGTCGCCGCCCAAACCGGGTGAGGTACACAAGCTGACTTATCTGTACGAAGCAAAGCCGGAGCAATGAGTCGGAGCGCGGGGCACACAATCAGCCTCACGGCGCCCATCACCGATTGCCAAGCCAAGCGTGCTGCGGCCGGGCGATGGAGAACTCACTTGCGGAAGCCTTTTTCGGTGCCGGTGCGTCTGCCGTCGTCTTTGAGCGAGCCGGGCTTCCAGTTGCGGGCGATCTCGATATCGGCGGCCACTTTCTCGGTCAGCGCGGTCACGTCCACATAGCCCACGCGATTGTAAAGGGCCGGAACGTATTGCGCATCTCGAATGGCGGCGTAGCGTTTCCAGTGGTTCAGGGCAGCGTTGAGGTGGCGGATCGCCGCCTCGTGCTCGAACCTGTCGCCATTTGCGTCGTACAAGGCCAGCGCGCAGGCTCCGCGAATCTTGGACGCATAGTATCGGCCGAGCCAGGCGAGCGCCTCGCAGTCGGTTACGGTCTTGTCCAGTTCAGAGTCTTGTCCGGTGGCTTGGCGCAGGGCATCGAGCGAGACGAGAGCCCTTGCAACGGCGCCTTCGAGAGCCGCGGCGATGTCGAGCGGGGTGGTTTCGGTCATCGGCTGGCGGGTAGTCAGACGAGCCCGCCAATCGCGAATGCACAGCACCCCCGCGCCGGGCATCGAGATGCCTTCCATGAAATGTCGCACAGTGTAGAACCCCTTGTTCCGCCGATGGCTCAAGCACGCCTCGGGATACCACTTCAGGTCGATGTCTCCCCAGAAGAACCGTGTGGTCAGCGGCATGACCTGCGACGCCCCTTGCAGGGCATGGAACAGATGATACGAGGAGGCTTTGGGATGACGAGCGGCCAGCGCCCGCTCGAAGCTGGAATCGGGCAGCGAGGGATCGTAGGCAAGCCGTCCCCAGAGCATGAACGCATACCATTGCTTGTGCATCACCAGTGGTCGCGGGCCGGGGCCGGGATTGCGTTCCAGAAAATCACGTCCCCAGACATACCCGTCCGGACCCATGTAGAAGCCGGCCACTTTGTCCGCCGGGGGGATGTTGAGGATGTATTCGCGGGCGTAGGCCGGATCGCCGAATCGGAAGGTGTAGATCTCGGCGGTGGGCGCCTCAAGCCAGGTCTTCCTGCCCGGCGCGAGATTCTCCAGCAGCGGCTGTATGAAAGGGGGCTTGGGGATCGAATACATGTGTGCGACGGAGTACTTGAAGCTGAAGTCAAACGGTCCAGGGTAGTCCTTGAAGGCCTCCAGGATTTCAGTTTGCGCGGTCCAGTGAAAGCGATGGATCATGCGGAACGGTCGGCTTGAGTCGTCCTTCAGCGCGTCGCGGACGCCCTGGCCGTAGGTGTCCCACAGCCAGGCTTCCTTGGCTTTGGAGTCCATCTTCTCCGGCATGCCTTCGCCCGCCGTGATGCCCATGCCGGCGAGCAGGGGGTAGGTCTTCACCATCTCGCGGACACTGGATCGGAAATACTTCTTCGTGATTTGATTCCCCAGATCGTTGGTGATTCCGTGCTTGCCATCGGCGCCGAAAGTGAACACGTTCCAGGTGAAGAAATAGACCCGGATGCCGCGGTCGGCGGCCTGTTGCATGACCCACCGCCAGAACTCGATCTTTTCCTCAATTGTCATTCGCCTGACCACCTCGTGGTCGGCGAGCATGGCCGGCCGGACCATGTCGCTGCCCGCGAAGCTGAAGGTATCGTCGAGCTTGGCGCGAGTGCGCCATACATCGTTCAACGCGACCTCCGGAAATTCCGGAACCTTCACGAGCGAGGGGAAAGGGTGCAGACTCCAGAGCGAGAGCACGTTGTAGCGGTGCCGTGCCATCGCGTCGAGGAATTCGGTCCAGAACTCGCGCTCCCACATCACCGGAATGTTCGCCTGCGCGGCATCGGAACAATCCGTGTAGCTCGGCGTCCGCAGGTCCAGCGGAATGTTGAACTTGATGCCGCGCTGCTCGATGTGCGGCTTGTGGTCGGCATCCTTCAATGAATCGAGTGTGCCCGTGCGAATCGCCTCGGCAATATCCAGCCCGCCGTACATCGCGCCGGCGGCGGCGGCGCCGCGCACGATGAAAACACGGCGGTTGCCTTCGTTACGCACAAGGATGCTGTAGCTCTGCGAGGCGGGGCTGCCGTCCTTTTCAACGGTGAGCAGAACGCGAGTGGCGTTCACATCGCCGCCCAGGGTCATGCCTTTGGCGGCGGCTTCACGACGAATCTCCTCGGCCGCAAACTTCCCCGGCCCGCCGGTGCTTGCATCGTTCGACACATCGAAGCCCGCCGCCATCGTGGAGACGGAAATCAAGGCGGCCAGGGAGTGGATGAGTCTGAGCGTGTGTTTCATGGTGTCTCTATTTCGACGGAAGTGAAA
>CAYSSA010000093.1:6821-8804 GCA_964433485.1 uncultured Tepidisphaeraceae bacterium | reverse complement strand
AGGTCCGGGCGGTCGCGGCCGACCTTCACCGTGTAGGCCCCGGCGGCATAGACCGGCGGGCGGAACCGCTGGCCGCGAATGCGCCGGGTGTAGAGGATATCACCGTCCTTCTCGGCAATGACCTGCACGACCGGGTCCGTAGCGTTTTCAACCACCAACTCCGGCAGATGGCCCGCTACCACGCGACCGTCGTTCTGTTCCATATGGAACTTCACGGGCCAACCCGGAAATTGCGCGGCGTCGCCTTTTGCCAGGTCGGCGTAACGCGGCCAGCACTCGAAGGTCGTTTCGCCGGTCTGCGTGTTGAAACGGATGAGCCCGTAGCCATCGCCGAGTTCCGCCTTGGGATCGCGCTGTCTCTCGGTCATGACTTTCATGTTCGCAAAGGTCGGATTGGCGTAGGCGATCATGGTGATGCGGTTGTGGAGACCGTCGAGGTAGTCGCCCGTCCATGCCAGAGGGCTGCCCGGTACGGGGTTCGGGCCTGCCTTGCCGTCGGCCGGTTCCCACCAGCGCCCGTAGTAGCTGTTGACGATGGCGGGGTTGGTGAAGGCAAACGGGCCGTCGCGGAAGGCGTCGATGCCGTGTTTGACAACCACGGCCAGGTGCTGGTCGCCGCAAAGATGGCAGGCAAGCGCGCGGCGAAGTTCCATCAGCGCGAGTTTACGCGGCGTTTGGGGCCACCCGTTGCAATCGAGGTCGGCCAGCAAGCGGTCGTTTCTGGAACCGTGCAGATGGACCGCGCCGCAGAAGGCCGTCTGCGACAACACCGCCTTCATGCGAGCGCCCGTCCAATCCTGGCCCCACTGGCGCAGGAAGATCATCTGTCGCTCTCCCAGCAACTGGAGTCCCGGCAGGTCAATGGATTTCGGGTCGTAGTTCGGGTCACGGATGTGGTCGGGGCGGGGTCCCATCTGCGGGATCTTGCCCTTGGGGCCGCTCTTGAACTTGCGGTCCTCGATGATCGCGAAATCCACGCCGCCCACGCGCAGCCGGGTGAAGTAGACGTTGATGCCCTGTCCAATGGGCCTCGGATCAACCGGGTCCGGCAGATGCCAGGTCTGGCAACGGTCCACCATGCGGATGTATTCCGCCGGGTAGAAGTACCCGCCCGAGTCGCCGGCGGCCGAGTCCGCCACGATGCCGCCTTCGCCCCAGACGTTGCCCTGGCCAACGTCGTGATCGTCAGGAATGGTCACGACGGGGCGGTCCTTGATGACTTCGCGGAAGTGCTGGCCCCACAACAGCCATGCCGCGGTGTGTTCCTGATGGTCGTAGCTCTGGTCGCCGGCGAAGAAGAGCAGATCGGGATCCTGTCGTTTGAGCTTCTCCACGATCTCCGCGCGGTCGCCGCGGTCTTTGTTGGAGTCGCACGAGAGGGAGCCGACCACGATGACCGCCTTGTCGGATGGATCGCGGCGGATCAGTCCCTCGAACATCGCCGCTTCTCCGTGGCGGACGCGGTAGGGCACATTCCTGGTCCCGTCCCAGGGCGCGATGCGGAAGTGCGCCGACCAACCGGGATAAAGCACGCGGGCGCGGGCCGCCTCGCGCCACGCGCCGTCAATCTGGAATTCCAGCCGAACCTCGCGCGGTTCGCCGGGCTTGAGCGGATAAAGTTGCGCTGTCAACTTCAGCACGCCGTCCTGCTGGGTGTACAGCGCGAATCCGACAACCCGATCGCGCGGCACGCGCGTAAACTCGGCCAGAAACCCCTTGGCTGGATTGCCCCACATGTCCTCACGCGCTGCAAGGTCCAGCTTCTCTCCCCGCGGTCCGGGAAAGGGCGACTCGCCTGCCAGCGCCCAGCCCGTTACAACCAACAATAAGATGATCGCATTTCTCATAGGCCACCGTGAATATGCGTTGTTCAAACACCGGCGTATTCTGCCCCGACCCCGCCATAATGCAAACCAACCTGTCGGAGTACTCGGGGTTCTCACCGTTCCTGTGTGCATTGGTCGCCTCCATGGCGGCTTCAAG
>CAYSSA010000093.1:5162-6723 GCA_964433485.1 uncultured Tepidisphaeraceae bacterium | reverse complement strand
CGTGAAACCTGAGATCAGTTCCACGGGCGGGCCGGTAAGCGGAGAGACGGGGATTCGAACCCCGGATACGGGTTTGATCCCGTATAACGGTTTAGCAAACCGTCGCCTTCAGCCACTCGGCCATCTCTCCGTGCGACGCTATCTCACATAGGCATTCTAGCCCAAGATGCGCCAATAACAAGATCGGAAGGCCGGCGTTGCTGGTCGAATTCACTGAGGGACCGATAATGCAACTTCGGCGCGCGCCCCGCGTCCAATCGGCGTCTCTACCATCGAGCCGCACGCATGCTGACCGAAAGCGATGACATCCTGATCCAGCGCAGCCAGCGGGGCGACCAGGCGGCCTTTGAATGCCTGGTGCAACGGACGGCCAGGCTCGTCTATTCGCGAATCTACCTGGATACGGCCGATGCTCACCAGGCGGAAGACCTCACTCAGGAGGTCTATATGACCGCTTGGAAGTCAATCAGGCAGCTCGACCGGCCGCGGGGCTTTCGATCCTGGCTTTTGGCCATAGCGAGAAACGCGGTGGTGGACTCAGGGCGGCGGCAGTCGCGCAAGAAGCGCGCCGGCGCGCCTGCCGGCAGTGACGATGTCCTGCTGCGAATCCCCTCGGCCGAGCCGCCCCCGGATGTGTTGCTGGAGCACAGTGAACGCCGCGAACAGGTCTTGACGATGCTGCGCGCCTTGCCGGAAGACTATCGCCTGGCCCTGTCGCTGCGGTACATCGGCGGACTGGACCACGAGGCGATTCAGCGGCAGATGGGCATTTCCAATGGCTCATTACGCGGATTGCTTGGCCGCGGGTTGGCGATGCTGCGGCAGGAGATGATCGCCCGGCTCGGAACCTGCGATTCCGCGCGTTTGGAACCTCATGCCGTCGAGCGACAAGTCAATGCGTCAGGTCTCCACTGAAAAACAGGCCATTTGAGTTGCGAGGTTGCCATGACGATCGAGAACAACATTCACCAGCAGATTCAGCTTCTTCTGCCGCTTGTGCCGTCGCGGATGCTGACCGACGATGAACGCCGGCAGGTGGAACAACATGCGGCTGTTTGCGAGGCGTGTCGAGCGACACTCGACCAGCTCGTTGCGGCCGATCGCGAATTGGCCGAACTGTTTGGTCCGGTGAATCCGCCGCTGGGGTTTGAAGAACGTGTGTTGTCCAACTGGCGCCCGGCGCGCTTCAACATCCCTTTGCGGCCGGGCTCGCGCAAGGCGATTGCGGCCGCCGCGGCCGGCATTCTGCTTGGCGCCGTGGGATATGTCGGAGCGAATCTGATTGAGAGCAATCGGCTGCCCGGAGCGGCGGCACTGGCCGATCGGGGCCAAGCAGTGCTCGCGAGCACGAATGCCGATGTGTCGGGACTGGCTTGCGATCAGGATACGGATCTCTTTCGCCGGGGCGTTCGAGCCGGCGGACGCGAATCCGACAAGCCCGCAGGTGAAAGCGGGGACACCTGGGCGACGACACCGTTCGGGTTGGAGTTTCGTGAGACTACGCTCGGCGACAAGGATGCCAAGGCGGACACGGAAGCCGTGTTGGCGAAGCTGAGGGCTG
>CAYSSA010000093.1:3824-5087 GCA_964433485.1 uncultured Tepidisphaeraceae bacterium | reverse complement strand
GGGCGCCGCGAGATCGGGACGTTCACGGAAACTCTACGAGAGCGGTCGTCCGGCTGACGGTACCGTGCTGGGACGCACCTATTCTGTGAATGGCACCGTGGCCGAAGACAGGTTCGATGTCTTTTCTTCCGGCGGCACCAGCTTCGACTTTACCAGGGTCCCGGCCGGAGGATTGGTCGGAGGCTCCGGTGTAACCACTCTGAACCGAAGCAAGGTCGTCGCCTCCAGTACCCCTCAGGGAGCGAAGGAGAGGCTTCCGGTCGAAAAGCAGCCACAGTCTCTTGGTTATGGGGACGGTGACGCCCTAAAGGGGCAGGTTACCGCCGGTCAGGATGCGCATTTTAAGCTTACGGGCCTGAGTGCCTGGTACTTCAATGGCGCCGAGGGCAATGAACCGAAGGAGCGTCAGGCTGTTGAGTCGCGGCGCTCCGGTGTGACTGTGGCGAGTGGCGCTGAGTCGCCCAAATCCGTCATGCTGGTGACAGGCCAGTCGACACCAGTCAATACGCCGGTTCCGGGTGATCCGGCGCCGGCCAGGGTCGAACCGCCGTTGCCGGAGTCTGCGGTCGTTCAGTCGAGGAAGATCATCCGCAACGGCGACATGGAATTTGAAGTTGAATCGTTCGACACCGCCCACGCGACGATCTCCCGAATCGTCGGCGAGGAGAAGGGGTATGTCTCGTCCACCAGTTCGGAGAAGCTGCCCAACGGTAAAGTCCGCGGCACGATCGTGGTGCGCGTGTCGCCGGACCGGCTGGATACCCTGGTGCTCAAGCTCCGGGCCCTGGGCGACCTCAAGAGCCAGAAAATCGCCGCCCAGGATGTCACCAAAGTGTACTATGACCTGGACAGCGAGCTGCGCGCGGCCAGAACGATGGAGGAACGGATCATCAATATCATCAAGAGTGGCAAGGGCGAGGTCAAGGATCTGATCGAGGCCGAAAAGCAACTGGGCGCCTACCGCGAGAAGATCGAGAAGCTCGAAGGCGAGCTGCGCTATTACAACAACCTGGTTTCGCTGTCGACGCTGAACATCACGGCGGTCGAGAAGGATATCGCCTCTCCGGCGGCGGTGCAGGTGACCGAGAGCGTCAGCGCCGGCATCGAGACCGAGGACGTGGAGAAGGCCCGGGCCGAGGCCATCAAGGCTATCGAGGAACTCAAAGGCCGCGTGGTCGACTCCAATCTGAAGAAGTATGATGCCGGGCAGTTCGCGGCCAACATCACGGCCGAGGTCTCGCCGGAGGCATCAGGGCAACTGAT
>CAYSSA010000093.1:0-3728 GCA_964433485.1 uncultured Tepidisphaeraceae bacterium | reverse complement strand
AAGAAGGACACTCGGTTCATCATTTCCATCTACAATCTGGCGAACATCGCCCCGCGACAGACGACCACGGCCGGCATCGCGGTGGCGGGCGTCGAGGAGGCCTACAGGGAGATCATGGCCGCCGTGAAAGCAAGGTCCGGACGGATTGTCAGCTCGAACCTGAACCGTCAGAAACCCGAGCAGACGACGGCGACGATTGCGTTCGAGGTGCCGGCCGATCAGGCCGAGGCGACGCTGATGGAACTGCGGCGCGATCGAGAGATCATGTCGTTGACGGTCGCCGAGAACCGGGACACGCAGAACGTGACGGCGGCAAAGCACGGGTTTTCGGTGCAATTGCATTCGCTGGCTTCGGTGGCGCCGCGCGAAACCGAGACGCTGGTGCTGGTAAGCAGGGGCAATGTCAATGAGGTCTTCCGCAAATTGCTCGAAGACCTGCGCAAGGCGGAGGTGCGCATCCTTTCCTCCCAACTCAACGAGCAGGACGCATCCAACCTTTCGGGCAACATTGACATCGAGGTGATGCGCGCCCGGGAGACCGACGCCAGAGGGGCGCTGACTTCGGCCGGCCAGGTGTTCTCCCGCAGCGTGGCAAGATCCTCGGACACTGACAACACTGTGGACACCAAGGTGCGCATGCAGGTGAGTCTCGTGGGGCTCAGCCAGCTTGCCCCGGCGCAAAGCGTGCGACTGAGCGTGGAGACGCCCGATGTCGAGGTTCGTGCCGGCGAACTGAAGGACATCGCAACCCAGCTTGGCGGCCGAGTGCTGGATTCCCGTCTGGCCACCGGCGCCAACGGACAGATCACCAGCCGGCTGCTGCTGGATGTGCCGCTGGCCAAGGCCATGGACTTGCGGATCAAGGCCCAGAACGCGGGGAAGGTGCGGGCGACGGATGCGACCCAGAACCCGGTCTTGGCCGATTCGCCGCTGGCCCGTGCCCGGTTCGAGGTGAACCTCACCAGCCCCTCGTCCATCATGGCCGACGATTCAGGTCTGGGCGCGGCCTTCCACAAGGCCATGGCAACCAGCGTTCGCGGACTGCTGTGGAGTGTTCAGGCGATCATCATCGGAGCGCTGATCGTGGTGCCGTGGGCGGCGGTGCTCTGGGGAGGATGGAAGGTGCTGCGGCGGGGGAAGAAGTCTTCGATCCCGGAAGCCTGATCGCATCTCAACGCCTCTTGCGGTCGAGAACCCGGCGATAGACCTCAACGATGCGGCGGACGTGCTGCTCCTGGGAGATTTGCTCTCGCAGGTCCAGGCATGCCCGCCGCATCAGTTGTCGTTTTGGCCAATCCAGAAGCTGTCTCATTGCATCGGCCAATGCCGGCACGTTGTCAGGATCGGGCAGGATCAGTCCATGGACGCCCTCGGCCATCGCCTCGCAGGCGCCGTTGCAGGCGGTGCTGATTACGGGCAGACCCATCGCCAGGGCTTCCAGAACCACCAGGCTGCAAGGGTCATGCCGCGTGGGCAGGACGAAAAAATCGCACGCCCGATAGAAGTCCGCCGGCCGCGACGTCGGACCGGCAAACACGACGCGATCGGCCACACCCAGTTGTTCCGCCATCCGCCGGTAGTGTGACGGGTCCGGCCGGCCCGCCACCACCAGCCGCAGGCGATTATCGTTGACTCGAGCGAGGGCCTCGATGGTCTGCGCCAGGCCCTTCCGCTGATAGTCCTGCGCGATCATCAGGGCTGCCACGTGTTCCTGGCGCAATCCGAGCCGGTCACGGGTTGAGCCGCGCGACTCGGCTTCGGCTCGCGGGTCGAATCTCCCCAGGTCGACGCCGTTCAGAACGATTGGCAGGCGGTTCTCCGCCAGCAGCGGGTAGTGACGCAGCGCCGCCTGTCTGATGTACTGCGAAAGACAGAGCACCACGGGCCCGTCGTCCGGCTCCAGCAGCAAACGCTCGACCTGTGCATACAGCCGCCGCTTGCGATTGAGCC
The DNA here is from genome assembly GCA_964433485.1 of uncultured Tepidisphaeraceae bacterium. Lineage (GTDB taxonomy): Bacteria > Planctomycetota > Phycisphaerae > Tepidisphaerales > Tepidisphaeraceae > JANYKD01. The sequence continues at coordinate 1,778 of CAYSSA010000093.1, read as the reverse complement.
GGTTGAGGAACCGCGCCGCAGCGCGGGCGAGGGTCGTTCGATGCTTCTCGTGTCCCGTCGCCAACGACTGAGCTTCGATTCCGGCGTGCGGATGATACAGATCACATCGTTCCACCGGCATCATGGCGTGGACGATGTCATGGCGGCGACCTTCGGTGTGGCTGCGCAATGATCGCAGGAACCTCTGGTATCGCCCGACTCTGGACCAGCCGCCCGCATCCAACAACGCGAAATCAACGCCTTCGATGGCCGGTCCGAAGGAACCGGCGGCCAGCGTCACCACATGGCCGAGTTCGGCCAGCCCGCGAGCCAGATCCACGGTATAGCGCTCGGCGCCGCCGCGCGCGGGATCGGCATGAAGGATGACCAGCAGGATGTCCAGTTGGTGTTCCGGCACAGGTGCCAATACCTTAGCCGCCGGCGCGGGGTTCGTGAAGCCGATCCCCAGACAACACGGTTTTCATTGCCACCATGCGGTCGACCTGAAAAAGTTGTTCCGTCGTTCTCGCTGCGGGTTGGCGCGTCGATTATAATTCAATGCTCTATGTCCGACGTAAAGCGTATTCTGGTTGTACAGCCGAGTTGGGTAGGCGACGCTGTTATGGCAACGCCCGCGTTGAGGGCTCTGCGCGAGCTTTATCCGAAGGCGGAGATCGCCTACCTCGCTCGTCGTTATGTCAAGCCGGTGTTTACCGGCATGCCATGGCACGACAAGCTCATCACCTATCGCACCGGCCGGACCAAGGCGAAGGCCGGCAAGGGCACTCTGCGTCTGGCGGCGAGACTTCGAGCGGGAAAGTTCGATCTGGCCGTGTTGCTGCCTAATTCCTTCAAGAGCGCCCTGCTGTGCAAGATGGCAGGCATCAAACGCGTGGTCGGCTACGAACGTGATGGGCGCGCGTTTCTTCTCAGCGACCGGCTGTTGCCCGCGCGCGACAGGGGGAAATTCATCCCCACCCCGATTGTGCGCTATTACATGGGATTGTCGCAGTACCTGGGCTCGCGCAGCCGCAACCTCCGCATGGAGTTGTTCGTCACGCCGTCCGAGCGCCGCGAGGCCGAGGCGATCTTCGCTCGCGCCGGACTGGACCCTGCCCTGGAACGACCGGGGCGCAACGGCGCCGGTCCGCTCGTTCTTGTCAATCCCGGCGCTCAGTACGGAGACGCCAAGTGCTGGTTGCCGCAGCATTTCGCCGAGGCGGCCGACCGTCTGGTGGACGAACACGGCGCCACGATTCTCGTCAGCGGAACGCCCCGCGAGCGTCGCGTGCTCGACGCCGTCCACAGCCACATGAAACATGCGGCGATCGACCTCGTCGCCAAGGGACTTACGCTCGGCGCTCTCAAGGAAATCATCCGTCGCTGCGACCTGATGATTACCAATGACACCGGACCGCGCCACATCGCCGCCGCTTTTGATGTCCCCGTGGTTACGATTTTCGGTCCGACGCATCCCCAATGGACGGAGATTGACTTTGCCAGGGAGCGACGCGTTTCCGTCAAGGTGTTCTGCGGGCCCTGCCAGAAAAAGCGCTGTCCGTTGGATCACCGCTGCATGACACGCGTGTCGCCTGGAATGGTGGTCGAGGCCGGCGCCGAACTTCTTGCCGCTGCCCGCGAGGATTGATCCATGACTCAACGCTTCTCCCGACGAGCAATCATCCGTGCCGCTTCGGCGGGTTTGCCCCTCCTGGCCGCGCCGTGGTGGGCTCATGCCGCGCAGCCCAGGCGATTACCCGGAGATCGTCTCGCCGTCGGCATCATCGGTCTCGGCGCCC